>JAZNRQ010000038.1:0-13932 GCA_045590735.1 Faecousia sp. | reverse complement strand
TTTGCAGAGGGCGGGAAACCTGTTCCCTATAAACCCGAATTTATCAGAATTTGGGTTCTGCTTGTTTTCGGGGTTTACGAATGGGGTAAATAATGGTAGAATAGGAAAAACGTCGGTTTTAAGGAAGGGTAAAAATGCTCAAACGGTTTATTTCTTACTACAAGCCCCATAAAAAACTGCTGACGCTGGATCTGCTGGCTTCTCTGCTGATCTCCGGCATCGGTATGGTCTATCCGGTGATCACCCGGGAAATGCTGAACAACTACTTCCCCCATAGGATGTACACCGCGATCATTATCTCCGGCTGTACGGTTTTGGGGCTGTACCTGGTGCGGCTGCTGCTGCGCTATTTTGTTCAGTATTACGGCCACATCATCGGCGTGCGGATGCAATCCCAAATGCGAAAAGATCTGTTTGCCCATTTGCAGAAGCTCCCCTTCCGGTTCTACGATGACCACGAAACGGGACGGATCATGACCCGGATCACCAGCGACCTGTTTGAGGTCTGCGAGCTTGCCCACCACGGCCCGGAAAACCTGCTGATCTGCTCCACAATGATCATCCTTTCCTTTGCTTACCTTTCTACCATTAACATTTATCTGACTTTAATTATTTTTGCCTGCGTTCCCATTTTGATGATCGTTGCCATATACCTGCGCAAAGCAATGCGCAGTGCCTTTGACGACCGGCGCAAAAGCAATGCCACCATCAATGCGCAAATTGAAAGCAGCATCACCGGCATTCGGGTGACCAAGGCCTACACCAATGCAAAACGGGAATCAGAGAAATTTGCCAAAGGCGATTCCCAATTTGTCAGTGCCTCCCGCAGAGCTTACAAGGCAATGGCACGGTTTCACAGCACCACCTCCTTTATTACCGATATTTTCAATGTGTTCATTCTCATTGCCGGCGGTCTGTTCCTCTTTAATGAGTGGATCGAGCCCGGTGACTATGCCACCTTCATCGTATCTGTCAACCTGTTTATTAACCCGGTCAATGTTCTCATCGGCTTTATGGAGCAGTTCCAGAACGGTGTCAGCGGCTTTAAGCGGTTTTGCGAGATTATGGACGAAGTACCGGAAGAAGAAGCACCCGATGCCCAACCCTTAACGGATGTGGAGGGCATCATTGAATTTAAAGATGTGACCTATTCCTACGATAAGACCAAAGAGGTCCTGCAAAATGTGAATCTGCGGCTGGAAAAGGGCTGCAAGCTGGCGCTGGTAGGTCCTTCCGGCGGTGGCAAAACCACCCTTTGTCACCTGCTGCCTAATTTCTACCGGCTGGAGCAGGGACAGATCCTTATTGACGGCAAGGACATCCGAAGCTTGACTCTTGATTCTCTGCGGCAGAATATCGGCATTGTACAGCAGGATGTATTCCTGTTTGTGGGTACGATCCGGGATAACATTATGTACGGCAGGCTGGATGCCACCGAGGAGGAAATGATGGAAGCTGCCCGCCGTGCCAATATCCACGACTACATTATGACATTGCCCAATGGCTATGACACAGAGATCGGTGAACGGGGCGTCAAGCTCTCCGGCGGTCAAAAGCAGCGGCTTTCCATCGCCCGGGTATTTTTAAAGGATCCGGCCATTCTGATTTTGGACGAAGCCACCAGCGCGCTGGATAACACCACCGAAGTGCTGATCCAACAGGCACTGGACGAGCTGTGCAAGGGCAGAACCACCCTGGTGGTCGCTCACCGGCTGAGCACCATCCGCAATGCGGACGAAATTGCGGTGGTTCTGGAGGGTCGGATCGCAGAGCGGGGCACCCACGATGAGCTGATCGCCGCCGACGGCACATATAAAAAGCTCTACTCCCTCCAGTTCCGGGAAAACGATCTGATTGCGCAATAATGAAAACCCGGAGGAGCGATGCTCCTCCGGGTTTATGATATTGCCTGTAATATTCCAATTTATCGAGCAATATATCGATAGAATACGTAGGGGCGAGCATTGCTCGCCCGCCCGATTTGTTTTACAAATCGGGATCGCCAACGGCGATAATTCAATGATTTCCTACGGAAATTCCAATAATTTGCAAGCAAATTATTGGACGGGCGACCAATGGTCGCCCCTACATTCACCATCGAAACAGCTCGCTAAACCGGAATATATGTTGCTTTTCGTTCCATTTTTTCTTATTAAGTGCCAGCAACACCTGGGACGGCAGGTAAAATACCCACGGCAGGTTAAAATCCACCGTCAGCAACCGGTAAAGCCACGAGCCTTCCCCAATGGGCAGGTAGCCGTCCATTGCCACCTGCAGACCGATCAGCGTATCGCAGGCGATAAACAGTAGCAGTGCCACCCCCATAAGCGGGATCTGCCGAACGGCACAAAAAGCCGCCACCGCATTCATTACCAAATTGACGTAGTAGCACACGGAGATCACCGCCAGGGCATCCAGCCCATCTCCCAGTACCATTGCCGCAATGCCCTCCACCAGTAAAATCAGTGCCAACCGGACATATAGCAGTACCTTATACTTTACCAGCCGGTGCAGCCGGATGGCATACAAAATCTGCACTGCGGAAAAGAATACCATTCCCCACAGCTGCTGCCGGGGCGAACAGATCACCAGACAAAAATCCGCACCTACGGTGCAGGCCATTGCGCCGATTGCCAGCAGGCTGTTATTTTTGCAGCCGATCAGTGTGTAAAGAAAGCACAGCACAATGGATGCGAAGGAGCTGATCACCGCCACCTGTCCGCCACCAAACA
This sequence comes from Faecousia sp., assembly GCA_045590735.1. Classification (GTDB taxonomy): domain Bacteria; phylum Bacillota; class Clostridia; order Oscillospirales; family Oscillospiraceae; genus Faecousia. The sequence continues at coordinate 11,200 of JAZNRQ010000038.1, read as the reverse complement.
GCAGCAGGATATATAAGACACTCTCAATTCCCAAAAACGCCCAAAGCACCGGGCTTTTCCAATTTTTTCGTTCCATGGCTGCCTCACAGTTCCGGCTGGAACACCGGCATCGGCTGCAGCTTAAAGAGATTGGCTTTATGCCGCTTGTCGATCATTTCCTTTTTCATCGGATCGACGATCTCCCCGGTGCGGATATAGGTGTCAAGCTGGGCATAGGTAAAGCCCAGGTTTTCCTCGTCGGTCTTGCCGCACAAGCCGTCAATGGGTGTTTTGTTCACCAACACCTCCGGAAGCCCCAGGCAAAGGCCGATTTGCTTGACCTCCGTCACTGTCAGCATAGACAGTGGTGAAAAATCCCCTGCCGCATCGCCGTAACGGGTGGAATAGCCCACCCAGTCCTCCGACAGATTGCAGGTGTTGCACACCCGGCCGTTACAGCTTTGAGAAACCGCATACAAGGTGGACATCCGGATTCGGGGCGGCAAATTCTGCCGGGACTGAGCCGTAATCTCCAGCGTTTGCGGGAGGCTTTTCAGCACACCATCCACCGCTTCTTTAATATTTACCTCATAATGCCGGATCCCCAAGTGGTTAACCAGCATATATGCCATATCAATATCCGGCTGTTCACCCCAGGGCATCAGTACACCGATGACCCGCTTCTTTCCCAGTGCCGCCACACACAAAGCTGCCGCCACCGAGCTGTCCTTACCGCCGGAAATGCCGATCACCGCATTGCAGTCCGGTCCGTTCTTTGCGAAAAAATCCCGGATCCAGGCAATACAGCCCTCGGTTACTTTTTGTGCATCAAACATTTTCTGACGCTCCTTTCTTCTTTGTAGATTATGGCATTTTCTGCTTTTCCTGTCAATCCTTTTCTATTTTGCACAAAAATGCCCACACCCCTTGATTCTATGTTTCAAACTGTGCTATAATGGGAAAAAGCCGACAACTACCGTTGGTGTATCTGTTTTCATCGGGAGGTAAGAAAAAATGAAAAAATTCGTTACACTGCTTCTGGCAGTGACGCTCCTTTCCGCTACCCTTTCCGGCTGCTGCTGCATTCCGAATCAAGTGCTGCCGGGAGATTTCTCTTTGGATTCTCTTTTGCCGCAAAGCGGCAAGGAACCTGCTCTTGTTCAGCCGGATAACACCCTGCCCATTGCAGACCCGACTGAGGCAACAGAGGAAGATGTTGAGCCTACCGAGTCTGTCAAGGTTCCTGAATTTACATACCCTGTTGTGGACACACCCACCGAGCCGCCTCAGCCGGTGTTCCGTACCGTTGGCGGCAACACCTCCGGTACCAACCTGCACGTCCGCAAGGGTCCCGGCACCGATTACAAGATCATTGAGCGTCTGGAAGAAAAGGGCACCCGCCTCACATTCTATGATGTGGAATACGTGGGTGATGATCTGTGGGGCAATGTAGGCTACGGTTGGGTCAGTATGAACTTTGTAGTTTTGGACGATCCCTCTGTGATCCCCTACAGCCAATCCGGTCACCGTACCGCCGTCACCCTGGGTAACCCCCTGCGGATCTACGAAGGTCCCGGCACCCAGTATGCCTCTTACAGCACCTATCCCCTGCACACCACCGTGGATATTTGGGGCTTCAGCGGCCGTTGGGCCAAGACCGACAGAGGCTGGATCTCTTTGGATGAGATTTCTCTGAACTAACGAAAAAGCACCGGTTCAAAAGAACCGGTGCTTTTTATTGCATTTGTTTGCGCTTTTCTACCGGTGTGACACCGAAATACCGCTTAAAGCACAGCTGAAAACCGCTGTAGGAACGGTAGCCTACCTGCCAGGCAATCTCTTCCAGAGAGCGATCCGGGTCCCGGAGGTAAATTTCTGCCAGTTCCATCCGGCGGCGGATCATGATGGTCTTAAAATCCTCCCCCATAAACTGCCGCACCAGTTTCCGGGTCTGCTGCTGGCTTAAATAAAGCGCCTTCGCCAATCCCTCCATACCGGTATTGTCGGTAAAATGCTGCTCAATATAATCCTCTATGATCCACTTTTGCCGCAGCTTGCGGGTATTTTCCGCTGTGTACTGTGCCTGTGCGCCGGAAACCCGTTCCAATAGCCGCAGCACCACACTCAGCAGCAAAAGTCCCTGCTGTGCTTCCGGCAGCAGACCGCCGCCCCGCCTTTGCAGATGGCGGCATTGGAGCATAAACTGGTCAATTTCCGTATCTTCAAAAACCATCGGCTCGGTGGTGGTCTGGTATAGCTCTATCAAAGGGCTTTCCCTTTTTTCTTCGCTCTCCGCGCTGAAATTAAAGCACATCCGCTCCACCGTTTCCTGCTCGGTGGTAGCACCGTGGTAACTGTTTTTCGGGAGCATCAGAATCTGCCCCGGACGCAGCCGGATTTTCTGCTGCTGGGTAGGCAAAATCACCGTTTCCTCTCCGGCAAATACATAATGAAACTCCATAAAATAATGCTTATGGGGACGCTGATTCACCTTCTCCTGGGGTACCACATCACTTCCGTAGGCACGGATATGGCAGTTTACCTGATCCACCACAGCAGTAAACGAAAGCTGCATTTGCAAAACCTCTTTTATTATTGAAAGATATTTAAAAACCGCAACTGATTCTTTAAAATAGCAACCAAAAGCAATTGACGCATTCCGGAATTTTGTCTAAAATCAGTATATACCTCTTTATAAATATTTGTCAACACCGAAAGGAGTTTTCCTATGAAATTTGGCGTTGTTAACCGGGTTACCGACGGTTTTTTCCGTTATCAGGCATGGCCTACGGTAGCACAGGACGAAAAGGGCGTAATCTATGCCGTGTCCTCCGGTCACCGGCTGGGACACGTATGTCCCTTTGGCAAGGATCTGATGTACATCAGTCACGATGAAGGCGAAAGCTGGCTGGGTCCCATCATTGCCAACGATACCTATATGGACGACCGGGATGCCGGTCTGCTTGCCTGGGGCAACGGTCAGCTGCTGCTGAGCTGGTTTGCCCACACACGGGAGTTTATGGACACCCGGGAAGAAAAAAATCCCACCGTTATGCTGCCCCTCTCTCTGGGCGCACGGGAAATGTGGAAGAAACTGGACGAAGAAGATCACGCTTACGGCTCTTTTGTAAAGCTATCCCAAGACGGCGGCAAGACCTGGAGTGAACGGATCCGTGTCCCTGTCTCCGCACCCCACGGCCCTATCCGCAGAAAAGACGGCAGCCTCCTCTACTTTGGCAGAAGCTTCCAGTGCCAGGATTTCGAAGGCTATGAACCTGCCCGGATCTACGCATTGGAAAGCCGGGATGGCGGCAAAACCTGGGAAAAGCTGGGCATTGTGCCTACCGTAGAGGGTGTGGACCCCGGCCGGTTCTGCGAACCTTATGTGGTAGAGCTGCCTGACGGCACTCTGCTGGGCGGCATCCGGGTCAACCGGGAGGATAAAAATCTGGACAACGAGGTCTACACCACCTTCTCCACCGATGGCGGTAAAACCTGGTCTGTGCCGCAGCTGGCAGGTGTCTTTGGCGCACCGCCCCACCTGCTGCTTCACTCCTCCGGCGCTATCGTTATGACCACCGGCAGACGCATTGCACCTTTCGGTGAAAACGCCTACATCAGTAAAGACGGTGGCAAAACCTGGTCTGACCGAATCACCATCAGCCAAGAAGCTCCCGACTGGGATCTGGGTTATCCCTCCAGCGTCGAACTGTCTGACGGCTCGATTCTGACCGTATATTATCAAAAATATCCCGGTGACAGCTATAATTCTCTGCTGTCTACCCGCTGGGAATTACCGTAAGGAGGAAATGATCATGCACGTAATGGAGATGTTGAGCCTGAAGGGCAAGGTTGCCCTGGTAACCGGTGGCGCAGGTAAGTACGGCAAGCCAATGGTGGAAGCACTGGCTGAAGCAGGCGCAATTGTCATTACCGCATCCCGCACTTTGGAAAAGAACGAAGAATATGCCGCCAACCTCCGGGAAAAGGGTTTGCAGGTCTATGCGGACTGCTATGATCAGGGCGATGAGCAGAGCATCCTTGCGCTCCGGGATCGGCTGGTAGCCAAGTTTGGCAAGATCGATGTTCTTATCAACAATTCCGCACTTCGCGGCTGCTTCAAGGGCGGCTTCGATAACGGTACCATCGAGGGCTTTGCGGAAAGCCTGCGGGTCAACGGTGCAGGTCTTTTCGCTATGAGCCGCGCCTTCGGCAATCTGATGGCGGAAAACGGCGGCGGCAGCATTATTAACATCGGCTCTTATATGGGCAATTTAGGCCCCAACGAATGTCTGTACGAAGGCACTGACGGTATGTCCGCTTTGGGTGGACCTGATTATTTCTTCCACAAATCCGGTATGCACAACCTGACCCGCTTCCTGGCAGGCAAATTCGGTCCTAAGGGTGTCCGCTGCAACTGTCTGGCACTGGGCGGTCTGTTTGCCAATCAGCATCCCGCATTCGTGGAAAACTACAGCAAAGCAACCTATATAGGACGGCTTGCCAAAGAAGACGATGTGAAGGGCATCGTGGTTTATCTGGCTTCCGATGCCTCCCAATATCTGACCGGTACTGTGATCCCGCTGGATGGCGGCTATAGTGCAAAATAAGGAGATTATTACTATGGATATGAGAAAAAGCCGTGTATTGCGGCAAATGAAAGCCGGAAAAGTGGCTACCTGCATCAAGCTGAACCTGTCTGACCCCCGAGCTGCGGAAATTGCCGCAATGTGCGGTTTTGACTGCATCTGGATCGATCTGGAGCACGTTCCCAACAATATGAAGGATGTGGAAGATGCTGTCCGGGCAGCTAAAATCTACGATGTGGATGTGCTGACCCGTGTTTCCAAGGGCTGCTACAGCGACATTGTCCGTCCTCTGGAGGGTGACTCCACCGGCATTATGGTCCCCCACCTGATGAGTCTGGAAGAAGCCAAGCAGATCGTTTACTACACCAAGTTCCACCCCATCGGCAGACGCCCCATCGACGGTGGCAATGCTGACGGTGCTTACTGTATGGTCAGCGCAGCCGATTACATCAAGCAGGCTAACGAAGAGCGTTTCACCGTGGTGCAGATCGAAGATCCGGAGCCTCTGGCAGAGCTGGAAGAAATTTGCCAACTGCCCGGTATTGATATGATTTTCTTCGGTCCTGCGGACTTCTCCCAGAGCATCGGCGCACCTTTGGGCGGTGACCCCCGGATCGACGAGGCCCGTCGGCTGGTAGCCAAAACCGCCCGCAAGTACGGCAAGTGGGCAGGCACTGTAGGCGGTCCTGCAAACTTTGATTCTCTGGTGGAAATGGGCTACACCTTTATCAGCTGCGGTGCAGATGTGGTAGCACTTTTCAAGTACTTTAAAGATATTGCCGGGCAGGTATCTGACCGAAATATTGCCGAGGTGTAATGATGAACATCTCTCCTATGACCCTGGGTACCGTCCAGCTGGGTATGAACTACGGCATTGCAAACGATGCCGGTAAGCCGGATGAAGAAAAAAGCTTTTCTATTCTCCGCAGTGCTTTGGAGAGCGGTGTCACCGCATTGGATACCGCCCGTGCCTACGGTGACAGTGAACTGGTGATCGGCAGATTTTTGAAACAATGGAAAGGTGAAATGCCCGCCATCATCACCAAGATTCCTAAGCTGCAGGGCTCCTCTTCCAAAGAACTGGAAAAATTTGCCACCGAATCGGTGGAACAGTCGCTGGAACGACTGGGCGTGAACAAAGTGGATGCCATTATGCTCCACGGTGCAAAAGACCCTGTGACCCACGGAACAGCCTGCGTCGATGCGGTCAAGGCTTTGATCGACCACGGCTATACCAACCGGGTAGGTGTTTCCGTCTACACCGCTGAGGATATTGAAGAAATGCTCCCCTACGACATTTTCTCCATGACCCAAGTGCCCATGAGCATTTTTGATCAGCGGCTGATCGCAGACGGTTCTGTAAAAAAGCTGCAGGAGCGAAATTACTCCGTCTTTGTGCGCAGCGTGTTTTTGCAGGGTCTGTTCTTCCTGGAACCTGAAAAGGTCACAGACCCCATCTTATCGGAACACGCTGTTCCCAAGATTCGGCTGCTGCGGCATATTGCGGCAGATCTGGGCATTACCGTTGCCCAGCTGGCTATCGCATTTATGCGGGACTGTGCCGGTGTGACCAGTTTGGTGCTGGGTGCAGATACCCCGGAGCAGGTAAAATCCAATATTGCATACTTCGATGCCCCGGCTTTGGACGAAGCTGTTATGGCGCTGCTGCAAAAGGAATTTGCCTTTGTGGACATCCCCGAAATTATGAAAGTCCTCTCCAGACCTAAAAAATAAATTCCAATTTGTCGAGCTGTTTCGATAACCACCCTTAATGCACCGAAACCTTGTATAGCAGTATCGAAAGTGCGCGCCGGGGGTGGTCTTGGAGGGGGTGGCTCGCCTTGCGGGAGCAAGGACGCTCAACGCCCCTCCAAGTCGCATCTTTGGGTACTTTCTGTGCGAAACCAGAAAGTACCGCCGCCGGCAGGCACCAGCATAAACGATTATCATAAGTTCTGGTTTTATCGGGAGATTGCCACGCCAGTGTGAGCACTGGCTCGCAATGACAACGAAGATTGTAACAGCTCGATAAACCGGAATTTGAAGATGGAGCGTGACCGAGTGGCAGCGGTCAGCGAGGGACGATGGCGCATTGTCGCCGAGGACATTCGCTGGATACCGCAACAGATCTCTTATCGTTTCGATTTCCACCGGGGTATCAGAACGAAATTGTCCGCGGCGACTCGCCGCTTGATAAATTGCTTAGCGGGTATCAGTGGCAATGGCGGTCTTCCATATGGCCGGACCGGATCACCGGCGGCTTGGGGTCGGTTACCTCCCAGGGTACGGGCTTTTGTTCTTCCTGTCGTTCCTTTTTCATTGGTATGCCTCCTTGTTTTTTATTATTTTTGACAAAAAAACAAGGTTTATACTTTACAGAGGAAAAAGGTTGTGGTAATATTGTTGCAAATGCAACTGTTGCGATTGCAACGATTAAAGGAGGGATCTCATTGCGGTTTACCAAGGATATTTCTGTGATCTCCCGGTATCTGCGGCGGCAGCGCAATGCCTATATGGAGCCGCTGGGGCTGAAGAGTATCCACGCCCGGTACTTGATGGAGGTCTGCGTTTCCCCGGGACTTACACAGGATGCGCTGGTGCAGCTTTTGGGCTTTGACAAATCCGGCATTGCCCGGCACGCAGCGTTTTTGGAGGAGGAGGGATATCTGGAGCGTCGTCCCGGAAAGGATAAGCGGGTGCTGCACCTGTACCCGACGGAAAAGACATTGCAGCTGTACCCCCGGCTGCAGGAAGCGATGAATGAATGGGAAAATGATTTGCTGGAGGCGTTGTCTCCGGAGGATCGGAAAACCCTAAAGCAGCTGCTTTCGCAGGTGCGATGCGTAGCGGAGCGGGAGGTATAGTATGGGCAGATTAACAAAATATATAAAACCCCATATCTGGTTTATCCTTCTTTCGATGGCAGTCAAATTTGTTGCCACCTATGCGGAATTATATATTCCCAGCTTGATGGAAACGATGCTCCGTGAAGAAACGGCAGCAAACGGCGGTGCGCAGCTTGTGTATATGCTGGGCGGCGGAATGGTGCTGTGTGCGGTGCTGGCGGTGACGCTGAACATCGTTGCCAACCGGATGATCGCCTTCAGTTCCGGACGGATCACAAAATCCATCCGTCACGATCTGTTTAAAAAGCTCCAAAGCCTGTCTTCCAGGCAGATGGACCAGTTGACGATCCCTTCGGCAGAATCCCGGCTTACCAGCGATACATATAACGTCAATGTGATGCTGACCCGTCTGCAGCGGATGGGTGTCCGGGCACCGATCCTGCTGATTGGCGGCATTATTATGCTGACGCTGAAGAACTGGCAGCTGGCATTGGTTTTGGTGGCACTGCTGCCGATCATTGCTACGGTGGTGCTGACTGTCAGTAAAAAAGGTGTGCCCCTGTACGCCCAGCAGCAACTGGTGCTGGATGATGTGGTGCGGGTGGCACAGGAGAATATCACCGGTATCCGGGTGGTCAAGGCACTGAGTAAGTCCGACTACGAAAAAGAGCGGTTTGAAACGGTCAATAAGGAGCTGTCCGAGGTGGGACAGCGGGCAGGCAGGGTCACTGCCATTACCGGCCCGGTTACCATTGCGGTGCTGAATCTGGGTCTGACAATGGTGGTGCTGATCGGTGCGTTTTTGGTGGATCGGCAGGGTGTGGAAAGCAGCGTGATCGTGGCGGCGATCCAGTACTTTATTATGATCCACAATGCGATGATGGGTATTACCCGCATTTTTATACTCTGGAGCAAGGGCGAAGCCAGTGCCAAGCGTGTGGCGGATGTGCTGGAGCTTCCCGAGGATCTGGCGGTGGAAAAGGGCGGCGAAACGGTTCCCAATGCGCCCCATATTGCCTTTGAAAATGTGGGCTTTTCTTATACCGGTGTGGAGAAGAATATTGAGAATCTCTCCTTTACCCTGGAACACGGACAGACTTTGGGTATTTTGGGTGGTACCGGCTCCGGTAAATCCACCATTTTGAATCTTTTGCTGCGGCTTTACGATGCGGACGAAGGCACGATCCGCATCGATGGACAGGACATTCGTACCATTGCGTATCAAAAGCTGCGGGAAAAATTCGGCGTGGTGTTCCAAAACGACTTTGTTACAGAAGGAACCATTGCACACAATATTCGGTTCTTCCGGGATCTGGAAGATAAGGCTTTGGACAAAGCAGCAGCTTGCGCCCAGGCGGAATTTATTTCGGAAAAAGAAGGACAGATGGAAGCAGAGGTGGTGGTTCGTGGCAATAATCTTTCCGGCGGTCAGAAGCAGCGTCTGCTGATTGCAAGAGCGTTGGCTGCTGACCCGGAGATCCTGGTGCTGGACGATGCGTCTTCCGCACTGGACTACCGCACCGATGCAAACCTGCGCCGTGCCCTTCGGGAAAAGTACCGCAATACGACCACCGTGCTGGTGACCCAGCGTGTCAGCTCCGTGCAGCACGCAGATCTGATCCTTGTGCTGGATGACGGTCAGGTGATCGGTATGGGCAAGCACGACGATCTGATGGCAAAATGTGAGGAATACCGCCTCATTGCCGAAACCCAAATGGGTGACGGAAAGGAGGCGATGTGATATGGCAACCGGTATGATCGGCGGCGGCCGTATGAGCCGTGCGGAACGCAGCGGCGATACCCGAAAATTTGACAATCACAAGGTGCCTATCGGCAAGCTGTTGGTGCGGTTGTGGCGCTATATCGGCAAGAACCGGCTGTTGGTGATCCTCGCGCTGATCCTGGCAATTACCAGCAGCTCCCTGAACCTTTACGGGCCAAAGCTGTCCGGTATTGCGATCAATGCCATTGACCTGAGCGACGGACAGCTGCAGGTGGATTTTGATACGGTATTTTATTGTGTCGGTTTGATGATTTTGTTTTACCTGAGCGCATCGCTGCTTTCTTATTTACTGCAGGTGGTAATGCTGAAACTGAGCCGTACCGTATCCCGGCAAATGCGCCACGATGTGTTTGAAAAGCTCACCGCGTTGCCGGTAGGGTATTTTGACCGGTTCCAGACCGGTGACATCATTTCCACCCTGACCTACGATATCGATACGGTGAATCAAAGCCTTTCCACGGATCTATTGCAGATCCTGCAAAGCTTCATAACGGTGACGGTGTCCTTTATTATGATGCTGACCATTGCGCCGCAGCTGGTGCTGATCTTTGTGGTGACCATTCCCTTGACCATCTTCTTCACCCAATGGATCACCCGGCGGGTGCGGCCTTTGTTCCGGAAGCGCAGTGCCAAGCTGGGACAGCTGAATGGCTTTGTGGAGGAGATGCTTTCCGGTCAGAAGACCATCCACGCTTATGGCCAGGAGCGGGCAGTGCTGGATCGGTTCGATGTTAAGAACAACGAGGCGATTTCTGCCTACACCAATGCAGAGGCCAACGGCACAGTTGCCGGCCCTTGCGTCAATTTTATTAACAATCTCTCTTTGGCACTGGTTTCCACCTTCGGTGCGCTGCTGTTTTTGAATCATCAGGTGCAGATGGGCGACCTGGCAAGCTTTGTGCAGTATTCCCGTCGGTTCTCCGGCCCCATCAACGAGATCGCAAATATTATTTCTGAGCTGCAAAGTGCGTTTGCGGCGGCAGAGCGGGTGTTTACACTGATCGACGAAACACCGGAGCCCTTGGACTGCGAGAATGCGGTAAATTTGGAAACGGTGAAGGGTGATGTAAAGCTGGAGAATGTGGACTTTTCCTATGTTCCCGGTCAGCCCATCATCAAGGGGCTGAACCTCCACGCAAAGTCCGGCAGCCTGACGGCGATCGTCGGACCTACCGGTGCCGGTAAGACCACCATCATCAATCTTTTGATGCGGTTTTATGATGTGGATGCCGGCTGCATCTATGTGGACGGACACGAGGTACGGCAGGTGACCCGGGCATCTTTGCGGAAGGCATATTCTATGGTCCTGCAGGATACCTGGCTGTTCCACGGCACGATCTATGATAACATTGCCTACGGAAAGCCGGATGCGACGATGGAGGATGTGGTGGCGGCTGCCAAGGCTGCCCATATCCACGGCTATATCCGCCGTCTGCCGGAGGGCTACAATACCGTGCTGTCCGACAACGGCACTTCCATTTCCAAGGGGCAAAAGCAGCTTTTGACCATTGCCAGGGGAATGGTGCTGGATGTCCACATGCTGATTCTGGACGAGGCTACCTCCAATGTGGATACCCGGACGGAGCAGCGGATCCAATCGGCAATGCGGACGCTGATGAAGGATAAGACCTGCTTTGTTATTGCGCACCGGCTTTCTACCATTCGTTCGGCAGATAATATTCTGGTGCTGGACGGTGGGCAGGTGGTGGAGCAGGGCACCCACGAAAGCCTGATGGCAGAAAAAGGCTTCTACTATCGGCTGTACCAGTCCCAGTTTGACGCAGTTGAATAACAAAAAAGAGGCACGGATGTGCCTCTTTTTTAATGCATAACAGAAAATCAAATTCCAATTTATCGAGATGTTCAAACTCGCACAACCCAATTGTCATTGCGAGCCAGTGCGCACACTGGCGTGGCAATCTATTGGTAACACTTGGTTTTTAGATTGCCACACCAGTGACATCGGTCACTGGTTCGCAATGACAACGAAAATTGTAATCGCT
>JAZNRQ010000037.1:0-28888 GCA_045590735.1 Faecousia sp. | reverse complement strand
GTTGGCGAAAATGCAGTGTTCACCGTGACCGCTACCGGCAACGGTCTGAAGTATCAGTGGTACTACACCAACAATGGCGAGAACTGGTACACCACCGGTCTTCCTGGTGCACAGACCGCACAGCTGACTGTCAATGCACTGATCGGCCGTAACGGCTATCAGTACCGCTGCCAGATCACCGATGCAAGCGGCGAGGCCCTGACCTCCGATGCAGCAACTCTGACTGTTACCCAGTAATAAAAAGTGGGCACCTTCCTCGGAAGGTGACCATTTATGTACTTTACAGAGAATCAGCCGGAATGCAAATGCATTCCGGCTTATATCATTTATAAACCTTAAGCAGAAGGAGCGGTGGTGTACTGGGATTGGGTCAGCTGCAGAGGATTCTTTAGTGCGTTGTTGACAGATTCCAGAATGATTGCCTTTTCTGCATCGGTCAGCACACGATCTTCTAAATTGGTAGAGGTTTTGAACAGTGTTTTGGGAATGGTATCAAATTTGATTTCTTCCAGTTGCTCAGTTCCACTGAGTGTGCAGTACCAGGTGTAGGCGGCGATGACACGACCCAGGTCGGTTGCGTGGGCGTAGTCGCGGAGAAGATCTTTTTCATCCAGGTAACTGGACATTGCATTTTCAATAGCAGTGCCGGAGGGGATTAAGAATTGGAAGGTTTCGTCGGGAAGAATGTACTTTTCAACACATTTGGTAAAGTCGTTATAAAGCTTCAGCCGATCGTTGTTGTAGGGGATATAGCCGGAAATGTAAGGGTTGTTGGTGCTGGCGGTATAGGAATTCATCAGATCCGGGTCTGTTGCGAATGCCCAGGGCGTATGCCAGGCGAAGATCGCATTGGGGTTTAACTTGTTGTCGTTAACATACTGCTGAATGATCTGAATGTGACCGGCAGTAAAGGTGTTTTCCTGTGCGATCTCAAAGGTGCCGCCCTGCATAATGATGATGTCCCATTTGTCAAACCGGAGCGCATCTTCCATCGTTACATCCTTCATCTGCTCCGGTGGGGAGTTAGGAGACTCTTTTGTTTTGCTGATGTAGAGGGTGTAGGCTCTTTCGTTGGCATTTAAGTGCGCCACGTGTTTGTTCAGCGGACAGCCGGAGTAGTACAGGGTGCCGACGGTCAGATCTTCATAGCCTTCTGCGGCAGCAACTGCAGCGAGCATGTGGCAGGAGTCTACCGTAAGAGAATGACCCAAGGTCAGGACCTTCAGAGATTTGGTTTCCTTCAAATTCAAGGTGTGTTGTGCTTCTGTAGTGGAAGGGGTTTCGCTTCCGTCTGTAGTGTTGCCGCAGGCTGTCAGACAGCCCAAAAGCAAGGTGGTGGACAAACCCAGTGCCAGTATTCTTTTGATAGTTTTTGACATAGTGTGCTCTCCTTTTCAGATATTATTGTAAATGTTTTTCAATAACGGCTTGAAGATCTGCGTATTCCAAAGCCTTAACGAACTTGGCAAGGATCACACCGTTTTCATCCAAAATCACGGTGTAGGGATAAGTATCTCTGCCGCCCAGTGCCGTATAGTAACCGGCAACACCGTCCTCAGTATAGTCCTTGGCAAATATCATTTTGGAATCCGGATAATACTTTTCGATAAATTCCGGTGCGGTTTCGTAGATCATATCGGTATGGATCGCGACCACCTGCACGGTGTCGGCATAATCCGTTGCGATCTGATCAAAATAGGGAAGCTCATTGACGCAGGGTGTGCACCAGGTTCCCCAAAAATTCACAACAGTGATCTTTCCGGTCTTTGCGGGGTTGATGGTTTCACCGGTAATACCGGGACTGTCCAGAATTTCCAAATCGTGACCGTAGCACAGATCGCCTACCTGCGTTCCCTGAGGCGGCAGAACCGGGGTGCTGTTATTCCAATAGTAAACAATGGAACCTGCCAGGATGCCCAGGAGCAATACAGCGGTAATACTGCGCAGCAGAATGTGCTTTTTCGGGGCAGACCCTTCATTTTGCCGAATGAAAATTTTAGGACCTTTCCACCGGATCGCCTTAGTGGGGCAGACCGATACACATTCTCCGCAGCTGATACACTCCATATCGCCTGCGTGACGGATATCCATTTTACAATGGCTGACACACAGACCGCAATTGGTGCATTTATCGGTGTTGACCTTGATACCGAAAAAGCTCAGTTTGTTAAACAGACCGTAGAATGCACCGAGAGGGCAAAGAAAGCGGCAGAAAAGCCGGAAGATGAACACACAGCCCACCAAAATACTGACCATCAGCAAGAACTTCCAGGTGAACAGAGGTCCCAGCATAGAAAAATAGCTTTCATTTACCACATTGGAAAGCAGCCCAATACCGCCCTCCAACGTACCTGCGGGACAGATGTATTTACAGAAAGCCGGCAGGGGAGTATCCCGGAACGCGTAGATGATGGGGACGATAAATACAAAAAAGACCAGTATCGGATACTTTAAGTAAGACAGAAGACGGGTTACGGAATTTTTCTTCAGTTTTGGAGTTTTGACTTTGTACACAAGCTCCTGAATGAGACCGAAGGGGCACAGCCAACCGCAGATCATTCTGCCCAGCATCAATCCGTAAAGAACCAAAATGCCGCCTACATAAAACAGGGTGCTGCGACCTGCGCTGAAGGAGCCTTGTAAAGATCCTAAAGGACAGGCACCCACCGCGCCGGGACAGGAATAGCAGTTGATACCCGGTGAGCAGAGGATCTTGGAATTTCCCTTATAAATATTACCGGAAATAAAGCCTTTTAAATTGGCATTGAAAAGCAGCGCAAAGTAAAGCTGCATCAGCTTGCGCTTGGTGGGACGCAGTTTCGTTAATAAATTCCGCATATCCTCACCCCAATCCTACACACTCAGTGCAAATATTAATGGCTTTTGTCAGCACATCTGCTGTGCCGCCTGCGAAAAAACCAAACGTCAGGCTGCCAACGGCAAGAAAAAGGATCACGAGCCGCAGACAGGTAAGACCGTAGCTCTTGCGGGACACCGCGATTGCAGTTTCGGCACGGGCACCGGCAGCGATAGCGGATTTTGTAAGATCAATTTCTGCCCGAATGCTGCGCATTTCGATGGCAGAAGCCACAATGCCGTAAATAAACGGTATAGCAAGGCAGGGGACAAACAGAAACATTGCCCCGATGACGGAAGTTGTAATCCCCGTGGAGCTGTAGTCGTAGTTAGCAGGATTCAGGCTGTATGATAAAAATATGCCGGTACACACACTCAGAAGGATGATTCCGGTGGTTTTCAGTAGCTGCCGTTTTTTTCGCAGCGTCATAATGGAATATTTCAGAGTCGGTTCACACAAATTAAGATCGACCTTCTCCTGCATCATAGCGAGGATCATCCGGTACTGCTTATCGGCAGGCTTTTTGTTCTCGGTGGAAAGGAAAAGATCCAGAATCCAGCCACCGGCAATCATCACCAGACACAGATAGACCGGCAAGGCAATATGTTGAAAAGCCGCTGCTACAGATTCTCTGGAAAAGGGCTGTGCACCGGAGCGATAGATCTCGACACAGGCGATGCAAAGACAAATGCCTGCAATGCCGATCATCACCGAAAGAACGATTCCGTATATTGTTTGGATGCGTTTTTTTGTCATAATTACGCCTCCCTTGATTTTTCTACAGTATATCACACAAAAAGCGGAAAGTAAATTACCAATCCGTAAAAGCACACAATACATTATAAATAACAATTAAGGAAAAATCTTCGAAAATACCTTGCAATTTTCACTTTATTAGAGTAAAATAAAATGGATTATGCTTACGATAAAATGGCATATTGTGACAATAAATGAAAGGCGTTTTGGCACATGAAGAAAGAAACCGCAAAAAAGACTATCCGGGCAGCGATTGTACTGGTTTTGGTCGCCGTTTTGCTATTGGGGCTTCTGGCGCCCTTAGTCGGAGCGGAAGGATACAAAGCTTCCTACATACAGCGGCTGGATAATGTGAAGGTCGACTATTCCGATTATTTGGATCAGTCGGTGATGCAGCCGCTCCCTGCGGGAATCCGGGACGATGAGGAGATTTCCGTGATCGTCACACTGGATCAGGCAACTGTGATGGATGCTTACGAGGCGGGCAGCAAGACGATGTCCTTGCAGCAGTTCGCACAGGAAAGCACCGAAGCACAGCAGATCCGTCAGCAGGTAGCCCAGCGAAAGGAGCAGATCCTGAAGGAACTGGAAGACCGGAATATCCGCTACACCACCGGTGAAGAGTACGATACGCTCCTGTGCGGATTCGAACTGGTGATCCGGGCAGGAGATTTCCGCAATACCTGCAAGTCAGTAGGCGAGGGTGCCGGTGTGATCGTCGGCGAAGTCTACAAGGTAGCGGAAACAAAGCTGGTGGAAAATACCGTTAATGTGTATGAGACCGGTATTTTCAAGAGCGGTGATTCCGGCTATGACGGCTCCGGTATGGTGGTGGCGGGTTTGGATACGGGTCTCGGTTCCAACCACACCGCCTTCAGCGTGAAGAATTTCACCTCTCAGAAGTTGGGTATGACTTTTGAAGATGTGGCGGCGGTGGTCGGCAAGACCAAGGCCAACGAGATGTTCGGCGGTTTGAGTGCCAACGATGTCTACATCAACGAAAAAGTTCCCTTCGGCTACGACTATGCAGACAACGATCCGGATGTGTATTCCACCCACAATAACCACGGCACCCACGTTTCCGGTGTGATCGTCGGTAAGGATGATACCATCACCGGTGTGGCACCCAATGCACAGCTGGTATCTATGAAGGTCTTCTCGGACGTGATGGATACAGCCCGGTCCTCCTGGATCTTGTCCGCATTGGAAGACTGTGTGATCCTGGGCGTTGATGTGATCAATATGTCCCTGGGTACAGCCTGTGGTTTTAGCCGTGAGTCCGATGAAGAACTGACCAGCGGTGTTTATCAGAAGATCCGGGATGCGGGCATCAGCCTGGTGGTCGCTGCATCCAACAGCTTCAGCTCCGCATACGGTTCTGACAAAAACGGTAACCTGGGTCTGACCTCCAACCCGGATACCGGTACGGTAGGTTCTCCCGGAACCTACGAGGGTGCTATGTCTGTAGCATCCATCAACGGAGAAGAAACGCCTTACATTAAATATAAAAAGACAATCATTTATTTCGACGAATCCAATAACGGTGCTGCCAAGGAAAACGATTTCTTTGAAACACTGTTGGGAGATAAGGAAAAGCAGAGCTTTGAATATGTGGTGATTCCCGGTGTTGGCAGAACCGCTGACTATACCGGTGTGGATGTCCATGGAAAGATCGCACTGGTGCGCCGCGGTGATAACACCTTTGAAGAAAAGGCAATGATCGCAGAGGCACAGGGTGCTGCCGGTATCATTATTTATAATAATGTTTCCGGTGAAATTAAAATGAATGTGGGCGATGCCAAGCTGGCAGTTTGTTCCATTTCTCAGAATGACGGTGAAATGCTGGTTGCTCAGGGCGGTGGCAAGCTGACCATCAGCAAGAAGCAGACCTCCGGTCCTTTTATTTCCGACTTTTCCTCCTGGGGTCCCGGACCGAACCTGGAGATCAAGCCTGAGATCACTGCCCACGGTGGAAACATTTTGTCCTCCGTGACCGGTGGCGGTTATGACCGTCTTTCCGGTACGTCTATGGCCTGTCCCAACCTGGCAGGCGTTGTGATCCTGCTGCGGCAGTATGTGGTGGAGAATTTCCCGAACATCGCCGATGATAATGTAAAGGTCAATGCGATGGTCAATTGCCTGATGATGTCCACAGCAGATGTGGCGATCAGCACCAACGGCTTGCCTTACTTTGTGAGAAAGCAGGGTGCCGGCCTTGCAAACCTGCTCAATGCCATCAATACCGATGCTTACATTACCACTTATGATGCAGACGGTAAGGAGATGGATAAGCCCAAGCTGGAGCTGGGGGACGATTCGGAGAAGACCGGTGTGTATGAAATGTCCTTCCGGATCAACAACTTTGGCAAGAAAAAGGCTGCTTATGAGATGGACGCCTGGGTTATGACCGAAGGTGTCAGCGAAACCAAAACAAATGCCGGTGAAACTACCGTTACAGAGGAAGGCCATCTGCTGGAAGGCGCAAAGGTGGAGATCCTGTCTGTCAACGGCAAGGCACACAAGAATAAGAAGATTTCCGTTAAGGGCGGCACCACAGCGGATGTGACTGTGCGGATCACCCTCAGCGAGGAAGATAAGGCTTACCTGGACCGTTCCTTTGAAAACGGTATGTATGTGGAAGGCTTTATCACACTGAAAGCCAAGAGCGGTACCAAGATCGATTTGAGTGTGCCGTACCTGGCCTTCTACGGTGATTGGACAAGAGCACCGCTTTTTGACCTGGACTACTTTGAAACCAATGCTGATGAGCTGGATGATTCCATTGCCAAGGAAGATAAGGTAATGGCAGATGCCTATTCCACCCGTCCTGTAGGTGGTGTGTCTGAGGATTACGTCAGCTACCTGGGTTCTTACTACTTCCTGCAGGATCCGGAGGATATGATCATTTCCGCCAGCCGGGATTACATTGCGCTTTCCAATATGGAAGGCACGATCCATTCTCTGCGCTTTGTATGGGCAGGTCTGCTGCGTAATGCCCGTAAGATCGAGATCGCCATTACCGACGATGTGACCGGCGAGGTCCTGTTCGAAACGGTGGACGAGGATGTCCGTAAATCCTATGGTGACGGCGGCTCTATCTATCCTGCTAATGTGGAGATCGAATTCGACACCCAGGACTATAACCTGAAGAACAACTCCCGCTATACAGTGACCCTTACCGGTTATCTGGACTATGAAGAAGGCGGTCTGGAGACCAACGAGAAGAATGTATTTACATTCCCCCTGACGGTGGACTTTGAAGCACCGACCGTTACCGGTGTTACCTTTGAGTGCGATTACGACAAGTCCCAGAAAAAGAATCGCCTCTATGCCAATGTGGATATTTACGATAACCACCACGCAATGGCAGCCCAGTTGGGCTACGTGGGTCAGGGTCAGGACGACGACGGCAATGTGGTGCCGGAGCTGTTTGCGGTGGAGCAGTATATGACACCTGTTTACTCTCAGCGGAACAGCACAACGACCGTTCGCTTTGAGCTGACAGACTACATCTACAAAATTAAGGAAGGCGCAACCAATGACCGGTCCTTTGCATTGACTTGTTATGACTATGCGCTGAACTATGCCACTTATGAGATCGGTCTGCCTACGGATTACATCGAATTCTTCTTTGAAGATATGTCCGAGGAAGGTCTGACCCTCAGTCCCAACGAAGTGTTCTCTCTGGAACCGCTGGTACATCCGGATGATCAGTGGGCAGAGCTGCTGACCTTTGCATCCTCCCGTCCCGGTGTGGTGCGTGTGGTCAACAATAAAATTGTAGCTGTGGCTTCCGGCAATGCGATCATCAAGGTTAGCGACCCCAAGACGAACAAGAGCGTTACCTTCCCAGTAACGGTTTTGAAAGAAGGGGATGACGGCTTCCGTCAGTACGATAAGCCGGTGGCAGATGTTTTCAGACTGAACGGCTATATCACCCAAAAGGCATACTATGTGGTAGACAGCGCGGAGAAAAAGCTGGGCGATACCGGCGATAAGCGTTTCTTTGAAGGCAAATTTGACCTGGAGATGTATCCCTCTGAGTCGGTGCTGCTGAACTACGATTTGGATGCTTATTTCCCCAAGGATACATCTGTTGCATTTGAATCCAGCAACGAAGAGATCGTTAAGATCGACCAAAGCGGCAAGGTTACGGCAGTGGCAGAGGGCTTTGCTTCCGTAACGGTCAAGGTTATGATGGACGGAAAGAGTACCTACTACTCTGAATCCGTTTCCATTGAGGTAAAAGATCCCTACCTGACCAATGGCGGCATCCTGACCCATTATTACGGTAATGGCGGTCTGGTGGTAGTGCCGGAGGAAATGGATCTGACGGAGATCGGTAACTTTGCGTTCTCCAATTTTGAGTATATTCCCAAGACCGAAGAAGAGCTTGCGTTCGACGATGCGGAGACCTCCAAGCAGTGGTACATCGGTGAATCCACCATTACCAAGGTGATTTTGCCGGAGGGTGTCAAGAAGATCGGCGCATATGCCTTTGCAAACTTGACTGCCCTGGAAGAGATCGTACTGCCCTCTACGATGGAGGCAATCGAGTACGGTGCATTCTATGGCTGTACATCACTGAAGAAGATCTCCTTCAGCGGTGAGAATAATCTGATCATTGTTAACCAGCACGCTTTTGAAAACTGTAACCTGCAGGATACGGTGGACTTAAGCGCAGCCTGTGTAATTTCGGACTATGCCTTTGCCGGCAACCGGGAGCTGAAGGGCATCAAGACAGCAGAAAGACTTCTGTCCATTGGACAGTACGCCTTTGCCGGCTGTAAGAAGCTGCAGGATGTGACCATCACTGCAGAGAAGGTCAAGTACGGTCCCTATGCCTTTACCGGCTGTGAAGCACTGAAAACCTTCACGGTCAATGCGGCAGTGCTGCCGGAGGGTATGTTCTACGAATGTAAGAATATGGAATCCGTCATCGTTGGTCCGGCAGTAGGCGACATCGGTGAGTTTGCTTTCCGTGATACAGCCATCAAGACCATTGAGATCAGCGACGGCAACAAGACCTACAAGGTACAGAAGGCTGATTATGTGCTTACTGCCGACGGTAAGACCCTGGTTGCGGTGGCACCTACGATCACCGGTGAGTTTACCGCTGCCAACATCGGCAATACGCAGGTAACCGCACTGGCAAGCGGTGCATTCTCCCACAATAAGAAGATCACCTCTGTGATGCTGCCGGAAGTCACCCGGTTGGGAGATTATGCTTTTGGCTCCAGTGAGGGAATTGAAACCGTGACCCTGGGTCAGCTGGAAGAGATCGGCGAATACGCTTTCTTCGAAACAGCCATTACCCAGATGCCGAATTTCACAGAGAAAACCACCATCGGCAAGTACGCATTCTCCTTTACCAAGCTCGTTTCCGTGACCATTCCCGACGGCTTTGAGATCGCCGAGGGTGTGTTCAGTGAGTGTAAGGACCTGGCAACGGTAGTGATCGGCAACGATGTTACCATCGGCAAATACGCATTCAGCCAGGATAAGGACAACATTTTCACCGTCAACAGTTATAACGAAGTGTACAACGAGGTGGAAGAAAAGTATTTCTACTATACCTTCCAGACGGCACTGACCAGCCTGACCATCGGCAACAATGCGGTGATCGGTGAAAACGCATTCAATAATGCCCATTCTTTGGAAACCGTGACTCTGGGCGAAAATGCTGAGATCGGCAATATGGCATTCTATAACAATGCCAGCCTGAAAAATATCGACCTGAGCAAGGCAAAGGCCATCGGTGAGTATGCATTCTCCGGTGACAGCTATATGATCTGCCTGGATGAAAATATGCAGGTGGGCGCGGTGTCCAGAGAAGGCAACTATATGTATACCTACCACGCTCCGAAGCTGGAGCAGGTGGATCTGACCTCTGCCGAGAGCATCGGTAAGTATGCATTTGTATACTGCCACGAGCTGACAACTGTGGTACTGGGTGAGAAGATCGAGGAGATCCCCGAGTACACCTTCGCAGACTGTAAGAAGCTGGTCAATATCGATCTGTCCCGCGTGAAGAAGATCGGCAACTATGCCTTCAGCGAATGCCGTGCATTGACCGGTCTGGTGCTGAGCGCAGCGGAAGAGATCGGAGAGGGCGCGTTTATCTACAATACAAGCCTCTTGGATGTTATGCTGAATCCGGAAGGCTGCACACTGAATGAAAATGCTTTTGCGGAATGTAACAGCTTGAGCGGCGTGCGGAATCTGAACAAGGTGACTTCCATCGGGGATTACGCATTCCTCAACAGCGCGCTGACAGAGGCTGACCTGTCTGCTGCAGAGCATATCGGCACATTTGCCTTTATGAAGCAGACGCTGACACCCTTTAAAGTAATTCTGGGTGAAGACCTGGAATCTTTGGGTGACAATCCCTTTGCAATGTGTCAGGTAGATTTCTCCTTTGTGGAGGCAACGGACTTTAACGGGATTGCACTGGAAGAGAAAACCAATACCTATGATATCAGCAAAAAGGTTACCGTGATCGACGGATCTCTGTATCAGCTGCTGGACAGAGGTATGGAGCTGGTGACTTATGCCGGCACCAATGCTGCCGATGCAGTGGTGGCAGACGATACGGTGCGGATCTGCGCTATGGCATTTGCCGGTGCGGATGTAGAGATGGTAACCCTGCCCAACACACTGTTTGCCATTGGTCATAAGGCTTTCTACGGCTGTGACAAGCTGCATACCGTGGTATTCGGCAGCTTTGAAGCACCTGCCCTGGAGGAAGAATTTGACCGAACCTGGTACGAAAGCTTTGAGCACGTACCCGGCACCGGTGACTTTGGTACCTATACGGATTACGAGGGCAACGAGGTGCAGATCACCGGTATGGGAATGATCCCGTACTATATGTGGAACTCCACAGACGGTCTTTACTCCAATGTGTTCTACGGTGCATCCTTTGTGGACTATGTTGGCTTCGTGGAAGATAAGCTGACAATGATCCGTCCCACCAACGGCACCAACTACGACTCCTTTATTTACAGCCAGTACTTTGATGTGACCATTGACGGTGCGCAGGCACCCAACAGAGATACCCTGGAAGCCATTTGGGCCATCAAGGAGATTCCCAAGCGTGTCAGCTATGAGCAGCGCGGTGTCGTGGAAAATGCCCGCAAGCTGTACAATAAGATCTCCACTTTGGAGCAGCAGGCACTGGTAAGCAATTATGCGGATCTGCTTTCCGCAGAGCAGCGTATCATTTCTCTGACACCTGCCGGGGAGCCTACAGACGATTTGGGCGAAACCGGAAAGCAATTCCCCTGGGGAGTTCTGCTGACGATCGCAATTGTTATTGTGGCTGTGCCTGTGGTGGTACTGGCCCTGGCAGCAATTGTTGTGATCCTGAAGGCACTGAAAGACAGAATCACCATTCAGGACGCTGCAAAGCAGGTTTACGCTTCTGCCGGTCAGACTGCCGGTAAGATCGTAAGCAAGCTGAAAACTGTGCTGAAGAAGGCAAAAGAAGCAAAGACCGCAGCACCGGAAGCAAAGACCCGTAAAGTAAAGCGTCATCGCCGTCCCCGGAAGGCACCGAGCCCCGCAATGCAAAGTGCAACACGAATCCTGAAGGGCTTGGGTATGGCAGCTTTGGCACTGGTAGGGGTGGTGCTGGTTGTGTACGGCGGCATCGAATTCATCAGTGGGCTTGCCGGTGAAAAGACACCCTATGAGATCAACAATGCGGAAAACTACGGTGTCAGCGTTAAGTTTGATGCCAATGGCGGCTTCTTTACTACCAATACATCGGTGATCGTGGACGGCTACAACCTGTCTGATCTGGGCAAGAACGATGAGGGACAGGCACAGCTGGCACTGCTTGCACCGAATGACAAGCAGCGTGGAAAGGATGCCTTCACACCCACGAATAACGGTTACTTCTTCGCCGGCTGGTACAGCCAGCGAACAGAAAACGGCGAGGACAGTTTGGGTAACACCGCGTATACCTACAGCGGAAAATGGGACTTTGAAAAGGACCGTGTTTCCCTGGATCCTCAGAAGACCTACAATGCGGAAGAGCCGGTGCTGACCCTGTATGCGGCTTGGATCCCTATGTTTGAGGTAAAGGTCTATGACCGTCAGAGCGGTGAAGAAATCGAAACCGTGAAGTACGATCCCACCTCCGGCAAGGCCATCGAAATGCCTCTGTGGAGCAAGGATGCCGGTCGGGTGAAGATGAATGACTTCTCCAAGCGGGAGGGCTTCACCTTCGAAAAAGCTTATCTGGATAAAGAGGGCACAAAGCCTGTGGAAACACTGACACTGACCCATCCGGGTGAGGTGGATTATGAGAACGGCACCGCAAAGAATACGGTGATCAGCGTCTATACCGATTGGCGGGAAGGCGAGTGGTACCGGATCTATACTGCGGAGCAGTTCAGCGACAATGCCAGCGTGACCGGCAACTACGAGATCTACGCAGATCTGGACTTTGCAGAAGAAAACTGGCCCACATCCCTGATGCACGGCACCTTCACCGGTACGATCCAGGGCAATGGCCATACCTTCAAGAACATCGAATTCACGCAGAAGAACAATTCCAAGACAAGCGCAGGCCTCTTTGGACAGCTTGGTGACACCGCTGTGATAAAGGATATCACCTTCGAGAATGTGACCTTTACGCTTGAGGGCGGTGCCCGTGTAGCCGGCACGACCTACGGTTTGCTGGCAGGCTCTGTATCTGAACAGGCCCAGTGCAGCGGCATTACCATCGTAAACGGCAAGCTGCAGATCGATTCCGATTGTTACTTTGGCACTGAGGACTATACCATTGGTTTGGTCTGTGCTATGGGTAAGGTGGATGTAGATCCTTCCGGCATCACCTGCACAGCAACAGGCGATCATCCGGAAAATGTAGTGATCACCGTGACGGATTCCACCGTAACAGTGGAAATCAAAACAGAGTAATGTATGACCGGAGAGGGTCAGCCTGACCCTCTCCCTACAAGGAGTATTTAAATGAAAAAAAGAATTGCGTGCATAGTGCTGGCTTTGGCACTATGCCTGAGCAGCAGCAGTATGTTTACCGGCTGCAGTGCCGGTAGAGATGCCTTCGTTATTATGACGGAGCAGCTGGATGGCCTCTTTAATCCTTTCTTTTACACCGCGGCAGCAGACGGCACCATTGTTGCTATGACCCAGATCGGTATGCTGGGCTCCAAGTATGTGGATGGTGAGGTCCAGGTTGCCTACGGTGAGGACGAAGCGGTGGTCGTGAAGGACTACGAGATCGTGGAAAACAGAAATGACACCACTACCTATTATTTCGTCCTGAAAAACGGCATCAAATTCTCCGACGGTCATCCCCTGACGATGGAAGACGTGCTGTTTAACTACTATGTATATCTGGATCCGGTGTACACCGGCTCCAACACCCTGTATTCCACCGATATTTTGGGCTTGAGTGAGTACCGTACCCAAACTGCCGGTGCCGGTGCAGACGGCAATAACGATCTGATCACCTCTCAGGCTGCCACCAGAGGACAGGCCCGTATCAACGAGCTGGTCAACCTGTTCCGTGCAGAGCTGAAAAGCTCCTCTACCAACGAGGTAGGTCAGGAGGAAATGGAGGCAGCAATCAACGACCATAAGGTCAGCTCCGGCTATCAGAATGCCATTTCCAACGACCCGGATGAGGTCACCAGTGAACAGCTGCTGGAAGACTACCGGTATGCACTGAAGCTGTTCCGGGAAGAACTGGGAGATGATTATGTCAGCGCCCAGGAGTCCTACAAGGAAGAACCCTATAAGCAGCATAGCCAGTTTAAAAACGAGATCTTCTGCTTTATGTTCACGGAAGGTTATGTGGAAGTGGAGTATGCGGAAGGTGCAGACGGCAAGATTGACCGTACTGTCATCGAAAAACTGACCCCCCAGTACCCGGATTCCATCAAGGATAAGGAAAGTGCCATTGACTATATCTTCAATGATAAGATCGCCCGTCAGCTGGATATTATCCTGTATTACTGGGCAACCGGCACGACCTTGAACACAGAGTTTACCGCAAAGGCCAAGGAAGTGATCCTCCACGAAAATGTGTCTGATGACGGTGACCTGGCGGTGGAGAGCATCTCCGGTATCGTGTCCCTGGGTCATACCGATGCGGCAGGCAGTGTGATCACGGTCAACGGCACCGATTATACCGTTGCCTCCGAGCACAACGAGGACGGCACGGTTACCAATCCGGAAGAGTACGATGTGCTGGAGATCACTATTGATGGTGTTGACCCCAAGGCAATTTGGAACTTTGCGCTGACCATTGCACCGCAGCACTACTACGGTGAAGGCAGCTCCGTGCCTGTGGATATCGAAAACAATAAGTTTGGTGTGGAATTTGCAAGCTTTGATTTTATGACGGACGTGATTCAGTCCACCAGAAATATTAAGCTGCCTATGGGTGCCGGTGCGTATAAGGCAACCAACACCACCAACAGCGACACACCTACAGAAACCTCCTTCTATACCAATAACGTTGTGTATTTCAAGGCGAACAACTACTTCAATACAGTCGGTGAGGGCATTGAAAATGCCAAGATCGGCAAGATCCGTTACCAGGTCATTTCCTCCAGTAATGCCATTGCGGCATTGGAGAAGGGCTCTGTTCACTACATTTCTCCTTCGCTGACCACCGACAATTACGAAAAGCTGGAAAAACTGAAGTCCAAAGGTATGGTGACCCTGTTCACCGACCAGTTGGGTTACGGTTACATCGGCATTAATGCCGCAAAGGTCAACGATGTGAATCTTCGTAAGGCCATTATGTGTGCAATGAATACCAGCCTTGCGCTGGACTACTACCGGGCAGGTACTGCCAGCCAGATATACTGGCCGATGTCCAAGATCAGCTGGGCTTATCCCGACGGACCGGAAGCCACCGATAACGGCTTTGACTATCCCCAGTTGGGTGCCTGGAGCGAGGATATCGCCATTACCAATATTGAAAAGTATATGCGTAAGGCCGGTGTCAGCGAAGGGGACAGCGAACTGAAGGTCACCTTTACCATTGCCGGTTCCAACCTGCAGGATCACCCCACCTACAAGGTGTTCCGTGATGCTGCGGCACTGCTGAACGAAATGGGCTGGGAAGTGGATGTGGTCTGCGACACCCAGGCATTGACCAAGATCAATACCGGTTCTCTGGAAGTCTGGGCAGCCGCCTGGTCTTCTGCACTGGATCCCGACCTGTATCAGGTCTATCACAAGGATTCTACCGCTACCAGTACCCTGGCTTGGGGCTATAACTACTTAAAGACCAGCGGTACCTCTGAGGAGCTGGACATTTTGGACGACCTCAGTGAGCTGATCGACGATGCCCGTGCCACCAATGATAAAGAAGAGCGCAGCGAGCTGTATATGGAGGCAATGGAGCAGATCCTGGATCTGGCCATTGAGCTGCCGGTTTATCAGAGAAGCGTTCTGTACGCTTACAATTCCAAGGTGATCAAATCCGAGAGCATTTCCGGTGAGATCAACCCCTACTCCTCTCCCTTGGACCGTATCTGGGAGATCGAGTTCGCCGCCTAATAAACAAACGGCCCACCCTGCGTCAGCAGGGTGAGGGCCGAAGGATCGGAGCAATGTATGTTTAAATATATCTTAAAAAGAGTTGGATACTCCATATTGATCCTGCTGGGCGTATCGCTGATCATCTATTTCCTGGTCCGGCTGATGCCTGTGGACTTCATTCAGAATAAGCTGCAGGCAATGAACCAGAATGGCAGCATCGATGAGGCAGTCGTTGAGTCTATGTATGAAATGTACGGACTGAAAGACAGCACACCGCTGGGCATTCTGAAGGGTTATTTCAGCTGGCTGCTGGCTTTGTGCCGGTTTGATCTGGGTACCAGCTTTGTCTACCAGATCCCTGTGGCGCAGGTGATCGTGGAGCATATGGGCGTATCTTTTGCGGTGGCGCTGATCGCTACCATTTTCGAGTTTATGATCGCAATTCCCCTGGGCATTACCGCGGCGACCCACCAGTACAGCCTGCGGGATTACATCGTGACCATTCTGGTGATGGTCGGCATCTCTTTGCCGTCCTTCTTCTTCGGTCAGATGCTGAAGGATCTGCTGGCACTGAAGCTGGGATGGTTTGAACCCTCCGGTTTGGTCAGTGCTACGGCATCCTATACCGGAATCGCGCTTCTGTTTGACTATGCCCGGCATATGTTCATTCCCATTTTGACCATTGTTATCCTAAGCATTGGTGCCAGAATGCGTATGACCAGAACCAATATGCTGGAAGTTCTCAATTCTGACTATATTCGTACCGCCCGTGCAAAGAGTCTGAAGGAGCGGGTAGACATCAATAAGCACGCTTTCCGCAATACCCTGATCCCGCTGGTGACTTCAATGGCAGGTTTGTTGCCAAGCTTATTCTCCGGTGCGATCATTACGGAGCAGGTCTTTGACTTGCCCGGTATCGGCAGCATTGCGCTGAAGGCTATGAACAGCGGCGACATTCCCTTTATTATGGGTTACAATATGTTCCTTGCGCTGCTGAGCGTGTTGGGTGTTCTGCTGGCGGACATTATGTACGGCCTTGTGGATCCCCGTGTAAAACTGGAGTAAAGGGGGCGCAACTATGGAAGAAATGAAAAACACCCAGGAAAATACCGTAGATACAGAAATGCCCCTGGATAAAAATGTCCGTCTGATGTCACCCACCCGGATGGTGGTTCGCCGCTTTTTCCGTTCCAAGCTGAGTGTTTTGGGACTGATTATGGTGGTAGGTCTGTTCCTTTTCAGCTTTGTGGGACCGCTGGTGTATAACCAGTGGGGCGAGATCCAGCTGGACGAAAGCGGCAAGACCGAGTACGCAAGCTCCAGCACCACCTATACAGTGGACGGTGTGGAATATACTGTCCGGCAGACTACGGAAAAGCACCTGAAGGATAATTTCCTGGCACCTCCCTCCGCAGAGCACATTTTGGGCACAGATAACGAAGGTTATGATATTTTCGTCCGTCTGATGTACGGTGGTCGGATCTCTCTGACTGTCAGCTTCATTGCGGTGTTCCTGATCACCATTTTAGGCGTGATCCTGGGCGGTATTTCCGGTTACTTCGGTGGAATCGTGGACAATGTGATTATGCGTGTCTGCGATGTGCTGATGTGTTTGCCCGGCATTCCCATTTTGCTGATCATCAGTACCTTGCTGGACTCCTCCGGTGTGGACGGCAAGTACCGTATTTATCTGCTGATGATCTACCTGACATTTATTTCCTGGACCGGCACAGCCCGTCTTGTCCGTGGCCAGATCCTGTCCCTTCGTGAGCAGGAGTATATGGTGGCGGCAGAGGCAATGGGCTATTCCACCTTCCGCAAGATATTCAAGCACCTGATCCCCAATGTAATGCCGCAGCTGATCGTGCAGATGAGCTTGAGTTTGGGTAGTATGATCCTGTATGAAGCAACCCTCAGCTATTTGAACTTGGGTGTCAAGCCGCCTTTTGCTGCCTGGGGTACAATGATCAACATTATCTCCACCAACCAGGATGTGCTGCAAAACCATTGGTATGTCTGGGTGCCTGCAGGTGTCTGTATCGTGATTGCGGTGTTAGGCTTCAACTTTGTGGGCGACGGTCTTCGTGACGCACTGGATCCGAAAGCGAGGAGATAAGCTATGAAAGCACCTAGGAAAAACAAAAATTATCTCTCAGGTAAGGAGATCCGCGCCATTGCCAAGGAAAATGCCAAAACCATCAAGCGTTTGGAGGCATATAAAAACCGTTTGGCACCGGAAAGTGAATTCCTGACCGAAATGCAGGACGACAACAATATTTTGGAGATCGACAACCTGCACACCTACTTCTTTACGGAGCAGGGAACGGTTAAAGCGGTCAACGGTGTATCCTACAATGTACCGAAAAATGCGGTTGTGGGTGTGGTTGGTGAATCCGGCTGCGGAAAATCCGTCACCAGTATGTCGGTGATGCGGCTGATCCAGGGTCCTACGGGACAGATCGTCGAGGGTTCTATCCGCTTTAAGGCCTATGATTACGAGCGTGACAGCTGGGGAGATCCGGTCTGTGACGAAGAAGGCAACTACACGATGCAGGAAAAGATCTACGATATTGCCAAGATGCCCATTCACGAGATCCACCGGATCCGGGGCAAGCAGATCGCAATGATCTTCCAGGAGCCTATGACCAGCCTGAACCCGGTGTTCACCATCGGCGAACAGCTGGATGAGGTGACGCTGATCCACGTCCCCGGTGCCACAAAGGCAGAGGCCCGTGTAAAGTCTGAGGAAATGCTGCGTTTGGTGGGTATTATTCCGGAAAACGTATGCAACGCATTTCCCCACGAGCTGTCCGGCGGTATGCGGCAGCGTGTGATGATCGCAATGGCACTGGCGGCAGAGCCCCGGCTGATCATTGCGGACGAGCCTACCACCGCACTGGATGTGACCATCCAGGCACAGATCTTGGATCTTTTGCAGGATATCAAGAAAAAGATCGACGGCTCTATTTTGCTGATCACCCACGATTTGGGTGTGATTGCAGAGATGGCAGACTATGTGGTGGTTATGTATGCCGGTAAGGTGATCGAAAAGGGTACAGTGATGGAGATCTTCCAGGATCCCCGGCATCCCTACACCATCGGCTTGCAAAAATCCAAGCCCACAATGTCTTTGGATGACGGTGTGGAGCTGTATAACATTCCCGGCAATGTTCCCAACCCGGTGAATATGCCGACCCACTGCTACTTTAAGGAAAGATGCGCAAAATGCACTGCTAAGTGCTCCGGGGAGTATCCCGGTATGGTGCAGGTAAGTCCTACCCATTTTGTTGCATGTCATTTGTATGACGAGGAAACCGAAAATGGCTGATGAAACCGTTTTGAATACCCCGCTTTATGACGATGCGCAGGAGCAGGCGAAGTATCTGGAAAACCGTGCCCGGCAGCAGGCTGAGGACTTTAAGCAGCCTTTTGACCCGGAAGCGGTGCTGGAGGTGCGTCACCTGCGAAAGACCTTCCCTGTTAAAAAGACAATGTTCGGTAAGGTCACAAAAGAACTGGTGGCAGTGGATGATATTTCCTTTAAGCTGATGCCCGGTGAGACCTTGGGTATCGTAGGCGAATCCGGCTGCGGCAAAACCACCGCAGGCAGATCGGTGCTGAAGCTGCACAAGCCCACCGCCGGACAGATCATTTTCGACGGCAAGGATATTACGAACTACACCTCCCGGCAGATGCGGGACATCCGGAAGCAGATGCAGATCATTTTCCAGGATCCCTATTCTTCCTTGCCCCCCAGAAGCACCGTTGGCGGCATCCTCAGTGAGCCGGTGCAGGTTCATAAGATCGTGCCGAAGAAAGAAGTCAAATCCTATGTTCTTTCTTTGATGGAAAAGTGCGGTCTGCGGGATTACTACTATGAACGCTATCCCCACGAGTTTTCCGGTGGTCAGCGTCAGCGTATTTGCATTGCCCGTGCACTTTCTGTGAACCCCAAGCTGGTCATCTGTGACGAGCCGGTATCCGCACTGGACGTTTCCATTCAGGCACAGATCATTAATCTGCTGAAGGAGCTGCAGCGGGAAATGAACCTTGCCTATGTGTTCATTTCTCACGATCTGAGCGTGGTCAAGTTTATTTCCGATAAGATCGGTGTTATGTACCTGGGTGCAATGATGGAATTCGGCACAAAGGAAGCCATTTTCCAAAATCCGCTGCATCCCTATACAAAGGCGCTGTTCTCCGCAGTACCCAATCCCGATCCCACAGAGAAGATGGAGCGGATCAAGCTGGAAGGCGATATTCCTTCTCCTGCCAATCCCCCCAAGGGCTGCCGGTTCCATACCCGCTGTCCCTACGCAAAGGAAGTCTGTAAGCACGTACCTCCGGAATACCGGGAGGTAGAGCCGGGACACTTTGCGGCCTGTCATTTGCTTGACGAGGAATAAGGAATGGGAAAGAAACCGAAAAAAGAAAAAGTCGTCTATGTGGATGATGGCAGGACCCTGGCGGATATGTCGGGCATTTCTGCCGGCTCATCCATCCACCGTCGGGATCCTGTTACCCCCCGACCCAAGTTCAAGGATGTATGGAACACCTACTGGGCAGCGGTGAGAATGATGTTTCTCCCTATGCTGGTAGTGGTGGCGGCTCTGATCCTGATCTACCTGATTATGACAGTGGTTTTTATGTTTCTGTAAAAAAGCGGAAGGTGTGCATTTGCACACCGACCTTTTGCTATTAGCGTATACATTGATCAATATAAAGTGCCGCAATTGAGGCAAAGCCGTGATTTAAGCTGGCATTAAGCCGGGAATGTTCCCATAAAGTGCCGGTAAGCTTCGCCATTCCTGTGAAAAAGTCCTTGCATTCCTGCAGCACCTGTTCCCGATAGCCTTCCTGAAGCAAAAGCTCCAGTCGCAGATAGTTTCCAACGATGGCATTGGAGGGGTAAACCTCCGGATACACTTTCTGGGCATCCCGCCGTGGACCGAAAACGGTACGCATTTTCTCCCAAAGCTCCGGGTAGCTTGCCGGGGTGGCAGTGCCGAAATAGAAGGCATAGTACTGACAGGTTTCTGTGGTATGTCCGGTTTTCAGCAGTTTTCCATTTTCATCCCGGAGCATATTATCCTCGAAAAAAGTTCCGTTATAGGAAAGCTGCCGAATGGTCTCTTTCATAGCCTGGGCTTTTTGCGCCAGCTGGGGCAGGTCATAAAGGGCGGAAGCAGCTTCCAAAGCAGCAGCCCAAAGCATATTGGAAGGGAAGTTGATACCGGCAACATAGTCCTTTTGGTTACACTTGCTCCACTCCACGAACACCCAGCTTTCCAGGTTTTCCAAAAGTCCGTATTCATTTTCGTACTTTTGGAAAAATGCCACAAGTCCCAGTACTTTTTCCCGTGACAGTTGGATCAGCTCCCGATCCCGGGTGCGCTCCAAATAGCTTTTCAGTTCCAGAATGTACCACATTGTCCAGTTGGGAATGTATTTGCCTCGATAGTGGTCAGCCGGATAACACATAGGAAGGATCCCTTCCGGTAAACCCGGTCGACGGGTGTAGCGGGCATAGTTTTCCAAAAAGCTTTTTTCCACTTTGTTGTCACCGGTGAAGAAATGCTCTGCTCTGCCGGAAAAATAACTGTCGCACAGCCAGCCTGCCCGTTCCCGGGAGGGACAATCCGTAAGAATGTCCACGGCATTTTGGGCGAAGCTGTTGGCAGCGGCTTCCACAATGGCATTGAGCTCCGGGTCGCCATAGTCCGGAAGGGGATAGCGCACATCCGGATTTTCGTAGCGCACCATTTTGAAATCCGAAATCTCTCCGCAGCCCACGGTCATTACAACAGTGGCAAACCGGGCACTGTTGGCTTCAAAGGTAAGCAGGTCGTAGCATCCCGGTTCCAGGGTGTACTTAATAATGTTACAGCAGTTGTTCCGGTGGGGGTCTACCCGACGGCAGCTGTCCTCCTGGGCGATCACCTCGTCAAATAATATATAAAGATTGGCGGCTGTTTTGATTTGTGCCTTCAGAGAGAAAAAACCGGTGACAGTCCTGGAGAAATCATAGATCCGGTAGGTTAGGGGCATCATCTCCTTGTTGGTGACAGATGCATCGGCGGTGTAGTCAAACCGGGCGGCATCTTTGGGCGCGTCATCTTCCAACTCTTCGGGATAGAAACCCTTGTAGAACACCTGATCCAGTCCGGAATAGGCTCCATTCTGGAAAAAATCTCCTTCCGGCTTCAGAGTGACGGTGCCGGTTTCCAGAAGCTTTCCGGACAGTGGCTCCAGGGTGGGGTAGCTTACGTATCGGGGAAGCAGCTGATTCATAGCAACTTCTTCCGTTTCGATCACCGGATATGAGGGATCTGCCTGCAGGTGGTAAATTTCTGAAAACGTACGCTGGAAGCTGAACCGCCGGGTCTTTTGTACCCGTCCGGTCATACGCTGTGCCGTGAAATCCTGCGCCTCAGCCAGCAAGCGATCTCCACAGTACAGCTCTGCTCCAAAAAACGGCAATTCCTCCACAGTGTAGTAGCTGTTGATGTTGGCAGAGTAGACCTCCACAGACAGCGTAACAGCTTTTCCTGCCCAAGGGGATAAGGAATAGGTGTCCAGCCGGGAATAGCCGTGGGCTGCCCTGGCGGGGCCGTAGCCGATCAAAGCACCGCCTACAAACAGCCGGTAAAGATTGGATGCGACCAGCTCCAACCGATCCCCTTCTTTCGGGGTATAGGTGTATGTAAAAATCAAATGGATATTTTTTTCCTGCGAAAGTCCTTTGACCCAAATCGTTTTCATAGAAAGTTGCTCCTTATTCCCCATAATCAGGTAATGGGATTGGAAGTTTAGCTTTACAGAGGGTGGGCAGCGATGTACTCGTCCATAATTTGCGCTGCAAGGACTACCATTCTTGCACAGGGACGCTCTTTGTAAAAAGCCTCCGTCCGGGGCGTGGGCTTGGGATCAGAGGGAGGATTTTTTAAAATTTCCCGGCAAACAATAGAACCTGCCTGCTCCCGGAATTTCCCAGCCAGTGCCTGCACCAGGGCATAGTGTTCCATTTTGGCTTTTTCGTTGTCAGGATCATCATAGCCGTAGAGAATGCCGGCTACCGCCAGCATACCGCTGACCGCACCGCAGACCTCCCGCATACGGCCCATACCGCCGCCAAAGGAGGATGTGATTTTGGCTGCTGTAGATTCGTCCAGTCCGGTCATATCGCAAAAAGCCACCGCAACTGCCTGGGCGCAATTATAACCCTTTAAAAACAGCTCTGCTGCATAAATACTGTGATCCATAGAGATTTACCTCCGTTTTTTCTTTATCATACCATAAGGCTCCGGGAAACGCAATGACAAAGGGGAATGGGTGCGCTGCAAAAAATGCCGGAGTAAAAAAGCTGTCCTGCCGTTGGGCAGGACAGCGCATATCGTTTTACAGTTCGCAGTTGCCGACGGTTCTGGGGAAGGGGAGAACGTCACGAATATTGGTGATGCCGGTCAGGTACATCACGCACCGCTCAAAGCCCAAACCGAAACCGGCGTGACGGGCAGAGCCGTACTTACGCAGATCCATATAGAAGCCGTAATCTTCCGGATTCATTCCCAGCTCTTCGATGCGGCACTTCAGCAGCTCGTAGTCATCCTCACGCTGAGAGCCGCCGATGATCTCGCCAATACCGGGAACCAGGCAGTCCATAGCTGCCACGGTCTTTCCGTCGGGATTCAGCTTCATATAGAAGGCCTTGATCTCCTTGGGGTAGTCGGTAACAAACACAGGCTTTTTGAAGACCTCCTCGGTCAGATAACGCTCGTGCTCGGTCTGCAGGTCGCTGCCCCAATGCACGGGGTACTGGAATTTGTCGTTGCACTTTTCCAGGATCTCAATGGCTTCGGTGTAAGTCACGTGACCGAATTCGGAGTTCAGCACGTGGTTCAGCCGGTCCAAAAGCCCCTTGTCAACAAACTGGTTGAAAAATGCCATTTCCTCAGGTGCTTTTTCCAGCACATAGGAAATGATATACTTGATCATATCCTCAGCCAGACGCATATCGTCGGCAAGATCCGCAAAGGCAATTTCCGGCTCGTTCATCCAGAACTCCGCAGCGTGGCGGGTGGTGTTGGAATTTTCCGCACGGAAGGTAGGACCGAAGGTGTAGATGTTCTTAAATGCCATAGCAAAGGTCTCGCCGTTCAACTGACCGCACACGGTCAGATTGGTGGGCTTGCCGTAGAAGTCCTGAGAGAAATCCACCTTGCCGTCCTCGGTCTTGGGCACATCGTTCAGGTTCAGGGTAGTGACCTGGAACATTTCACCTGCGCCCTCACAGTCAGAGCCGGTGATCAGGGGTGTGTGGACATACACAAAGTCCCGCTCCTGGAAAAATTCGTGGATGGCCATTGCCGCAAGGCTGCGGACACGGAACACTGCCTGGAAGGTATTGGTCCGGGGACGCAGATGGGTAATGGTACGCAAAAACTCCATCGTGTGCCGCTTGGGCTGCAGAGGATAGTCACCGGTGGAAGCACCTTCCACAGCTACCTCGGATGCCTGGATCTCAAAGGGTTGCTTGCTGTCGGGGGTTTCCACAACGGTGCCCTTGACCACCAGGGCGGCACCGATGTTGATCTTGGAGATCTCTTGGAAATTTTCAATTGTATCGTTATATACCACCTGTACAGGGGTAAAGTAAGTGCCATCGTTCAGCACAATAAAACCAAACTGCTTGGAGGGGCGACGATTGCGCACCCAGCCGCCGATGGTCACTTCCTTGCCTGCATACAGGGCGGTGTTTTTGAATAGCTCGCGGACAGAAATCAGTTCCATAATATATCCCTCTCTATTGGATAATTGTATTTAATAAGTATATGACAAAGGATGGAAATTTACAAGTGTTTTTTCCATTTATTGCGGAATAAATTTTTTAGTATAATAGAAAAAAATGGTTGCAAAATAGAAATATGCGTGCTATAATACGGCGTGTGCCTGCGCGGGCGCGCTACATTGGGATGTCGCCAAGCGGTAAGGCACCAGACTTTGACTCTGGCATTCGTAGGTTCAAATCCTGCCATCCCAGCCAAATGACCCGCTAGCTCAGTTGGCAGAGCAATTGCCTTTTAAGCAATGGGTCTGGAGTTCGAATCTCCAGCGGGTCACCAAAAATAAGGATACCCATCCGGGTATCCTTATTTTTTGTTGTTGGAGATATGAAAGATAAATCTTGATTTCACAGGTAAGCTGATTTAAAATATATAAAAAGCAATACTGTAAGAAAGAGAGAAAGACGATGGATAAGGAACGGGAGCATCCGACGACGGTACATACAAGACCTGTCCGCAGAAAACGCAGAAAGCTGAAAAAGTGGGATCTGCCGAAAATGCTTGGACTGGCACTTGCGCTTGTGTTGGCAGCTGCATTGATGATATATGGCTTGTGCGATCTGTTCAGCCCGGAGAAGGAGCCGGCGGAAACAGAACCCACAGTGACGGAGACTGTTCCGGTTACAACGGAGCCTACTGAGGAGTCCCAGGTGGATCTGTCCCAGTTGCCGGAAGATCTGGTGCTTTTGCTGGAAAAACACCCGGAGGCAAAAGACTTTGTTTTGGAGTATCCGGTCAAAAAGGATCTGGAGTATGAGATCGATCTGAGCAGCTGTTTGGGAAACGACGAAATGCCGCTTTTGATCCAGTGGGATGAACGCTGGGGATATACAGAGTATGCCGATGAATTGATGGGCTTGTCAGGATGCGGTCCTACTTGTCTTTCGATGGTTTGCATCCATCTGCTGCAGGATGCCAAATACACGCCCCGCTATGTTGCCGAATTTGCAACGGAAAATAAATACACTTCTTCCGGAAAAGGCAGCAAATGGCTTTTGATATCTGAAGGCGGAGAGAAGTTGGGTTTGGATATTACGGAAATTCCCCTTGTGGAGCGACGCATCATCCAAAATCTGGAAGCGGGAAACCCGATAATATGCGTTGTGGGTCCCGGATTTTTCACCAGTACAGGTCACTATATCGTTATGGTAGGCTATGAAAACGGCTATGTGAAAATCAAAGATCCCAATAGTTTGATAAGATCTGAACAGCTATGGAATCTGAAGGAAGTTATGGAACAGATCCGTAATTTATGGGTATGTAAATTGCCCGAATGATTGACCCCCGACAATCGCGATTGTCGGGGGTGTTTTATTTTATTTCTGTGCCGCCCCATTCCACGACGGTAAAACCGGTGCGTTCCGGTGCGGAAAGTTCCTTCGGGGGAAGGGATATAAAGCTGTCTGTGGCTTTCCAGGTCATAAATACACGGATCAGGGTGTCCGGTGCAGGGTCAATTTGCAGCTGTGCGTCATCGGTGTAAGCCTCGGTTTGAAAAGAAATGATATTGTAGGGATTTTGCTCCATCAGGGGCAGCCAGTACACGATAAACTCGTTGGCTTCCCGCCGGTTAAGCCCCAGCTCTTCCAAAGCCTGTTCCAGGAATACTGCCGTATCTTCTCCCTTGACGCAGAAGCCCTCCGACATATCCCACCGGGCATCCATTTCGCCTTCCCAGTAAAGATAATTATATTGTTTGCCGTCGGCATCGGTTAATGTGCCGTCGGGGGCGGCGGTTACCTGCCAGATCCCTTGATAGGCAGGGTAGGTGCAGGTCAGCCTGCCGTTTAGATCAAGCTTGACAGAAACCTCGGTTTTCGTTTCCGGATAGAGGTAGATCACCGGCTTATAGGCAACTCCCGGCTCTGGCTCCCAGTCGCTGGGTTCGATTGTGATGAGATCTGCCTCAATTCTTTCCTTGTCCCGGTAGGTGTTTTTATATGTGCAGATAACCTGATCACCTA
Source organism: Faecousia sp. (assembly GCA_045590735.1). Taxonomy (GTDB): domain Bacteria; phylum Bacillota; class Clostridia; order Oscillospirales; family Oscillospiraceae; genus Faecousia. Next base: position 2,942 of record JAZNRQ010000037.1, on the reverse strand, counting down.
CGCACCAATCCTCAGACAGCGTACCGTTGAGCTTGATGGTCCAGGGCATGGGAATTGCCGGTGAGGCAAAGAAACAGTCGGCGTAGATCTCCGTAATGACGATGTGGTCAAAAATGTCATTATCGCACGATTCTGCGGTTTCCTTATCCAGCCAAAGCTCTGTGTATTGCTTATGCCGCAGGTCTTTTGCCAGCTCCCACTGCACTGCGCGGATCTGTGCCGGGTAGGATTCCATAATACCGCCGGTATAATAGATTTTTACATCACTGCCTACCCGGACGTCGATTTTGTCCAAATCTGCGATGCCGAAATGTATCTGATCGGCACTGCGAAGCTCCGCCTCTCCCTCTGCCGGCTGAACCAGTGCGGAGCTATCATTCAGCTCCAAAACGGTAGCCAGGAAGGAATGCACTTTCCTTGCATCTTCCTCGCCCCACAGCTCGTCGATGGACTTGAAATTCTTGGGAAACCAGTAAATTTTCGTCTTGTCGTAAACGCCGTCGGCGGTCAGCCGTTTCCAATCCACGACTTTATACGCAAGGGCAGCATATTCCCTTGTACCGCCGTCATCATAAGATCCCCGGGGAGCGGGAATAAAGAAGAATGCGAGAAAAAGTACAGCAGCAAGAATGATCAAAAAAACTTTTTTCTTCATAGAACTACCTCCGTAACCGGGTCAGTTGAAAATAGAATATTTACCGCCGGTACGTTCCGCCCACTGAATAATTCCGGCAATGGTGTCGATCTGCTCCTGTGTCAGATCTGCCTGCCCTTTTTCACAGCGGGCATATCCCTGGGTCAGATGGATGCCGTAACCGGTACCGAATTCGGTGTCCACCTTATATTCCGGCAGACATCTGCAGACCCGCATAGGATCATAATCCAAATTCAGTAAAATATCGGTCAGGGTAACAGAATGACCGTACATAAAGGTGTATTTTTTGTCCCCAATGTACAGGGTCGTTTGGGTATTGCCGCAATAACCGATATAGGGATTTTCTACCGTTTGCGGCTCTGAGGCGATCTGATGGCTGTGCTCCGTTCCACCAACAATATATACATAGTAATTGACAGAGCCGTAGGAACCGGCACCGGTATCTGCCCACTTGGCGGTGATCTCATAGATGTAGCCACCGGGCTTTACGCAGAACTTGAAATCATCCCTGGAATCTACCGGTTCACTATGAACATTGCTGTTTTCCCATATCCCCTCCGGCCAGCAGGTGTAGGTCACAGAGGTGGGTGATACTTCCCAGCTTGGAGAGATTTCTGCATACTGGCTGATCGTCACCGGCTTTAAGCTGCCTTTTGACAGGGGTCTGCTTGCCTGGTCGGCAATGGTAGTGGAGACTGCGCTGCCACTGCCTTTGGCAGTCCACTGATAGCCTGCGGGGGTCAGGTCGATTTCACCCTCCGGTGTGGAAAGTGTGCCTTTCGGAGGCTTTTGCAAGGTGGCTGTTTTCGGAGCGATTACGGCTTCTCCCGGTGTTACGGAAAGAGAATCACCGGGCTTTTGGCAGCCTGCCATACCCAAGAGCATAGCTGCCAGTAACAGTGCAAACAGTCTTTTCATTGTGTCACGCCCTTTCATCGGACTACGGATGGGAAATACCCAGCAGATCCTTTAATTCGGTTACTTGCTGCTGCGATAAAGTATAGACTTGGTTAGTGGCAAGATTTTTTAAGGTGTTGCCGGAGAAAAGGTATTTTACAGCCTTATCTTCCGCTGTGATCAAAAAAATCGCATATTCTGTTTCTGCCCGGTCGGAAATTTCACTGAAATTGTTTTCCTTGACAGTTTCTCCCCGCAGCTCCTCTTTGGCAGAGGAGGAGTAGGTTTTCAGCTGATCGGAAATAGAGAGAACCTGGGAAAAATCGGTATAAGTCTGGGAAAAGTCCGGTCCATATACTGTGACCTTTTTGATAGGATCGGAAAGGCTTGCCTGGGAATATTCGGGAAGACAGCCTGCAGCACTTTCCGGCAGTGCGAAATCTGAGGCGGAATCTGTATTCTTTTTGGGTGACAGCCCCGGCGTGAGCACGGCGCAAATTGCGATCAGACACAGTACCGAGGGAATGCTGGTCATAAGGGCACGGTTTTTGCGTTTGCGTATTCTGATTTTTTCTTCACTGCGGCGGAAAATCTCCGCCTGACACTCTTTTAAGCTTCTCATAGTAACAGCTCACCATCCTCTCCCAGAATGATGCGAAGCGCCTTCTTTGCACGATACAGCAGGTTATCCACCTGCTTGCGGTTTTTCTTCATAACCTTGGCCGCTTCCTCATAAGTCATTTCTTCAAAATATATGAGGTGGACCGCCACACGCATATCTTCCGGCAGCTTGGCGATAGCGGTATGGACTTGCCGTTTTCGCTCATCTGCCAATACGGTTTCTTCAAGCAATGCTGATTCGTCGGTGGCAGATTGTGCCTCGGAAAGCTCCACAAATTCAAAATGCCTGCGGTGCTTTATATAGTCAAGGGCACGGGATCTGCCTACCATATACAAATAGGTTTTTAGGCTGACCTTGAAGTTATAGCGGTGCTTATGTACGATCAGATCTGAAAAGACATCGATCGCAATGTCCTCCGCTGCGTGGGGATCGTGTACAAAACCGTCGATGAAGAAAACAAGTCCGCGAAACAGTTCCTCCATCAGTTCACCGAAGGCGCTTTCATCACCATCCAGAAAACGGCGGTAGCTACTTGCGCCGTTATCCATAAGGCATCCTCCTGATCTTGGGTCACGTTTGACCCTTTCACTTATTATACGACTGAACCGGTATCAGTTCCTTAAATTATTTTCATTATATCATAAATTTTCGGAAAATGCACTTACGGTATCTCCGGATGTGCGGCATCCGCCAAATTCCAATTTCTCGAGCTGTTTCGATACACCTTGTCATTCTGAGCGAAAGCGAAGAATCCGTATTCTCCTTGAG
>JAZNRQ010000036.1:0-9683 GCA_045590735.1 Faecousia sp. | reverse complement strand
TTTCGATACACCTTGTCATTCTGAGCGAAAGCGAAGAATCCGTATTCTCCTTGAGATTGCCACGCCAGTGTGCGCACTGGCTCGCAATGACAATTGGGTTGTGCGAATTTGAAACTGCTCGCTAAATTGGAATTTAATTTCATTTTTAAATTTTCAACTTTCAATTAAAAAGGGCGTGTTCGTTAAGAACACGCCCTTGCTGTTTAGTCCAGAGGAATCTCAATGTCGTCAGGTCTTTCGACCACGCCGCCACCGCTATTGCTTTCATTATTGTTATTGTTATTATCGTTGTTATTCTCCTGATTGTTGTTATCGTTCTCGTTATTATTGTTGTTATTATCCTGATCGTTGTTGTTTTGGTTATTTTCGTTGTTATTATTCTGGTTATTGTTATTATTGTTGTTGCCGGAGCCGGTGCCGATCAGATCGTCAAAATCGATCTCAGTCTGGCTGCCACCATTACCTGTACCACCATTACCGGTACCACCATTACCTGTACCACCATTGCCGGTACCACCATTACCGGTATTGTTCTCAATCTCTACACCGATGGTAATTTCCGTTGAGCCGGTGGTGCCATCCTCTGTGCCGGTGCCGTCTTCGGTGGAAACAGTTGTAGTCTCATCATTACCGCCAAACAGATTGGGGTATTTTCCTTCTGCACCCCACCAGCCGCAAATCATACCCACCAACAGTATCACTACCAGTGCAACTGCCACAGCGGCAGCCGCTACACCAACAATAACGCCAACAAGTTTTTTCTTATTCATTGTGCTTTCCTCCCATTTCGTACTCTGCGCCAACGGCCTAACCGCCGCCGCAGACGAATATAATATTTGCGTAAGAAAAACAAGCGCACCCAAATGAACTTATAAAGCAGATATCCCAAAGAGGACAGGGAACGCTGTTTTCCATTTCTGATGTACCCATCTACACGGGCAATGATCTTTTCCCGGGCTACCGGTTCATAAACCGCCTGATTATCACCACAGAACAAATAGCCTTCCGGTGTCAGCTTCATAACCCGGTGCAGCACATATTTCCCTTCTCTGGGCTCATACAGAGCGATATCCCCTACCCGCAAGCCTTCCATTGCCGGCACGAGAATCACCGAATCCCGTCCCTGCCGCAGTATAGGAAGCATACTGCTTCCGGTAACCGCCAAGTTTGCCTTGCCGCCGGTTTCTAACTGCAGACGGACGATTTCCATAAGAGACGCAACCGGAACCGTGATTGTCTGCATACTGCGTTACCTCTTTACCATAGTGTTGTATGCGGTGTATGCCGCATCATCATCGTTTCGGCAGGTCAGTTCCCAAATCGGCACAGTTCGCAGCAGGTTATCTGCCAAAGTCAACTGCTCCTGCATCTGCTCCTTATTCAATCGCCACAGGGACTGTACCATCAAAAGCGGCACTGCCTGCGCCGGGTCCATAGGGCGAATAGCGTTTTCCTCTCCCCGCTTTAAAAACGCAATTCCTCCTACCGGTGCGCCGGTGGGTTGAGAAAGGTCGTGCTTCCCGGACCAAGGTGTGCCGTATGCCATCCACTGTCCATCCAAATACCGCAAAGCAGGCTTATCATCATTTAGGTACTCCGCCCCAAACAATCGGCACCATTTTTCCGTGTGTGTGGATTTTCCTGTGCCGCTGTTGGCAGAAAACAAGTAGGCTTTCCCATCCAGCAGCACTGCGGAAGAATGCAGATATGTACCGTTATGCCGCAGCAGTGCCCGGGAAAAATGGACACCGGTACCCATATACAGCGCAGTATCCAGATCCAGCAGATCCGGATTTAACTCAAGAACCCTGCGGGCATCACATTGGAGCGTGATATCCGCAGGGCCGTGGACCGGAACCCGATAAGGTTCCGCCTGTATTTCCGTTCTTCCGGAAACCTCCATGTCCACCTGCAGACCGGCGATTAGATAACGTTTCATAATTCCAATCCGTTCCGGCAGCAGACCGTCACCGGAGGTATTCCTTTCAGGTTCCAAATTATACAATTGCACCGGCAGCGCGCAATCTCTCCACAAACACGGCCACATCTTTTTCCGCTGTTTCCCGATCTACCTCATAGCGGTCCAAAATTGCCTGTGTCAAAGACTGAGCTGTCTGCTCTGTTTCCAGAAGCTCCCAAATATACGCACCGGTGGCATTCAGGGTAATCATCCCGGGAAAGGCAGAAACTGCCGCTCCCACAGGAACGATCACCAGTGTGCCTGCTACATCTCGCAACAGGAAATTTTCACTTCTCTTCATAGTCTTCCAACTTATTCGTAGTAAGAATAGTTATATGCCTTACCACTGCTCAGCTCAACACCGTTGAAGATAAAGCCCAAAGGCTTAATACCGATCAGCTCCAAATTTGCCAAAGCACGCTTGACCGCATCCTTTCTGGCATGACCCTGACGGACCAGAACCAGCACACCGTCCAGCATATCGGTGACAACACCCGCATCAGACACCAAGTTGATGGGAGGTGTGTCCACCAAAATGAAATCATAAACTTCAGACATCTGGTTGATCAGATTCTGCATATTCTCGCTGCCCAGCAATTCAGAGGGATTGGGGGGCACATCGCCGGCAAACAACACATCCAAATTAGGATAAATCTCCGAGCGGATAGACTCCTCGGCGGTAGTCAGACCCGCCAGAACATTGGAAAGTCCGGGAGATGCTTTCTCTACCAACAGCCGTGCCACAGCAGGACGGCGCATATCCGCATCGATCAGCAACACTTTCTGACCGCCCTCTGCCAAAGAGATGGCAAGGTTCAGAAGCGTAATACTCTTACCCTCACCGGGCATAGCACTGGTAATGCTGATTTTTTTACAACCATCACCCCGCAGCGCAAAACGCACATTGGTACGCAGGGTCTTATATGCTTCCTTAACAGCAAAACTGCTGTTTTTGTTCAGAATCTGACGACGGGTATTCATATAGCTTGTCTGCTCTTGCTTCTTATCCATTTTCTTCATCTGAATCACCGCCTTGTCTTCTTACCGGCTGTCTTGACACCGGTATTCATCTCCGGGATTGCACCTAATACGGGAATAGAAGAGATCTTCTTCAGATCATCCTCGGACTTGACCCGGACATCCAGCAGCATCTGGATCAAAATGCCCAAAACTGCCACCGCCACACCTGCTGCAGCACCCAAAACCGTATTGGTGGTATAGTTAGGGCCACTGGGAGCAGAGGGGAGCTTTGCCTGATCGATCACCTTTACAGAGCTGCCCTGAATAATATCAGGAATCTCTTCCACCGCTGCCTCGGCAATGGCATCGGCAAGGTCCTTAGACATCTGTTTGTTTGGAGTAGTGACCGTTACCTTAAACATTTCTGTTTCGCCCACAGCCTGTGCACTGATCATAGATCTTACCTGACCGGGAGACAACTGCATTCTGGACTCCTCAATCGCCTTTTCCACCACACGGTCACTCTTAATGATGTTCACATAGGTTTCCACCAACCGAAGTGCGACCGCCAGGTCACCGGAAGAAAGGGTTTCCTTACCGGAGTTATTGTTAACGTACATGGATATGGTTGCTTTGTACTCCGGCTTGACCCAATTCAGCGTATAGATCAAAACAGAAGAACCGCAGATCACCGCGCAAATAGCAATGATCCACCAGCGTTTTACCACGTTCCTTAAGAACTCCTTCAAATCAATTTCTATATTTTCAGCCATATATCTATCACCTCAAACATTACTTCAAACCACAAATAGGCATACTTACAGTTTTCAACAGACATTTTATCACAGCACAGGGGCAATGTCAACTTGATTTGCCTGTTAAAAAAATAAATATTCCGGGGCAAATACCCCGGAATATGGTTGCAAACATTTAATGGTTTGCTACTGCCTCTTTATACAGTGCTTCGTAGGTAGCATCCCGCTTCCCTGCGCCCTGGGGTGCGGGGTGATATGTCGGCACAATGGAAGCAACCATCTGGCAAATCTCCGCATCATTGCTGTATGCCGCATCCATCAGCTGCCGCAGTTGTACCAGGAACTGATCCGTATCAAAGGCAATGGGATTGCCGATGTGGATCAGCTTATTGGAGGTCTTTTGCATTCCCTCCTCTGCCATCAGCTTTTCCTCATAGAGTTTTTCACCGGGACGCAAGCCGGTATAAACCACCGGAATGTCCACATCCGGGGTATGCCCCGACAGCTTGATCAGATTCCGGGCAAGCTCGTCAATTTTCACCGGTGCGCCCATATCCAGCACAAAAATTTCACCACCCTGGGCATAGACACCTGCCTGCATCACCAGGCTTACCGCCTCGGGAATAGTCATAAAGTAACGGATAATGTCCGGATGGGTCACAGTCACAGGACCGCCCTTCTGGATCTGCTTTTTAAACAGCGGGATCACAGAACCGTTGCTGCCCAGCACATTGCCGAACCGAACCGCCACAAATTCCGTATGCGCCTGCTGGATCAGGGGCAGGATCGCATCCTCTTCCCGGTGGGTAAACATCCGGGGCAGCTGTTCTGCCTTTCCGGTCTTGATTGCCCGGTCAAAGGACTGGACCACCATTTCGCACAGACGCTTGCTGGCACCCATAATGTTGGTGGGGTTAACCGCCTTATCGGTACTAATCAACACAAAACGGTCGCATCCGTTAAGGGTCGCTGCATAGGCCGTTTTATATGTGCCGATCACATTGTTTTTGATTGCCTCGCAGGGGCTGGTTTCCATCAGCGGCACGTGCTTATGGGCCGCTGCGTGATAAACGATATTGGGCTTGTAGGTAGAAAATACGCTTTCCAAACAGCGGCTGTCACGGACAGAGCCGATCAAAACCTTCAGATTCAGCTTCGGGTACTTGTCCCGCAGCTCCTGCTCGATCTCGTATGCGTTGTTTTCATACACATCGAAAATAATCAGCTGCTTAGGATCGTGGGCTGCCACCTGCCGGCACAGCTCACTGCCGATGGAACCGCCGCCACCGGTAACCATAATGGTTTTTCCACTGATATGGTCGTAAATCTGCTCCATATCTACCCGGATGGGCTCTCTTCCCAGCAGATCCTCTACCGCCACATCCTTCATATCGCTGATGCGGATATCTCCGTTGACCAGCTGATAAACACCGGGCAGATTTTTCAGCTCACAGCCAGTTTCCTTACAGATGTTCAAAATATCCCGCTTTTCTTCTTCCGAAGCACTGGGGATCGCCACAAAGATCTTGTCGATCTGATACTTTTTCACATTCTTTAAGATGCTGTCTCTGCCGCCAACAACCGGCACACCGCTCACGTGGCGCCCCCACTTATTGGCATTATCATCTACAATGCAACAGATCTTTACATTGCTCTCTTTTGCAATAACAGAATCCCGCAGGATCATTTGTCCTGCATTGCCTGCACCGATCAGCATAACCTTTTTTTCGCCGATTTTATTCTTTTTGCGGACTTTTGCCCGTTCCAGCAGCACAAAGCGATAGGAAAACCGCACACCGATCAGCAGCATCAGCTGGAATCCTGCGCCGAAAATGTAATAAGAGACAGGCATTCTGCCCACAGTGGTTTCGGTAAACAGATGCATCACAACAACCGTACCGACGATATGCAGCACCGATGTAACGGCGGTAGCCATAATAACACGCAGCAACTCATTGATACTTGCAAACCGCCAAATACTGTTATACATCCGCAATACTGCCAGTACGACCAAGCAGACCAACGTATGTATCGGCATATAGTACACAAAGCTCTGCAAGTATTCGGGCGATATCTCAGAAAAACTGCAGTCAAACCGCACCCACAGTGCTAAAAAATACGCCAGATTCACCGCCACAACATCATACAGCACCATCAGCATTGCGACAATATGCCAGTGTTCCAGGCGGAAGCTCAGCTTTTTCCCATTACCCATAATTTATGTACACTCCTGAACAGAGATGATTTATATGGCTACATTGTACAGCAATTCGTGCAATTTTGCAACTGTTTTCCGGGGATTTTTCCACCAAAGATCGACAGACTTTCACTTTTTTTGCCAAAAACATACATTCTTTTGCGATTTATTTTAAAAATTGTTTTTTCACCGGGCGGTTTATGCCGTAATCACCGGGCGGTTTATGCCGTGATTTCTGTTGATTTTCACGGAAAAATATGTTATGCTGATTTCAGCAACTACAAACGGAGGAATTTACTTATGAAAAAATATGATGTGGGCGCCTTTATTTGGCCCGCCTATACCGGTGACGACCTACGCACCCGTATGTTCTGGCCCAAGGGCTACGGTGAATGGGAGACCGTTCAGGAGGCAATGCCCAAGTTCCCCGGACATCAGTGGCCCAGAAAGCCCCTGTGGGGCTGTGTGAACGAGGCAGATCCGGCTGTAATGGAAATGCAGATCGATCAGGCTGTCCGCCACGGTGTCAATGTGTTTATTTATGACTGGTACTGGTATGACCGCCGTCCCTTCCTGGAAGGCTGCCTGAACGACGGTTTCCTGAAGGCTGCCAATTCCAAGGATATGAAGTTCTATCTGATGTGGGCAAACCACGATGCCACCCACCTTTGGGATCGCCGCTTGGCAAGCTCCGAATGCGGCAATACCGTTATTTGGACCGGCCGTATCAACCGGACAGATTTCGAGGAAATGTGCATCCGGCTCGTGGATCGGTATTTCCCCCTGGAAAATTACTATACTGTTGACGGCAAGCCTGTCTTTATGATCTACGACCCCAATAATTTCATCAAGGGCTTCGGCTCTTTGGACGCTGCAGCCGATGGGCTGAAATGGTTCCGTCAGTTGGTTGCTGACCGGGGCTATCCCGGCGTACATCTGCAGTTCTGCATCCGCGGCAGACGGAATCTGAATCTGACCGGTATCGACGGCTCCGCAGATCTTTCCTACGCAGAAATGCTGGATAAATTCCAGGCAGACAGCTTCTCCCACTACCAATTTGTGCAGATCACCGATCCTACCGGCGATTATCTGGAAGTTTTGAAGCGGATCAAGGCGGAGTACGACCGCTGCGAGACCGAGTATCCTATGCCCTACTGCCCCCATGTTTCCTGCGGTTGGGATAACAATCCCCGTTATGCTATGGATGACCTTCACCCGAAGATCACCACCAACAACACTCCCGAGAATTTCGAAAAGGCTCTGCGGATGGCAAAGGAATATGTGGACACCCACGAGGGCTGCCCGCTGATTACCATCAACTCCTGGAACGAATGGACAGAGGGAAGCTACCTGCAGCCGGACGATCTGTACGGTTACGGCTATCTGGATGCCATTAAGAAAGTCTTTGTAGATCAGGAATAACAAATTACCGCGAATCACAGAAAATGTGATTCGCGGTTTTTCTTTAAAATTTTTCCATAATGCGTTTGGCAATGTGAGCCATGCCAAGATCACCGGGGTGGCTGGCAACACCTTTATGCTCAAAGAGGCCGTATGCCTTCATTTCGGGATTCTTTCCCAGATCCCCCAACTCCACCAGCGGATAGCCGTTTTTCTCCGCATAGGCACGGATGGTATCGTCCATAGGATGGGCCCAGAAAGAGGTGGTCACGATCACCTTTGCCTTACCGGTACCGTTGATAAAATCCACATATTTTCCGTACTGCTCCATAAAATGCGCCGGATCACCGTCCTTTGCACAGTTTTCCACAAATCGCACTATAATTACATCCGCATTAAAATCCCGGGCAGCCTGATACTCATTGAACACACTCTCTCCGGTTTTCCAGTTCTGCTCCCAACGACCTGCACGGCAAATACAGTATGCTGCATCCGGATTGCTCCTATTGATTTCCGCCATACACAGATGGACATAATCCTTTTCCGGTGCAGAGGCAGACATTCCCCAATCGGAATACCACCCGATACCGGGTGCCGGCATGTGGTGGGTAATGGAATTGCCCGCAAACATTACCCGAAGACCCGTTCCCTCCGGATTGTAAAAACAGACCCGCTCGGCAAGCTTTACCTGATAGCTCACCGCAACGGTGTTTTCATTGATCTCCTGCATTATGTTTCCTCCTTAAGGGTATTTAGTAATTCTACATAAGTTTCTGCAAGTTCTTCCGCTGTGCCGGCAACGAATGTTCCGGTATCCGATTCATAAGAGCGGTATTCGTAAGCCTTTTCGCTGGGGATATAGCCGGAATTGCCGGTGATAAGGAATGTAACCGCAAAAGGCGAATTGTTCTTTACATACAATCCCTGGTCAGAAAACATTTCGTAAGTACCCACCGTAAAACCTACCCCGCCAACGGAAAATACATTGATCTCCAGCGGAAGCGACTGCCCCATATTTGCCCGGCGGCGAATGGCTGATGCCTGATAAACAGAGGTAAACCCGTAGGTTTTCCCTAGCGCATCCCCGTCAGCTTTTCCGGATGTCTTCCACAGATCATAAACCTGGTTTGCCTGCTCCAGCATTGGATCCCAACTGTGATCCACCTTTGCGGAAAACATCAATCTCCGGGTTTTGATACCGGTTGTATCTACCGGCTGCAGGTGCTTAAGCTCCTTATTCAGCAGCTTTCCCATCTTTTTACCGTAGTTTTTCCAGCTGAGAAAATGTTTTTCCGTCCAGATCTTGCTGCTTTGATTCTGATTACCGGATGCACCGGTAAAATATGCCACGTGCGCACCGGAGCGTTTTTCCAGTTCGTCCCGTAAATACCCAACCCAGCTGGCAGAAATATTGTTATAGCCAATATCGCCGGCACTGTCCGGATGCGCCTGCCAGTTGACCATCAGAATGTCCTTCCGGCCTTCTTCCCTGTCGAATTTCAGAATTACCGCCCGGGGATCGCTTTCGGTTGCATGACCAACGATCTTTTTTGAAAAATCGCCAAAATTGGAGCCGGCATAAGTGCCGTCTGCCATCTCGTAGTGACGGACAAAATTCATCCCCTTTATTTCCGGCGTTGCTGCCAGCATCGTTGCCGGGGAGCGATCCAACATAGCCTTTCTGCCGGCCTCTACCAACCACTGGGTAAGATCCGTCCGGTACTGTCCGGTGATTGACGGGCAGCTATGGCCGTGTGTGGCACCAAAGAATATCTGCGAATCGGGCACGCCGGTATTTGCCGTGATCAGCACCCGGAAATACTCTGCATTTCCGGCATCTATAGCGCAGGTGTCTACCGTGTAGACCAAAACTGTTTGTTTTTCTTCAGTAAATGCCAGGCAGGTTGCATAGATCCGATCTGCAATCTCATTTGATTTACGAGTTTCTGAATCCGCATAACCGCCGAGCCCCACGGTATAATCCGGGGTAATGTCCACCTTTGCAAAGCCCACATTCAGTCCGTCGCCCATAACTGCCGGCTTTTCCGGTTCTTCCTTCCCACAAGCAGCCAGCGGCAGTATCATTGCAAACACAATCAGAAATGAAAGTATTTTTTTCATAAGCAAGTGCCTCCATTTCTCAAGCATTTTTATTATAGCAAAACCAGAAGAAACGCAAGCCGCTTCAGCAAAACCCACGACCCGAAAATGAAATCATACCAATATCATAATTTACGGGGAGTGTGCCCAGGAACATTCCCCTTTTTCTTAAATTCCGGTTTATGGAGCGATTACAATTTTCGTTGTCATTGCGAACCAGTGACCGATGTCACTGGTGTGGCAATCTAAAAACCAAGTGTTACCAATAGATTGCCACGCCAGTGTGCGCACTGGCTCGCAATGACAATTG
>JAZNRQ010000035.1:0-4756 GCA_045590735.1 Faecousia sp. | reverse complement strand
ACTGCGCATATCGCAGGCGGTAACATCACATCCATTAACGGCAAGCAGTTCAATTAGTGGTTCATTGCTGACGCCTATTCCGATAACGGCTATGCTTTTATCTTTAATGCTGCAAACATACTCATGCAGTGTCAATTTGATCGCCTCACATAATTTGATTGTGCCATTTCTAACCAATACATTATATAGCTTTCTTTTGTTCATTACAAGAAAATTTGTTGACTTGGCATTGTAAAATGGTTACAATATGTTAGCGACCAGGTTGGACAGCCGCGGCTGATATGCGAAAGCAATCAGGTGAGGAAAGTCCGGGCTCCACAGGGCAAGGATAACAGGTAACGCCTGCCGAGGGTGACCTCAGGACAAGTGCAACAGAGATATGTAGCCGGTTTACCGGTCATAGTGAAAAGGCGGGGTAAGAGCCCACCCGCCCCATGGGAACATTGGGGTGCTGTAAACTCTATCCGGAGCAACGCCGTGGAGAAGCATTAAGGTTTGCCCGACCGCTTCGAGGAGGCGGCTTGATCCCGCGAGCGATCGCGGGACTAGATAGATGGCTGTCAAGACAGAACCCGGCTTACAGACCTGTGTCGCAATATAAAAAAACGTCTGCCGCAACAGCAGTTGCAGCAGACTTTTTTAAGGGAATTCTATGATCGCAAATTACCATGCACACACAAGCCGTTGTCACCACGCATCCGGCACAGAAACGGAATACATAGAGCAAGCTATCCTCCGGGGTTTGAAAGTTTTCGGTTTTTCCGATCATACACCCCATTGGTTCCCCGGTGAGTACTATAGCTATATGCGAATGTACCCTGAACAGTTGGAGGATTACTGCAGCACCGTCCTTTCCTTGCGGGAAGATCGTGACTTAAAGCAACGACAAGTTGCCGAATATTTAAATTGCTCCCAACAGGTCTACAGCAACTACGAATTGGGTTAGCGCGATATTCCCACCGAAGTTCTGATTCGGCTTTCTGATTTTTACGGTGTATCTGTTGACTATCTTTTGGGACTTACAAAGAATCCTAACCGGAATAAATGAGCGCATCGACGGTTGTCGATGCGCTTTCTTATATAGCAAAGATCCCACACCGGACGATGTGGGATCTTACTATGTTAAATACGCTCCACGGTGCCTTCCCAGGTGTCCATAGCTTTCTTTGCAGACTTTTCATCATACCAGTGCTTGGTAACGGTCTTGGCGCGGGTATAGAAACGCACACCGTCCAGACCCAGCACGTGCTGATCGCCGTAGAAGGAATCCTTATTTCCGGAGAACGGGAAATATGCAGAGGGCACAGGAATACCCACATTGATACCAACCATACCGCCATCTGTGAGCATCTCAAACTGACGGGCGTAGTAGCCACTCTGGGTGAAGATCACAGAGCCGTTGGCGAAGGGATTGGCATTCATCAGTGCAACACCCTCTTCAAAATCCTTGACACGCTTGATCACGGTAACAGGTCCAAAGGTCTCACGGTCACCGATGGACATTTCCGGTGTAACCTTATCCAAAATGGTAGGACCTACAAAATAGCCATTCTCAAAACCGGGAACCACCACATCTCTGCCATCCAGCACCAACTCGGCGCCCTCGTCGATGCCCTTCTGGATCCACTTACACACAGATTCCTTATGCTTTGCGTTGACCACCGGGCCCAGCTGGGTCTCGGGATCATAAGCACAGCCAACCTTCAGTGCCATCGCCTTCTTCTTCAACAGAGCGACGAATTTATCCGCAATAGACTCCTGCACTACGATAACCGGCAGTGCCATACAGCGCATACCTGCGCAGCCATAGGTAGAGTTAATGATAGCGTTGGTTGCGCTCTCCAGGTCACAATCCTCCAACACCAAAGCGTGGTTCTTAGCCTCGCACTGTGCCTGAACACGCTTGCCGTGGGCAGCCGCCACAGAGTAGATGTGCTTACCGATATCCGTAGAGCCAACAAAGGTAACTGCCTTGATCCGTGGATCGGTCAGGAACAGCTCGGACTCATTACGGGAGCAAGTCACCAGGTTCACAACACCTGCGGGGAAACCGCCCTCTTCATAAAACAGCTCCATAATACGCATAGAGGTCAAGGGGGTGTAGGAAGCGGCTTTCAGCACCACGGTATTACCGGTGGCAATCGCCAAAGGAACCATCCAGCCCCAAGGGATCATTGCAGGGAAGTTAAAGGGCACGATACCTGCCACAACACCCAGAGGCACCCGGTAAGAAGCCGTATCAAAGCCGGTGGTTACCTGCAGGGATGCGCTGCCCTGAGATACAAAGGGTGTTGCACAAGCCAGCTCAGTGGGCTCAATGGCCTTCAGAATGTCGCCTCTTGCCTCATTGAGGTTTTTGCCCAATTCCTTAGCACACAGAACCGTCAGCTCTTCCAGATGGTCAACCAGAATGTTACGCCACTTGAACATCATCTGTGTACGCTTGGAAATAGAAGTCATAGACCATTCGGGGAATGCCTTATCCGCAGCGGCAATGGCAGCTTCCACCTCATCCTTGGTACAGCAAGGCACCTGTGCGATCACTTCACCGGTGGAAGAGTCTGTAACATCCATCCACTTTTCGGTTTTGGACTCCAGCCACTGACCGCCAACGCAATACTTCATCTTCGTAATAGCCATAATTTATCTCCTTATCAACCGTTGAGTTCTTTAAACTTCTTTACTTCTGCCTGGGCAGCCTTCACCAGCGCGCCCACGTCAGAGAGCATATATACAATGCCGTAGCCCCGATCGTAAAGCTTCTGAGCCGCTTCTGCATTGGCAGCCACAGTGCCCAGGAACTTACCGGTAGGAATGACAGCCTCCTCAATTTTGCGGATCGCCTCCTGTACCTCCGGATGGCTGGGATATGCCAAATGGCCCATAGAGGTAGCCAAGTCAGCAGGTCCGATAAAGATGCCGTCCACACCTTCAACATTGACGATCTCGTGGATGTTTTCGATACCCTTGGGGGTCTCGATGGCGACGATCACCAATACTTCGTCATTGGCGTGAGGAAAATACTCAGCCTTCTTCATACCAAAATCAACCGCACGGTGACCCATTGCGATACCGCGAACACCCTTCATAGGATACTTGCAGTAGCTGACAGCTGCCTCTGCCTCTTCCCTGGTCTGCACGTAGGGAACGTGGATGCCGTATGCACCGGTGTCCAGCGCCTGCTTGCACCATACAATGTCATTCCAGGGCACACGGATAAAGGGAACGCACTCAGTGCCCTTGGTTGCCTGGATCATAGAGATCACATTGGGCAGCGTGGTATGGGCGTGCTCCATATCGATCACCAACACATCAAAGCCCGCTTCTGCCAGGATCTCTGCGCTGATGTTGCTGTTCATCTGATCCCAGGCTGCGCTGACCTTGCCGCCATTTTTCAGTTTTTGGCAAACGGTTGTATCAAAAAAACTCTTAGCCATATCAAAGCTCCTCCCCATCGTACAGATGTTCAACACCGATCTTATCGGCATAAGCATTCAATTCCTTAATAATTGCAGTAGATACAGGAATGCCATTGGCAAGACGGTCCTGGGTCTTCTCCCACTCCAGCTCACCGGGCAGTAACAGTTTTTCCACATCTGCCTTTTTACGCACATTGCGGAAATCTGCAACATATTGCTCAATATTGGCATCCAAAGACTCTCTTGCCATATAGAAATCAGGGTTCATTACGAAGAATAGGTGCGCAATATGCTGAGCACGATCTGTAACGGTGTTAGCACAGATACCGCGGGAGTACGCACCACCAGCCAGAGTACCTAAAACCATATCGATCATCAGCGCAAGGCCAGCACCTTTATGACCGCCAACAGGCATCAAAAGACCGTTGATTGCTTCTTGCGGATCATTGGTAGGATTGCCATCCTTGTCCATCGCCCAGCCGTCAGGCAAGGTCCAGCCTTCCCGGGCATAGGAGAAGATCTTCTGCCGGGCCGCCACCGTATTGGCAACATCCAGAACGATAGGCAGTTCCTTATAAGGGAAGCCAATGGCATAGGGGTTATTGCCCACAAAGGGTTCCAATCCACCCCAAGGTGCCAAAAGGGGCATAACCGTTGTGGAAACCAAAGATATGTAACCACGCTGGGCCGCAAGGGCTGCATAATAGCCAACCGCGCCGTTGTGGCAGGATTCGCTGACCAGTGCCAGACCAATGCCGTACTGATCTGCCTTTTCAATTGCCTTTTCCAGTGCAAACATAGAAGTCATCTGACCGGTATGATTGCCACCGTCGATGATGCAGCCGGCACCCTTGTCCTCCGCAACGACGATGTCGCGATGGTCAATGGCCTTATACCGCTCGGAGTAAGATGCAAGCATATTGATGCCATGGGTATCCATACCGCGAAGATTGGTATCCAGCAGTACTTTTACAACAGTCTTGATTTCCTCCTGAGACATAGGCGTTTTGGACAAAACCTTTTCACCCCAGGTTTGCAGTTTTTCATAGGGAAAGCGAATGTAGGTCGCTTCTGCCATAGGTATCAGTCCTTTCAAATTTACTTAATTCTCATTTTCGCTGAAAGCAGTGAAATAACTAATGCTATTATAAGTGCCACTCAGGAAAGTATCAAGTAAAAGAATTTGACGGTTGATTTAAGCAATTCTTAATTCACTGTATGTAAATTCAGAAGCAGATTTTTACACTCCCTCAGCAAACAGAAAACCCCCGGGGAAAAGCCCGGGGGGTGGTGGATCATTGTGGTGGCCTGGGATCAGCCCGCCAACCTGGAGCTGG
>JAZNRQ010000034.1:0-10455 GCA_045590735.1 Faecousia sp. | reverse complement strand
AACTCGCACAACCCAATTGTCATTGCGAGCCAGTGCGCACACTGGCGTGGCAATCTATTGGTAACACTTGGTTTTTAGATTGCCACACCAGTGACATCGGTCACTGGTTCGCAATGACAACGAAAATTGTAATCGCTCGAGGAATTGGAATTTGCGGTGCTTTATAAAAATCCCGACAGGAAGCTAAAGGTCTCCTGTCGGGATCTATATTATGCCTTAAAGCGGGCCTGGCAGGTAAGGTTTACGCCCAGACGCTTAAATGTTTTCTCGTCAACCGCCGACAAAATCACCGTGGAATGGACCTCGCAGCCACGGAGCTTGCTCAGCTGCTCCATTGCCTGCTCCGCCCTGGGGTCTGTAGCCGCACTGATGGAAAGGGCGATTAGTACCTCATCGGTGTGCAGCCGGGGGTTCCGGTTCCCCAGATGGTCCACCTTCAAATGTTGAATGGGATCAATGACCTCCGGTGCGATCAGGTGCAGAGAATCGTCCTGACCTGCCAGTGCTTTCAGCGCATTGAGCAGTAGTGCTGCTGACGCGCCCAAAAGATCCGAGGTCTTACCGGTGATGATCCGTCCGTCCGGCAGCTCCATTGCTGCCGCAGGCAAACCGGTCTGCTCTGCTTTCGCCAGTGCAGGTGCTACCACCCGCCGATCCTCCGGGCTGACTCCCGCCTTTTTCATCAGAAGCTCCATCTTGAACACCTGAGAATCGGTGGCCTTGCCCTGCTTCTGATCGCTCAGTGCCGTATAGTACCGGCGCAGGATCTCCTGGCAGGAGGCTTCCCTTGCCACCCCATCGTTCACAATGCAGTTGCCTACCATATTTACGCCCATATCCGTAGGGGATTTATAGGGGCACTGACCCAGGATCCGCTCGAACATCGCCACCAGCACCGGGAACGCTTCCACATCCCGGTTGTAGTTCACGGTGGTTTCGTTGTAGGCTTCCAAATGGAAGGGGTCGATCATATTCACATCGGAAAGGTCGGCAGTTGCCGCCTCATAGGCCAGATTCACCGGATGATTCAGAGGCAAATTCCAAACCGGGAAGGTCTCAAACTTGGCATATCCTGCCCGGATGCCCCGCTTATGCTCGTGGTACAGCTGGCTCATACAGGTAGCCAGCTTGCCGCTGCCGGGACCCGGTGCCGTCACCACCACCAGTTCCCGGGTGGTTTCAATAAACTCGTTCTGTCCGTAACCGGCATCGCTTACAATGTAAGGAATGTTGGACGGGTATCCTTCAATATCATAATGGTGATATACCTTCACACCCATAGATTCCAGACGGGACTGGAATGCCCGGGTGATATCCGTTTCGTGGAACCGGGTCAGCACCACAGAACTGACATACAGATCAAAGCCCCGGAACACATCGATCAGACGGATCACATCCCGGTCGTAGGTGATACCCAGGTCGCCCCGAACCTTGTTCTTCTCAATGTCCGCAGCGTTGATGGCAATGACCATCTCCACCTTATCCTTCAGCTGCAGCAGCATCCGCAGCTTACTGTCGGGACGGAAGCCGGGCAGCACGCGGGAGGCATGGTTATCGTCATACAGCTTGCCGCCGAATTCGAGGTACAGCTTGCCGCCAAACTGCTAGATACTGCTGCGGATATGGGCAGATTGGCTTTGGATGTATAAATCATTGTCAAATGCCAGCTTTTCCATATTCTTCACCCTTCCCGTCCAAAAGAAAATAATATGCTCCTATTGTAAAGGATTTCCCCGAAAATAGCAAGTGATTTTCCGCCATTGACAGCAATTTCATTCCGTGTTACCATTGCAGTATTCCAAAAATGAGGTGCTGCTATGGAACCCTTTTCCCGTACCCGGCTGCTGCTGGGGGATGACGCTATGGAAAAACTGAAAAATGCCCGGGTGGCGGTGTTCGGTCTGGGCGGTGTAGGCGGCTATGTGGCAGAAGCCCTTGCCCGCAGCGGAGTTGGCGCACTGGAGCTGATCGACCACGACACCATCAGTCTGACCAACATAAACCGTCAGATCCTTGCCACCCACGCAACCCTGGGGCAAAGCAAGGCCCAGGCAGCACGGCAGCGAGTGCTGGAAATCAACCCCCAATGCGATGCCACTGCAAGGGAAACCTTCTTCCTCCCGGATACAGCCGGGGAATTTGACTTTTCCCGGTACAGCTATGTGGTGGATGCCATTGACACCGTCACCGGCAAGCTGACACTGGTACAGGCAGCAAAAGCTGCCGGTGTTCCCATCATCAGCTGTATGGGTACCGGCAATAAATTAGACCCCACCCAATTTCAAATTGCGGATATTTCCAAAACCTCCGTATGTCCTTTGGCCCGCATTATGCGAAAAGAATGTGCCAAGCGGGGCATCCGTCATTTAAAGGTGCTGTTTTCCACGGAAGACCCCATCTCCCCTGCCGGCTGTTCCAAGGAGGAGATGCCGGAGGGACGCAGAGCGTTGCCGGGCAGTGTGGCATTTGTGCCGTCGGTGGCAGGTCTGATCATCGCCGGCGAGGTAATCAAGGATCTTACCAAAGACACATAAACTCCGGTTTGTAGAGGTGTTGCGATAACCACCCTTAATGCACCGAAACACTGAATAGTACTATCGAAAGTGCGCGCCGGGGGAGGCCTTGGAGGGCTCGGTTTTAACCGGGAGATCCCTCGACTTCGCTCGGGATGACAATGCAAAGACCTACCAATCATTCGCGTGCGAATTATTGGGCGGGCGACCAATGGTCGCCCCTACATTCACCATCGAAACAGCTCGGTAAATTGGAATTCGAAGAATGAACGAACGGAGCGGTCCGGGTGGACCGCTCCGTTATTATATATATTATAATGTATATCAGATCTCTTTGCCGCTCAGGAATACCCGTTTCTGGGTGTAATCCCCGGAACAAACCACAAAGTCTGCCAGCTTGCCCTCCGCAATGGAACCGATCTCATCCTGCTTACCAATAGCGCAGGCAGGATTCCAGGTTGCGGCACGAACCGCGTCCGCTTCCGCAATGCCGAAGAAAATGGCATTTCTCATACCGTCAAACAGGTTGGTTGCAGCACCGGCAATGGTGCCGTCTGCAAGCTTGGCAATGCCGCCTGCCAAATGTACCATCTGTCCACCCAGCTCATAGTCGCCATCCGGCATACCGCTGCACCGCAGACCGTCAGAGATCAGCACCATACGGCTGCCGCCAAAGATGGAAAATGCCAGCCGCACAGAGGCGGGATGCAAGTGCAGACCGTCGCAGATCAGTTCGGCACGGACATTTTTATTTTCTGCCGCTGCCGGGATCACACCGGGATTCCGGTGGTGGATACCGGGCATTGCATTGTACAAATGGGTCAGGTGGGTAGCACCGTTGTCATAGGCTGCCTTTGCATCCTCATAGCCGGAATCCGTATGGGCAACCGACACAGTACACAGCTTACTTGCCTGCTTCACAAATTCCGCTGCACCCGGAAGCTCCGGTGCCACATCCGCAATGGCGATCAAACCGCCGCACTCTTCATACAGCTTTTTAAAGCCCGCAAAATCCGGGTTCTTCAGATACGCGCCATTCTGAGCACCCTTTTTCTTTTCGGAAAAATAGGGACCTTCCATGTGCACACCCATCAGCCGCGCACAGCCGGCAGGCTTTGCTTTTTGAAAAGCAGCACCAACGGCATAGGCTTTACTGAGGGTCTCATAGGGCAGTGTCATAGATGCGGGTGCAAACGAGGTAACACCCTGACTTGCCAGGTAAGCAGCCATTTTTTCAAGTCCCGCCGGGTCGCCGTCAGAAAAGTCAGCACCCATAGAGCCGTGGATATGGACATCCACCAGGCCGGGGATCACGGTAGCACCCTGCAGGTCGGTAGCATCTGCAGGAATGTTTTCCGGCAGCACCGCACCGAAACGGCCATCGTCGGTCACTTCAAAGCCACCGGTTTGGAAGGTAAAGTCCCGGGTGAAGATCCGGGCGTTTTTAAAGAACATACGCTCCTCACTTTCTCAGTTCCGGCAGGCTGGCAGCAGCCACGGACTGACCCACACGGCGGGTCTTCTCATCCGGCAGCATAACCTCCAAATTGGCAGCCAGCTCTGGGAACTCATCTGCAAGGATCTCCTGACACACCCGCAAAATGGTATCGCCGCCCTTACCGGACATCACACGCCCCAGCATCATCAGGTGCCGGAGCTCATAGAACTGGGCATACTGCACAGTGGTGTAAGCCAGATAGGCACCAATGGACTCAAAAATCTTCTGTGCTCTGGGATCATCCTGCTCCATCAGGCCCTGGACCACCTTCAGCTTTTCTGCCGGGGACAGGCTCTCATCCAGCTCAATGTCGGCCTTTGGTGCCAGTTTGATCACCGCATCCTGGGAGAAGTACTTACAGCCCACACCCCGGTCGGTGGACCACTCGTCCACCATAGCATCTTCCTGCAGATCCACAGGAGCAAAGGCCAGCTCGTTGATCCAGCCAAGCACATTCTTATCTTTATCTACATAGCCCACCGCTTCGCTGGTACCCATTGCCATACCCATAATGGAGCCTACATTCATACCCATCGCACCTGCCAGTGCAGATACGTCACCGTCATTGGCAACAATGATGGGCACATCACCGATGGCTGCGGCAGCCCGGTCAAACACGGTCTTGACCTCGCCCCAACGCTCTCTGGGTACGCAGTAGAAAATACTGGATATCATAGGCGCATTGCCGATAAATACACCGGCAGAGGATACACCGATGGCATCCACCCGGGGCATTTTAGAAGCAGCGGTACGGAAGGAATCCAAAATTCCTTCATACTGGTAGTTGGGATCCGGATTCTTCTTGGGATGCCAGACCACCTCTTCAGAATATACGCACTCGCCGTCGATCACCGCAGAGACCTTCCGGTCAGATCCGCCGGCATCAAAGCCGATACGGCAGCCCTCCAGATGTCCGCCGATGGGACGGGGTGTTTCGTTGGCAGCGGGGCATTGCTCCAATTCCATTGCCACGATCTCCAGAGGACGCTCATAAAGCTTACCAAAGAAATCATAGTCAAAGGCGCGCTCACCCTTTTCGGAATACGCCTGCTCCAGCTGCTTTGCAATCTGATCGCAGCCGCAGATGTAAACACGGAAACCGCCGATGGACCACAGCAAAAACTTCACAAAGCGCTCCACATAGCGGTAATCCGCCTGGGCCATCGCTTCTGTGCCGTGGATCTTGGTCTGTCTGACAGAAATGCTTCCGTCATTGCGCTCCACTGCAATGGCAATGGGTTTTTCCGCATTTTTCCGATATGCCTCAGACCAGATTCCGAAAGGAACAAACGCCTGGTCCAGCACAGGGGGATGCTTCACTTGGAACGATACGCCTAAATACTGCATTATTCTCTCCTCAATTCCTCGATGATCCGCGCCATTTTCGGGAACTTCCGTTCCATATCGCAAGCCAGCGCGATCTGATTTTTGGCACGGATCAAATTATGATCCGGTCTTTTGATCTTGAAATAAAGGTCGCCGTCCAAATAGTCCTTCAGGAAGCGGGTCGCCACCTCCACAGTCATAACAAACGCGCCCATAGGCAGCATTTCGATCTCCTTTTCCGTAAGGCTGGGAACTGCTTCCAGGTAGCCTTTTGTGTACACGGAAAACAGGTGCAGATCCAGTCCCACCTTGCTGAGATCCCGGGCATCCTCCTCTGCGGTGGAAGCACCGAAGCGGATGGCATCGCCAAAGTCGTAAAGGCTCAGACCGGGCATAACCGTATCCAGGTCCAGCACGCACAGGTTCTTATGTGTGTACTTATCCAAAAGGACATTGTTCAGCTTGGTATCATTATGGGTAACCCGCAGGGGCAGCTCTCCGCTGCCGCGCATTCTCTCCAGCGTGCCTGCAACTTCCTCCCACTGCATAAGCTGCTGGATCTCCCGTGCCGCACTTTCGGCTCTGCCCACCGGGTCGGCTTCAATGGATGCCTTCAGCTGGGCATACCGGTCAATGGTATTATGGAAGTTGGGGATCGTTTCGTAGAGGGTATGTGCCGGGAAGTCCTGCAAAAGGTCCTGGAATTTACCAAACGCCAATGCGCTTTGGTACAGGTCCTCGTCACACTGCGGTGCATTCAGACAGATGCCGTCCACGAATTCGTACATCCGCCAGTACTCCCCCCGGGCGTCCTTATGGTAGTACAGCCCGTCGGGGGTGTGCAGATAGTGCAGTGCCGTATAGGTACCCTGGTTGTTCTCCAACAGATAGCTGGTCACCGCACCGATATTCGCCATCACCTGTTCGGGATTTTTGAACACATACTTATTAATGTGCTGCAATACGTAGGATTTCTTCCCGTTGGTGCGGACAATGTATGTATTATTGATATGGCCGCTGCCAAACTCCTCATAGGAAACAGGTTTTCCTTCGCACTGAAAGGCGAATGCTGCATTGAGAATGCTCATAAATGATACCTCGTTTATTTCATAATAATCATAGCACGGGCCATAACCCTGTGCAATCAGTTTGCTTTTGACAAAAGAGCCGGATCGCCCCGGAAATGCGTGCTGACTAGAATCGAAAAATGTATTCCCTTTAAAATTATAGCATAGATTACAGAAAAAACAAGTAAAAAGCGATAATATGCACAGATAGGGTCTTATTTGGTTGGACATTCTCCTCTTTTTACACTTTTCCCGCACCTTTGTCACTTGACAGAAATTTGCAGAACAGATAAAATAACAAAAATACGCAAGGAGGCTGCCTTATGATTACTGTAACCGGAAAAACCATTCATTTACAGACAGAAAATGCCAGCTATGTGATGTATCGCAACCAAGAGGAAGATCTTCTGAATTTCCATTTTGGAAAGAAGATCGCCGTTTGTGACTATACCCAGGATGCAGAACTGCTGCAAGTTGCTTTTCAGGTGGTTGTCAGCACCGAGAAGCATCCTCATTTAAGCTCTCTTCCTCAGGAATACAGCGTTTACGGACGTACCGAGCAGCGGCATCCGGCACTGCAGCTGGTAAACGCTCTCGGCAACAGCATTGTAACACTCAAATACAAAGATTGCCGTATTCTGGAAGGTCAGGCCTTCCAAATGGAGGGTATGCCCACCCTGTTCGGACCGGCAGATACCCTGGAGATCCTGCTGGCAGACGATGCCATCGGTCTTGAGGTGCTGCTTTACTATACCGTATTTGAAAAGTACGATGTGATCGCCCGCAATGCGGTGATCGTCAATAAGGCTGATGCGCCCATTGAACTGAAATCCGCCTATTCCGCCAATGTAGACCTGGCCCAGGGTCAGTACGAGCTGATCCATCTGTGCGGTGATTGGGGTCGTGAGCGGGGTATCGAAAAGACGCTGATGGCGAAAGGTGCCACAGTTGAAATTTCCGACAACACCGGACGGGGCAGCCGCTGGAACAACCCCTTCGTGATGGTGGCCACCCCCGGTGCCGACGAAACGCACGGTGAGGTTTACGGCTTTAACCTGATCTACTCCGGCAACCACTCCACCGTCGCCTTTATGGATTGGGCAGGCCGGCTACGGATTCAACAGGGCATCAGCGATCAGTCCTTCAGCTGGCTTCTGGAGCCTGAAGAGGAATTCCTCACGCCCCAAAGCGTGATCTGCTACAGCAGTGAAGGCATTGGTGCTCTGTCCAGAAAGTATCACGACCTGTACCGCAATCATCTGATGCGCAGCGGCTGGGCAAGCAAGCAGCGGCCCATTTTGCTGAACAGCTGGGAAGGCTGCTACTTTGATTTTGACGAAGAAAAGCTATTAAAAATGGCGGAAAATGCCAAAAAAGTCGGCATTGAGCTGTTTGTGCTGGATGACGGTTGGTTCGGCAAGCGCAACGATGCGAAAAGCTCCCTGGGCGACTGGTTCGTGAACCGGGAAAAGCTGCCCGACGGCATTAAGGGTCTTGCGGAAAAGGTCAACGCACTGGGTATGGAGTTTGGTCTGTGGTTTGAGCCGGAAATGATCAGCCCCGATTCTGATCTGTGCCGCGCCCATCCCGACTGGGTGGTGCGGGTACCGCAGATTGAGCCCATTGAGTACCGCTACCAGTGGGTACTGGACCTGACAAAGCCGGAGGTCTGCGACTATGTGGTGCAGGTAGTGGGCGATGTGCTGCGCGATGCCAACATCACCTATGTAAAATGGGATATGAACCGCACCGTCTGCGATGTCCCCTACGACGGCTTCTACCACGCATACGTCTTGGGTTACTATAACATTATGTCCCGGCTGACAGAGCAGTTCCCGGAGATTCTCTTTGAAGGCTGCAATTCCGGCGGCGGTCGGTTCGATCCCGGTGTTCTCGCCTATATGCCTCAGATCTGGACCAGCGACGATTCCGATGCCATTGCCCGGCTGAAGATCCAGCACGGCACCTCTATGTGCTACCCCTTGAGCACCATGGGTGCCCACGTCAGTCCCGTACCCAATCACCAGGTAGGTCGTGTCACCAGCCTGAAGACCCGGGGGGATGTGGCATATTTCGGTATGTTCGGTTATGAACTGGACATCGCCCAAATGACCGAGGAGGAGCTGGAAGAAGCAAAAGCACAGATCGCCTTTGCAAAGCAGATCCAGCCGCTGATCCGGGAAGGCGACTTCTACCGGCTACGCAGTCCCTTTGAATCCAACGAAACGGTATGGCAGGTGGTCTCCAAGGATCAGAGCCACTGCTATGTAATGGGCTGCCGTGTACTGTCCATTATCCGCAATAACCGGCAGCTGGAAGATCTGGTACGGCTGCAGGGTTTGGATCCGGAGGCAACTTACGAGGATGTAAATACCGGCAAACGCTACCCCGGCAGCCTGCTGATGGGCAGAGGCTTCCAGATGCGCTATGCCACCGAGGATTTCGCCACCACCACATTGGAACTGAAAAAGGTATAACATCATCCACGCAAATTCCAGTTTAGCGGCGAGTCGCCGCGGACAGTTTCGTTCTGATACCCTGGCGGTAATTGTTACGATGCGTGTCACTCGGTCACGATACTGCGATCTTCAAATTCCGGTTTGTAGAGCGATTACAATTTTCGTTGTCATTGCGAACCAGTGACCGATGTCACTGGTGTGGCAATCTAAAAACCAAGTGTTACCAATAGATTGCCACGCCAGTTTGCGAACTGGCTCGCAATGACAATTGGGTTATACGAATTTGAAACAGCTCGAGAAATTGAAATTTCATGTGCAACACATAAAAAAGCGTCCTGCAGCTGCAGGACGCTTTTCCTATTCACTTAAATTAAGCAGTGGGCTGGTTGGCAGCTTCGATGATCTGCACAAACTTCTCGGGAACCAGAGAAGCACCGCCGATCAGGCCGCCGTCAATGTCGGGCTGAGCCAGCAGCTCGAAAGCGTTCTTCTCGTTCATACTACCGCCGTACAGAATGGAAATTGCACGGGCATTCTTGGAGGAGTACAGCTTGCGAACCACAGCACGGATGCTCTCGCAAACATCCTGTGCCTGCTCGGGGGTAGCGGTCTTGCCGGTGCCGATTGCCCAGATGGGCTCGTAGGCGATGACCACCTTGCGGATCTTGTCCTCAGAGACGCCCTGCAGGCCCAGCTTGATCTGCATAGCGATGTGCTCAGTGGTGATACCGGCTTCACGCTGCTCCAGGCTTTCGCCGCAGCACATAATGGGGGTCAGGCCAGCTTCCAGAGCAGCCAGCACCTTTGCATTGACATCGGCATCGGTCACACCCATAGCACGACGCTCGGAGTGACCGATAATAACATACTTACAGCCGGCATCCACCAGCATATTGGTTGCGATCTCACCGGTATATGCGCCGGAAGGATTGGCGTTGCAGTTCTCAGCGCCGATACCTACACGGGTCTCACGCATAGCACGCACTGCGGCAGGAATGCAGACGGCAGGTACGCACAGTGCGATATCGCACCAACGGCCCTTGGGCATAATTGCCTTCAGCTGCTGCATAAATTCCTTGGTCTCGCTGGGAGTCTTGTTCATCTTCCAGTTGCCGGCGATGACGGTCTTACGGTACTTTCTGTTCATTTTTCTTCTCTCCTTTTATGTAGACATCACATCGTGATGCGAATTGACAAACTTAGTTGCGTAGGTTTTTGAAAACCCGGGGCGGTCAGCACCGCCCCGGTGCATAGATCTTTTAATTACTTATCCTGCAGACAAGCAATGCCGGGCAGTTCCAAACCTTCCAGGAACTCCAGGGAAGCACCGCCACCGGTGGAAATGTGGGTGATCTGGGAAGCAAAGCCCAGCTGCTCGCAAGCTGCAGCGCTGTCGCCGCCGCCAACGATGGTCACGGCGTCGGAATCTGCCAGTGCCTGTGCCACAGCGGTGGTACCCTTTGCCAGAGTGGGGTTCTCGAACACGCCCATAGGTCCGTTCCAAACAACGGTCTTAGCTGCCTTGGCAGCTGCTGCGAACTCTGCGCAAGCCTTGGGACCGATGTCCAGACCCATCTGATCCTCGGGAATTG
>JAZNRQ010000033.1:0-6289 GCA_045590735.1 Faecousia sp. | reverse complement strand
AAACAACTCGAGAAATTGGAATTTGAGGTTGTGACAGAAAGAAAAAAGACCGCTGCGTTTTGCAGCGAGCTTTTCCAATTTACATTAATCAGAAATGCCGGCCACATCCAGGATGGTGGGCACATTCTTTTCTGCACCGATGGCCATAACATGAACACCGTCGCAGAGCTTTTCGTCCTTGATCTTCGCGATCATCTCGGCAGCCATTTCCATACCCAGCTTTGCGGGCAGGCCCTTGATGCCCTTTTCCTTACCCTCGGCAGCGGCAGCAGCCAGCTTGTCGATCATATCCTGGGGCACAGCGATGCCGGGGACATTCTCATTCATATACTTAGCACCGCCTGCACCCTTCAGGGGGATGATGCCTGCCATAATGTGGGTCTTGATACCGGCCTTGTCCACCATTTCCAGGAAACGCTTCAGAACATCCAGGTCGAAGATACCCTGGGTCTGAATGTACATAGCACCGGCATCCACCTTCTGACGCAGCTTGTTCACCTGCAGGAAGATGGGGTCATACAGAGGGGTAACGGAAGCACCCTTATAGAACTTGGGTGCGCCGCCCACGATCTCGTTGCCGCCGCAGTCGCAGCCGGTCTCTTCCATCTTGGTGAGCATCTTCAGAATGCCCACGGAGTCCAGGTCGTAAACAGGCTTGGTGTTCTTGCAGTCACCCACAACAGGGTGGTCGCCGGTCAGTGCCAGCATCGTATCGATGCCGAAACCGGCAGCAGCCAGAATGTCGCCCATAATGGCCATACGGTTACGGTCACGGCCGGTCATCTGCAGAATGGGCTCAACGCCAGCCTGCTTCAGCTTGATGCAAAGACCCAGACCGGTTGCCTTCAGGCAAGCACTCTGCATATCGGTAACATTTACAGCGTGGACTTTACCCTTGAGAACCTCAGCGGCCTCCACCTGCTCGGTAAAATCATAACCTTTGGGAGGTGCCATTTCGGCAGTTACGCCAAACTTGCCGCTTTCCAGTGCTTCTTTCAATACGCTCATTATTTCTTCCCCCTCAGGCTGATAGTTCTGGGATAAGCAACCTTCTCGTAGCCCTTATCCTCACGGGTCTGCATCAGCTTCTCCAGCTGATTTGTTGCCTGCAGACGCTCGTAAATCTTGATCCAGGCGCAATCGTTTTCGGGATTGACCTCGCACTTGCCGTTCTTCTGACCGCCGCAGGGGCCGTTGACCAGGCTCTTTGCACACTGGGTAATGGGGCAGATGGCACCGGTCTGACCCAGCACGCACTGACCGCAGAAGCGGCAAGCCTCCTCCCAAACACCGAACCGGACGGCTTCGCCCAGGTACATAGTGTCGTTGGAGGGGTATGTAGGAATGGAGCCTGCGTTTTTGGCGACACACTGCACACCGTCACCGCAGCTCATACATACAACGCAGTCGGGATTGGCAGCAACTACGGGCTTCATCTTGGCCTTGACGCCCAGATTCATACAGCAGTAGTCAGCCACGGTGGTAGCAACCACCTTTTTGCCGGCCTGCTCCAAAATGGCAGTCAGCTCAGCGATCTGAGGTTCGCCACCGGTCTGACAGGCGGGGGCGCAGCTGCCGCAGCCTACGATGGCGACAGTCTTGGCATCGCCGACCATTGCCATAACTTCTTCAATGCGTTTTTTCTGAGTAATGATCATTTATGTCCTCTCCTTTGCGAGTATACTTTTACCATCGCTTATCATAACGCATTTGGCGGAAAAAATCAACAGCCATCTGCGATAAGATGAAAAAATATGTTACAAAAATTGTTATTATGTGATAAATATGTTAAATTCAACCGAAAATCAGCTGAAACAGCCATTCAAAGAAGCCCATTTTCGGCAGATGCCGGTTGACGATCTCACCGCAATCGGAACACTGCTCCTCGCTGAAGCCTTCCTCGAAGAAGCTGGCAGGCGAACCGGAAAGCTGCTGCCAGTTATGTTCGACGGGGGCAACCGGGTCGCTGTCGCAGCGCAGACCGCAATCGCAGAGGGATTCGGTATAACCCTGTTGGGTGCAGGTGGGTGGCTGGATGGTCTGGGTATATTCGTGAATATGATAGCCGGTAGATTTCAGCGGCTCGGTCACTGCAAGCATTTCACCGTCGTGGTTGGCGGCGGATAAGTACAGGGTATCGTCTTTTACATAGCAGCCTGCCAGATAGCGGCCGTTTCCTTTGGCATTGTAGGCATATTCGGTGCGTTTTCCCGAGCCGTCGGGCTTCATAGAGTACACCTTGTTTAGAGAGCAGAACCACAGCCTGCCGTCCCACAAGGAAAGACCGTTACGGATGTAAGAGTACTGACCCTTACCGATATTAATATAAGGTGTGCTTTCCTTATAAATGCAGGTTTCTTTTCCCGAGGAGATGTCCCGGCGGTAAATGCGGTTGGAAAAATCCTTGTGCCGCAGCAAATAGGCGGTGTCCTTATCTTTAAACAGGATGGCACTTTCCACATCCTTCCAGAAGGCATCGGAAAAGCGTCCGTCAGTGCAGGTAATGTCAGATTCCCAATCGTGATGGGGTTCTTCTCCGGCGGAGATCTCCGCGTCAGTCCGCAGGAAATACTTGTGACTGACGAAACCCTGCTCGTTGGGGGTAGGATCGTCCCAGGTCAGATCTGCGTGATACCACTTGCCGCCAAGGGACACCAGATTCCAGGTGTGTTCCATAGGTTCGCTGGTGACACTGCGACAAGGGATGCCTACGCGATTTAAAAGATCACGGTAGAGGTCTGTGTAACCGGCACAGACGGTAGTGCCCTTGACCATCAGTTCGTAGCCGGTGTTGGCGGCAAGGGATTCATCGTAAACGGTATTTACAATGAGGTAATCGTGAAGGGACAGGGCGATCTGCCAATCCTCCATATCCTCCGTGACGCAAGCGGCAAGGATCTGCGCCAGCTTTTGCTCATAGACTGCCCGGTTAAATTCTTCCGCAGGCAGCAGATCCGGTTCCAATTCGGTGACCGTTCCGCTGTCGGTATAATAATAGGTATAGCTTTCCTTGACATACCAGGGCAGTTGACCGGATTCCCACAGCTCGGTGTACAGCGTATCCAGCTCCGCTACCGTTAATTTATACTGGGTCAGATCGATCTTTTGACCGTAGGTGCAGCCGTAAATAATGGCCTCGGCAGCACCGGTATCGGCAGCCGAAACGGGGATATATAAAGAAAGTGCCAAAATCAGTACCAGAACAATCGTAAAAATGCCGTGGATTTTCTGTTTCATAGGAATTGCCTCCTTGCAAGGGGGTTCTTTTTTCTTATTATAACATAACGGATGAGAAATTCCATAGGCAAAAGGCAAAAAATACAGTAAAATCGGCTATGTTTTTCGGGCGCGGGCTACGGGAAAATATACAAAGTATCCAAAAAAACAAAAAACCGCAAAAAACACTTTACAACTTTAGCGAACTAAAGTATAATACAGCTATCAAACAAACCGAAAGGAAATGATCTATTATGAAAAAACTGATTGCTTTGATTTTGGCAGCTATGATGCTGACCCTTTGCTTCGCCGGCTGCGGTGCTCAGACCAACGAGCCTAACGAAACCGGTGCTGCTCCCGCATCCGACCTGGCTTATGTGCAGGGTAACGGCAAGCTGATCGTCGGCATTACCGATTATGAGCCTATGGACTACAAGGACGAGAACGGCGAGTGGACCGGCTTTGATGCTGAGTTTGCACAGCTGTTTGCTAAGGAACTGGGTGTAGAGTGTGAGTTCTTTGTCATTGGTGACTGGGGCAAGAAGTTCGTGGAACTGGAAACCAAGAATATTGACTGTGTCTGGAACGGTATGACCATCACCGAGGAAGCTACTTCCAATGCTTCCGTTTCCAACCCCTATGTGGTGAACGCACAGGTGGTCGTTATGAAGGCTGACAAGATCGACTCTGTTAAGAGCGCAGCAGATATGGCAGATCTGGCTGTTGCAGCAGAAAACGGCTCTGCCGGTCAGAAGGCTGCTGAAGAAGCCGGTGTTAAGAACATCATTGCTGTTCAGGACCAGGCTGCTGCACTGCTGGAAGTGAAGGCAGGCACCTCTGATGCTTGTGTTATCGATATTACCATGGCAAACGCTATGACCGGTGAAGGCACTGACTATGCTGAACTGGCAGCCGGCATCAGCCTGACCAGTGAGGAGTACGGTGTTGCATTCCGCAAGGACTCTGATATGACCGCAAAGTTCAATGCCTTTATGGCTAAGCTGATCGAAGACGGCACCCTGCAGGCGCTGGCTGATAAGTACGAACTGACCCTGGCTGAGTAATATAGAGTTAAAAAACATCTTGCAGGGAGGCTTGTTCCTCCCTGCTTGTATGCTGTAAGGATGTGTATTATGTTTCTACCTGTAACGCTGGAACTGCTGGAAGGTTTTTGGCAAACCCTGCGGGTATTTGCCCTGACCCTGGTGTTTTCTCTGCCGCTGGGTCTGGTGGTTTCCTTTGGTTCTATGAGTCGCTTTACACCGCTGAAGGCGGTGGTGCGGTGCTTTGTCTGGGTGATCCGGGGAACACCGCTGATGCTTCAGCTGATCATTATGTTCTACGGACCGGGTCTGCTGTCGAACCTGTTGGCAGACTTGCTGGCAGACCCGTCTTTTGAATTGCCGAAAATGACCCGTTTTACAGCGACGATCGTGGCATTTTCCATTAACTATGCCTGCTATTTCTCGGAGATCTACCGGGGCGGTATTGAAAGTATTTCCCGCGGACAGTATGAGGCAGGTTATGTGCTTGGTATGACCAAGGGACAGATTTTCTTCAAGGTTGTACTGCTGCAGGTGATCAAGCGGATCATGGCACCGATGAGCAACGAGATCATTACATTGGTTAAGGATACCTCTTTGGCGCGGATTATCAGCGTGTATGAGATTATTTGGGCAGGTGAATCCTTTATTAAAAAGGGTCTGCTGTGGCCCCTGTTCTACACGGGCGTGTTCTATTTGATCTTTAACGGTCTTCTTACGGTGCTTTTTGCAAAGCTGGAAAAGAAGCTGGATTATTTCAGAGGTTAAGCTATGCAGGTATTGGAAGTAAAAGATATAAAGAAAAGCTTTGGTAAGACCAAAGTGTTAAAGGGTGTCAGCTTTTCCCTGGAGGCGGGGCAGGTGGTTGCCATCATTGGCTCCTCCGGCAGCGGTAAGACCACGCTTTTGCGGTGTCTGAATTTTCTGGAAACACCGGATGCGGGGCAGATCAGTGTGGGAGATAAGACCCTTTTCAAGGCAGGGGAAAAGTACAGCGACCAGCAGATCCGGCAAAACCGGCTGCATTTCGGTCTGGTTTTTCAGAATTTCAATCTGTTTCCCCAATATACCGCCTTGCAAAATGTGACCTTGGCACCGGGAATGCTGAAAAAAGGCGCAGCCAAGGAGCTGGAGGAGCAGGGAAAGCGTCTGCTGACCCAAGTGGGCCTGGAAGATAAAATGGGCAATTACCCCTATCAGCTTTCCGGTGGTCAGCAGCAGCGGGTGGCCATTGCCCGGGCGCTGGCACTACAGCCGGAGATCCTGTGCTTTGACGAGCCTACCTCTGCGCTGGATCCGGAGCTGACCGGAGAGGTGCTGCGGGTCATCCGTGGTCTGAAGGATGGGGGTCATACGATGATCGTTGTGACCCACGAAATGGACTTTGCCCGGTCCGTGGCAGATGTGGTGATCTATATGGCAGACGGCATCATCGAGGAAATGGGAACACCGGATGAGATTTTCGGCAACCCCCAAAGCGAAAAGACCCGGGCGTTCCTGCAGGGCGCACAGGAAAAATTCTAGGAGGGTATCATTATGCAACCGGATAAAGAAAGCCATATCAGCGCATTGATGGAAATGATCGCAGGGGTTGATGATCCCGGTCTGTGCCGTGCGCTGTTTGAGGATATGTGTACCGCCAAGGAGCTGGAAAATATGGCGGAACGCTGCTATGCGGCAAAGCTTCTGATGGAAGGAAAGACCTACAATCAGATCATGGAGCAGGCAGATATTTCCTCTGCCACCTTAAGCCGTGTATCCCGCTGCGTCCAGTACGGAAAGGGCTACCGCACAGTGTTGAAAAAGTAAAAGTTAAGACAAAAAGGAGGGGTGTTGCCCCTCTTTTTTACGCATATTTTCACGCTTCAAATTCCGGTTTATCGAGCAGTTTCAAACTCGCACAACCCAATTGTCATTGCGAGGGGTAGCGCACACTGGCGTGGCAATCTATTGGTAACACTTGGTTTTTAGATTGCCACACCAGTGACATCGGTCACTGGTTCGCAATGACAACGAAAATTGTAATCGCT
>JAZNRQ010000032.1:0-3296 GCA_045590735.1 Faecousia sp. | reverse complement strand
TTGAGATTGCCACACCAGTGTGAGCACTGGTTCGCAATGACAACGAAGATTGTAATTGCTCGATAAATTGGAATTTAAAGAGGTTATATTATGGAACTGAGAGTGTTTACAATAGGTTCATATCGAACCAATTGTTATATGGCCTGGGGCGACGGCAGCGACAGCTGTATCGTGGTAGACCCGGGCTATGAGCCGGAGTACCTTTTGGAGCAGCTGCGGCTGCTGCGAAAGAAGGTAGCCGCTATTTTACTGACTCACGGGCACTTTGACCACATCGGCGGTGTCAAGACAATAGCGGAGGAGACCGGCTGTCCGGTCTATATTCACGCAAATGACCTGTGTCTGAACCCCCGGCTTACCGGCGGGGATGTGTACCATACCCACACCTACGGCGAGGGGGATACGCTGGAGCTGGCAGGTCTAACCTTGCAGGTACTCCACACTCCCGGACATACCCCCGGCTGTGTCTGCCTGGTGTGTGGCGATGTGATGTTTGCAGGAGATACCCTTTTTGCCGGTACTTGCGGCAGAACCGATCTGCCCTACAGTGACCCGGCGCAGATGCGCACCTCTCTGGACCGGCTGGCAGCTTTAGAGGGAGATTACCGGGTTTTGCCGGGGCACGGCAGCGGTACGACGTTGAATGAAGAGCGGATGCTCAATCCGTTTATGCCCCGATGATCCGGCTGGAGCTGTGCGGTCACGAGGACCGCTATGCTGTGGAGCAGCTGTGCCTTTCTCTGTTTGGTGTGGAGGGGGAGGCCTCTGTGGTTTCCGCGCTGCACCGGGGTAAGACTTATATGACCGCTGTCACGAATGTGACTGTCGGGGAAAAGACCACAAAAGCTATCCGCCGGCTGCGGCTTTGCCGGGAAACGGTGCAGCTGCGCCGCCGGATCTTGCAGCAAAGCCTGTACTTAGCGGCACTGCCCCATTTGGAGGCAGTACCTGCCTGGGGAGCTTTGGCGGGGGTGCGTCCCACCAAGATCACCACAAAGCACCTGCTGGAGGGAGGCACGGACGGTTCTGCGGACCGGCTGCTGCGGGATGTGTATTTTGTGACACCGCCCCGGCGGGAATTGGCACTGGATTGCTCCCGTTCTACGGTGCGTGCCCAAAAATTACTGGATAAAGAGGATATTTCCCTTTATGTGGGGATTCCTTTTTGCCCCACCCGCTGCGCCTACTGTAGCTTTGTCAGCCGCAGCATCGGCAAGCGGACGGAGTTACTGGACCCCTATCTGGAAGCACTGCGCAGGGAACTGGCACTGACCGGACGCCTGGCAGCGGAGGCGGGAAAGACTGTTCGAACCGTCTATATCGGCGGCGGCACGCCAACGACCCTTTCTGTAAAGCAGCTGGGGAAGCTGCTGGATGCCATTTACGGCAGCTTTGACCTAAGCCGCTGTCTGGAATTTACGGTGGAGGGGGGACGACCCGATACCCTCAGCGAAGAAAAGCTTCGGGTGATCTTTGATCACGGTGCAGACCGGATGAGTATCAATCCCCAAACTATGGAAGATTCGGTGCTTCGTGCCTGCGGCAGACCCCATACGGCGCAGGCGGTGGTGGACAGCTACCGGCAGGCGCAAAATGCCGGTTTCCGGGATATCAATATGGATCTGATCGCCGGACTTCCCACCGATACGGAGGCAGGTTTTATCCGCTCCCTGGATGCGGTGGCGGCACTGGAGCCTTCCAATATTACGGTGCATACCCTGGCACTGAAGAAGGGTGCGGACCTGTTTGAACAGCAGGTGCAGCTGCCCTCTGCGGCAGAGGTGACCCGGATGGTGGCATACGCAAATGAAACATTGCGGTCTTTGGGCTATAAGCCTTACTACCTGTACCGGCAGAAATATATGTCCGGCAGTTTTGAAAATGTTGGCTGGAGCCGGAATGAACGGGACTGCCTGTATAATATCTATATGATGGAGGAAGTCCACTCCATCATCTCTTTGGGCGGCGGTGGTATGAACAAGGTGAATCTGCCCGACGGCAGCTTGCAGCGATTCCATAACCCCAAATTCCCGGAGCAGTACATCCAGCAGCTGGACAGCGTCCTGCAGCAAAAGGAAGCGCTGTTTCAATTACTTTGACTAAATTCCACTTTAGCGGGCAGTGCCCGCAAACAATGCGTGCACGGTGCATTGCTTTTCGTTACTTCCCTGACCCGCTCGGTTCGTTACATCTTCAAATTCTAATTTAGCGAGTTGTTTCGATACACCTTGTCATTCTGAGCGAAAGCGAAGAATCCGTATTCTCCTTGAGATTGCCACGCCAGTTTGCGAACTGGCTCGCAATGACAATTGGGTTATACAAATTTGAAACAGCTCGATAAATTGGAATTTAAAGATAACAACATCGTGACTAAGTGACATTTATCATAGAAATAACTACCATAGCGTCAAAAGAACAGGGGCAGCTTTTAGACTGCTCCTGTAAAAACGGTGGAAGAGATACCGCTGCTTGCTGTTCCGGTTCTTGCTGTTATGGCAGTAATGATAGCCATTGTCCTGTATTCTTCCGATAATAAGAACACCGGGCTGCGGTAAAACCGCAGCCCGGCATTTTTCGACAAATTCAGCTTTAGTCCTCTGTTATAATCAACAAGTCATTTGGTGTACATTCCAGCAGCTGGCACATAGTTTCAATGTTCTCATAACGAATAGATTTTGTTTCGTTATTCAGCATACGGCTGAAATTCTGATAACTCATACCCAACTGCTTATACAGCCAATACTTTGTTTTTCCCTTCTTCTCTAAAAGAGCTTCTGCATTTAATCGAATCATAAGATACCTCTCCATAACTGATGTTCTAATGAGATAATATCTTAATTTTTCCCTTTACATATAGACCATTGCATTATATAATGTTTTCATTCCATATATAGGAGAATATGATAATGTTCACTGATGTAACAGGCACACAGTTGATTCCCGGAAATCACAGCAAAGACTGCCCAGGAAACGGCAGCTTTACAGACAAAGATGGCAATCCCATTGAAATCTGCTGCGACGAATGTGATTATATGCTTGATTGCTTTCCGGAGTTGCATCCAACCTCAAAAAGCCAGGAAATGCTGAAATAATCAATATTAAGGGCATATTGCGATAGATTCGCAATATGCCCTCTTTTAATGATTAAATTCCAATTTATCGAGCAATTACAATCTTCGTTGTCATTGCGAACCAGTGACCGATGTCACTGGTGTGGCAATCTAAAAACCAAGTGTTACCAATAGATTGCCACGCCAGTGTGCGCACTGGCTCGCAATGACAATTGGGTTGTGCGA
>JAZNRQ010000031.1:0-7701 GCA_045590735.1 Faecousia sp. | reverse complement strand
GATGTCCCTGTTGCGGTGCCCGGCAATGTCTGCAACGACAAGCGTCTTGACATTTGCCGACCGCTGCCACTCGCTCAGGTCGCTTCATCCGCCACAGGCGGCGCTCCCATCGCTCCCCACGCCAGTGTGCGCACTGGCTCGCAATGACAATTGGGTTGTGCGAGTTTGAACAGCTTGATAAATTGGAATTTGGATCCTTTACAGGAGTGCATTTTTGACGGCGGCGATGTGCTCCGGTGTAGTGCCGCAGCAGCCACCCAGGAAAGCAGCTCCCATAGCGGCACATTCCCGGACAGTGGCGGCAAAGTCCTCAGCACCCATACCGTAATGGGGCAGCTGATCTTCTCCAATCACCGGGACACCGGCATTGGGTTTGCAGACCAGCGGACCTTTCACGCTGCGGCGCAGCTTGGCAACCAAGTAGGGGGTCATCATATCGGCAGCGACGCAGTTAAAGCCAACAGCGGCAGCTCCTGCCTGCTCCAGCTCCCCGAGCACCTTTCCTGCATCCATCCCGGAAAACAGTGAGCCATCCGGCTGCATTGTGAAGGTATAAAGGGCGGCACCGGCACTTTCCAGTTCCGCGGCGGTAAGGATCGCCTCTGCCTCCTGAGGATACAAAAGGGTTTCTGCTGCCAAAAGGTCTGCGCCACCATCGATCAGACCCCGGATCTGCCGGCGGTAGTTTTCTACCAAAAGGTCAAACTGTGCCGGATCCCAGCTGTCGGTAAAAGCCGCCAGGGTGGTCAGATCACCGGCGATGAGACATTCCGGTGCGGCACTGCGGCTCAGTGCCACCAATTTGGCATTAAGCTTTTCTGTTTCGTCGGCAAGACCTGCTTTTTCCAGGGCGATGGGCTGGGCCTGGAAGGTAGGTGCGTATAAGATACGGCTGCCGGCATCCGCATATTGCTGCTGGAGCTTCGTCAGGGCTTCCGGATGCTCCAGCACCCAAAGCTCTGTGCAGCAACCCCGGGGCATACCGGCTTTCATCAAGTTGGAGCCGGTGGCACCGTCCAGCAGCACCGGACCTTGCGCGCATAAATCGTGAAATTCATTTCGTGTCAGCATAAAAAACACCTCTTTTTGGGTATTATACAGCATAACTGTGCCGTAGGCAATGCAAAATTCCAATTTAGCAAGCAGTTTCGATACACCTTGTCATTCTGAGCGAAAGCGAGGAATCCGTATTCTCCTTGAGATTGAGAGCCAGTTTGCCAACTGGCTCGCAATGACAACGAAGATTGAAACAGATCTAAATTGGAATTTGACAGGATTTGGAGAAAACATTATAATAATGGTAATCAATTAAAAAGGAGACAGGCAAATGAAGAAAACTGTTTTAAGAGAATATGCAAAACTGATCGTCCGCTGCGGCGTCAATGTCCAGAAGGGACAGGAGGTCATCGTTCACGCAGAGCTGGATCAGCCGGAATTTGTACAGATGGTGGTGGAAGAGGCTTACCGTGCAAAGGCGCGGAAGGTCACAGTGGAGTGGAACTACCAGCCTCTTGCCAAGATCCACACCCGCTACAGATCCGTAAAGGCACTGGGCGAAGTGACCCAGTGGCAGATCGCAAAGTATCAGCACAATGCGGAAATCGTACCCTGCGTGATCCATATTATCTCGGAAGACCCGGATGGCCTGAAGGGGATGAATATGAAGAAGATGGCAAAGGCACGGCAGATCTCTTACCCTATCATTAAGCCTTATCGGGATCAGCTGGAGGGCGTACAGCAGTGGTGTATTGCTGCCGTACCCGGTGTAGCCTGGGCTAAGAAGGTGTTTCCCGGCCTTTCCAAGGGGCAGGCGGTGGAAAAGCTGTGGGAGGCAATTTTGTCTACCTCCCGTGTGGATGCAGACCCCATTGCTGCCTGGGAAAAGCACAATAAGGATCTGAAAAAACGCTGTGAGTATCTCAATAGCCTGCAGATCGATTCCATTCACTTTACTGCCGATAACGGCACCGACCTGACGGTTGGTATGATCCCCGAGGCAGTATTCTGCGGCGGCCGTGAGGTCAGTAAGCAGGGTATCGCCTTCAATCCCAATATCCCCAGTGAGGAGTGCTTCATTTCTCCCATGAAGGGGAAGGCAGAGGGTATCGTCTATTCCACCAAGCCCCTTTCTTACCAGGGGCAGCTGATCGACAATTTCTATATCCGTTTTGAAAACGGCAAGGCTGTGGAGTCCGGTGCTGAGGTAGGCGCAGAGCTTTTAAAGACGATGCTGGAAATGGACGAGGGCGCAGCCTACCTGGGCGAATGTGCGCTGGTACCGCAGAAGAGCCCCATCGCGGAAAGCGGTTTGTTGTTCTATAACACCCTCTTTGATGAAAACGCTTCCTGCCACCTGGCAATGGGTATGGGTTATGTGGATACCATCCGGGATCACCATAATATGACCCTGGAGCAGTGCCGTCAGCTGGGCATCAACGATTCTATGATCCATGAGGACTTTATGATCGGCTGCGACAGTATGAATATCGACGCCATCACCCGGGACGGCAAGATCGTCCCTGTGTTCCGTGGCGGCAACTGGGCATTTTGATTATGGATGTAGAGGAAATTTTGCACAGCGGACAGCTGTATTTGCCTACGGATCCATCCATTATGGAACGGCAGCTGGCATATTTGGATAAACTGTATGCCTTCAATCAGATACCGCCTTCTCATATTGCGGAGCGTACCGCAATGCTGAGGGAGATGTTTGCGGAGATTGGGGAAGGCTGCTATATCGAATCGCCGCTGCGGACCAATTTTGGCGGAAAGCACGTGCATTTCGGAAAAAATGTCTATGCCAATTTTAATCTGACCCTGGTGGACGATACCCATATTTATGTGGGGGACAATACCATGTTCGGGCCCAATGTGACGGTGGCAACGGCAGGGCACCCTATTGAACCCCACCTGCGGGAGAGGGGCTATCAGTACAATGCCCCGGTACGGATCGGCAGGAACTGCTGGATCGGTGCGGGTGCGATCCTGCTGCCCGGTGTGACGGTGGGGGATAATGTGGTGATCGGTGCCGGCAGCGTGGTCACAAAGGATATTCCTTCTGATGTGGTGGCGGTGGGAAATCCCTGTAAGGTCCTGCGTCCGGTAGGGGAAAAGGACCGGAATTATTACTTTAAAGAAAGAGAAATTCCGGAATCGCTGAAGCGGGAGAATAATTTCTGAAAAAATCGAAAAAAATGCTTGCATTTAACACTTGAATGTGTTATGATACTCGGGCGATTAAAGAATGCTAGGGCAACTGCGCCCTTTTCAGAAGAACGAGGTGAACAACATGAGAGAAGGCATCCATCCTAACTACGAACAGACCACCATTCGTTGCGCCTGCGGTAATACCTTTACTACCGGTTCTACCAAGAAGGACATCAAGGTTGAAATCTGCTCCAAGTGCCACCCCTTCTATACCGGCAAGCAGAAGCTGGTTGATACCGGTGGACGTGTTGATCGTTTCAACAAGCGTTTTGGTTTGAAGTAAGATGTAAAGCCCGCACGATTCCGTGTGGGCTTTTGTCTTTTTGGAGGTATCCTATGAAGAAGATAATTGCAGTTTTTTTGACAATGGGACTTTTGCTCTGCGGTTGCTCGGCAGCTCCGGCAGAAACTACGGAAGGCGGCGATGAGACGCTGCTGCCCTCCGGTATTATGCAAAAGGAAGATCCTTCAGGAGATGATGTTATGAATATTCTCTTTATCGGTGATAGCTCCTGCTATTACTGGACCGATGAGCTTTACGGTCTGCTGGCGGCGGCAGGCTATAAAAATGCCAATGTTTGCAATCTGTACTATTCCGGCTGTACTCCCAAGATGTATTGGCAGTGGCACCAGGAAGGTGCTGCAAAGTACCAACTGTTCACCGTCAATTCCGAGGGAAGAAGCGAAATTGCCGGTTGTACGCTGGAGCAGGCTCTGCAAATGCGCAATTGGGACATCCTCAGCTTCAAGAATAATTCCGGCTCTTACAACAAGCCCACCAAGGAAGAATCCCTTGCCACGACAGAACCCTACCTGACAAATCTTGTGGAATATGTGCGGGGGCAGTATCCACTGTCTGACTATTACTGGCAGCAAAATTGGGCGGTAGAACCCGGCTATTCCACCAGCACCTACACTATGCAGGATGTGGCGCAGCGTACAGCGATGTATCAGAATATCAAGTATGTTTCCCAAGAGGTATCCAAAAGGCACAATTTAAAAGTAGTGCCCTGCGGCGATGCTTGGGAACCGGTGCGGGATCTGGAAATTTTCAGAACACCCATTTCAGGTCTTCCTATGGAAAAAATGACGATGTGTACCCGCTTGAAGGGAATGGAGGTCTATGACGACTTTGGTCACGACGGCGACATCGGTGGAGGTCAGTACCTCAATGCCTGCGTCTGGTTTGAGTGCATTACCGGGCAGAGCTGCATCGGCAATACATTCCGACCTAAGTATACATACGCAGGTATCGATTGCAGCCTGACAGAAGAAAAAATTGAAATTCTCCAGAAAACTGCCCACGATGCGGTTTCCGCATTAAACCAATAATTCCAAACCGCTCCCCGGTTCGGGGAGCGGTTTGTGCATCGAATTCCGGTTTATCGAGCCGTTTCGATACACCTTGTCATTCTGAGCGAAAGCGAAGAATCCGTATTCTCCTTGAGATTGCCACGCCAGTGTGCGCACTGGCTCGCAATGACAATTGGGTTATACAAATTTGAAACAGCTCGATAAATTGGAATTTGAAGCTGTGGCAACTGCAGAAAGGACAAGAAGATTTTAAAATTTTTCTTTGAAAAATGTTGTACAGACTTGCATTTATGTGTTATAATATAAGATGAATTAATATAAGGGGAAGTATCGCTTATATATGGAATCGAATTTTGAAAAGACTGCCCCCGAGCGTGCGGTGCTTGTGGGTCTGAATGCGGATTGTTTCCGTGCTGACCAGACCGCTACCGACGAGACCCTGGAGGAGCTGGAAGCGCTTTTGGAAACTGCCGGTGGCTTTTGCACCGGAAAGATCCTGCAGAACCGGCACGCACCGGATTCCCACAGCTTTATCGGTGAGGGCAAGGCCCAGGAAGTACGGATGCTGGTGGAATTTACCGAAGCCACTATGGTCATCTTTGACAATGAGCTTTCTCCCGGTCACATCCGTGCACTGGAGGAAATTTTAGGTGTTACGGTGCTGGATCGCAGTGCTCTGATCTTGGATATTTTCGCCCAGCGGGCAAAGACCCGGGAGGGCAGATTGCAGGTAGAGCTTGCCCAGTATAAATATCTTTTGCCCCGGCTGTCCGGTATGGGTGTCAGCCTGTCCCGGCAGGGTGGCGGTATCGGCACCCGTGGTCCCGGTGAAACGAAGCTGGAATCTGACCGCCGTCACATCCGGGAACGGATCGCACGGCTACAAAGTGAACTGGAGCAGGTGCGGCAGGTCCGGGGTGTCCAGCGGGAACGGAGAATGAAAAATTCCGTGCCGGTGGTGGCTATCGTAGGCTATACCAACGCAGGCAAATCTACCCTTTTAAATCAGTTGACCGGCGCAGGGATCCCTGCCAACAACCGGCTGTTTGATACCCTGGATACCACCTCCCGGCAACTGCACGTTTCGGATAATCTGGATGTGGTGCTTTCTGACACAGTAGGTTTTATCGCAAAACTTCCCCATCATTTGGTGGATGCCTTCCGGGCAACGCTGGAAGAACTGGAATACGCAGATCTCTTGCTTCACGTCATCGACTCTGCCGACCCCAACCGGGAGGAGCATATCCGGGTGGTGGACAGCCTCATCGGGAAACTGGCGAAACCGGGCACAAAGGTTTTGCGCTGCTACAACAAGGCAGATCTTGTGAGCAGTGAGGATATTCCCATCGGGGAAGATGTGGTGAAGATCTCTGCCGCAAAGGGCGAGGGAATGGAAATGCTTCTGCAGGCCATCGAAAGGGCACTGGGGCATAGCCGCCATCACGTGCAGGTGACGCTGCCCTATTCTATGGGCGGTATGGTGGAGACCCTCCACAGCGGTGCCCAGGTGATTTCCGTGGACTATACCGGTGAGGGGATACTGGTAGAAGCGGTTCTGGATCCCATTTTGTATGGAAAACTCAAACAGTATATCACAAAGGAGCTGTAAGCTTGGACGAATATCTGGTACCCTCCGGATACGGTGAGGATGAATTTACAGAAAAGAAATCCCGCTTTATCGGCAGGGTATGGTGCGTGGAATCCGAGGAGGAGGCACTTGCCAAGATCCAGGAGATGAAAAAGCAGCACTACGATGCCAGCCACAACTGCTGGGCATACATCATCCGGGACGGCGCAATGCGCTTTTCCGATGACGGTGAGCCTGGCGGCACTGCCGGCAATCCGATGATGCAGGTGCTGCAAAAGGAAGAACTTTTTAATATTGTCTGCGTGGTGACCCGCTACTTTGGCGGTACACTCTTAGGCGCGGGCGGTCTTGTCCGGGCATACACCAAAGGTGCGAAGATCGCCATTGATGCGGCAGGCAAATCTATGAAGCGGGTATGGACGGTTCTGTACATACCTTGCCCCTATACCTATTATGAACGCTTAAAGCTGGAAACGGAAAGCTTCGGCGGCATCATCCGGGACACCCAGTTCGGTGCTGAGGTGGAGCTGGAGATTTTGGTCGCCCGGGAGCAGGCACAGAGCTTTTTGGATAAGATCACCGATATGACCGCCGGTACCGTTGAGGGTATGGAGATCGGTCAGGAATACCGGGCCTTCCCGGTAGAGTAAACACAAGAGAGGAG
This sequence comes from Faecousia sp., assembly GCA_045590735.1. GTDB lineage: Bacteria > Bacillota > Clostridia > Oscillospirales > Oscillospiraceae > Faecousia. Next base: position 928 of record JAZNRQ010000031.1, on the reverse strand, counting down.
GCAGTTATATGGCTTTTCCACCTTCCTTTTTGGATGAACTGGTGGCCCGCAATCCCATTGAGGATGTGGTGGGTCAGTATGTAACATTAAAACGCTCCGGCGGCAATATGTTCGGCTTGTGTCCGTTCCACGGGGAAAAGACCGCCTCTTTTTCCGTTGCGCCGGAGAAGGGAATCTACTATTGCTTCGGCTGCCATAAGGGCGGCGGTGCCATCAATTTTATGATGGAGATCGAGGGACTCAGCTACCCGGACGCGGTGCGCAAGCTGGCGCAGCGGGTGGGTATGGATGTGCCGGAGGACGAGAAATATCAGAGCCGCTACCACGCCCAGGAGCGTCTTTGGGCACTGATGAAGGAGGCGGGCCGGTTCTTTAATGAACAGCTTTATACCCCCGCCGGTGCCCAGTGTCTGGAATATGTGAAAAAAAGAGGGCTCAATAAGGCCATCGTTACCCGTTTCGGCATCGGCTTTGCACCGGATTCCTGGAATGCGCTGGTGGATGCTATGCGGAAGAAGGGCTACACGGATCAGGAACTGCGGGACGCAGACCTGGTAGGCGAAAAGAACGGCAGAATTTATGACCGTTTCCGCAACCGGCTGATGTTCCCCATCATCGATGTCCGGGGGAACGTGATCGGCTTTGGCGGCCGTGTGCTGGACGATTCCAAGCCCAAATACTTAAATTCCAATGAAACACTGATTTTTAACAAGCGAAAGAACTTATTTGGCTTGAATTTTGCCAAGAAAACAAAAGAATCCTGCATCATTTTGGTGGAGGGAAACATCGATGTGGTGACGCTGCACCAGTTTGGCTTTGATAATGCCGTGGCGTCCCTGGGTACATCTTTGACGGAAGAACAGGTGAGCCTGCTCAGCCGTTATACGGAGGAGGTCGTTTTGACCTAAAGTCGGATCGTAGCCATGTC
>JAZNRQ010000030.1:0-4861 GCA_045590735.1 Faecousia sp. | reverse complement strand
TGCAGTGATAGTCAGCAAAAAGCCTGCTATTACGCAGTAATGATTGGATTTCCGCCCGCATTCCTCTTCCGACCTCGCTACGCTCGGCCACCTTCCCCCCGGGGGAAGGTATTGGTGCGGTGCATCAATCGAAACAGCTCGCTAAATTGGAATTTGAAGAGGTTGTGTTACCCAAAAGGGAGGACGATGTGTGCATCGTCCCCCGGATTCTTGCAAAAGACAAGTCAGGACTTGTCAGAAAACAGCCAGTTGATCAGCATGGTGGTCAGGATGATCAGACCGATGACCACGAAGATCACCAGCATACCGATCCCCATATACTGCAGATTCTCTACAAATGCCATAGGATCAAACTGGAAAGAGGGACTTGTTAAAAAGTGCATAGCTTAACCTCCCATAAGTTTTGCGGCAATATTCAGAATAATGCCGCCTGCAATGACGGAGGCGATCTGTCCGGAGACATTGACGCCGATGGAGTGCATCAGCAGGTGATTCTGGGGATCTTCTGCAAGACCCATTTTATGGACGATACGACCGGACATGGGGAATGCGGAAATACCGGCAGCACCGATCATAGGATTGATCTTCTTCTTCAGGAAGATGTTCAGGAACTTGGCAAACAGCACACCGCCGGCGGTATCCACGATGAAGGCGATGAGACCCAGACCCATGATCAGCAGGGTATCCACCTTCAGGAACTTGTCAGCCACCATATTGAAGGAAACGGAAATGCCCAGCAAAATGGTAATGAGGTTTGCCAGAGCGTTCTGCGCGGTTTCGGAAAGGTTGTCCAGCACACCGCACTCCCGGATCAGGTTACCGAACATCAGGAAGCCGATCAGTGCGGTGGCATCGGGAACGATGGCAGAGGCAACGATGGTGATGATGATGGGGAACATAATGCGGGTAGTCTTAGAAACAGACTTCTGCTCGTAGGGCATACGGATCTTGCGCTCTTTTTTGGTGGTCAGCGCCTTGATCACAGGGGGCTGGATCACCGGAACCAGTGCCATATAGGAGTAAGCCGCCACGGTAATTGCGCCTACATACTGAGAATTCAGCTCATTGGCAACCGCAATGGAGGTAGGACCGTCGGCAGCACCGATGATGGCAATGGAGAAGAAATCCCGGAAATCGGGGAAGAAGATGCTTGCCATACAGAGGGTAAAGAAGATACCAAATTGTGCCGCAGCACCGAAGAGCATCAGCTTGGGATTACTCAGCAGGGGGCCAAAATCGATCATAGCACCGATGCCGATAAACAGAAGCAATGGGAACAGCTCGTTGGCAATACCTGCGTGATACAGCTCATTGATAGGGCCAAGCAGGGCAGTAGAGCCGGGGAGGTTCACCAAAATGGTGCCAAGACCCATAGGCAGCAGCAGAGAAGGTTCCATTTCCTTCTTGATGGCCAGATAGATAAGCACACAGCCAAGGAGGATCATAACCAGATTCTGCCACTGAAAATTCAGCAAATTTTCATACAGAATTTCCATTCCGTGCCCTCCTTAGCCGATGACGACCAGAGGATCACCGGAGGAAACAGAGGCACCCTTGGCGGTAACTACCTGTGTGATAGTACCGGACTTGGGACCAATGATGTCGTTTTCCATCTTCATAGCTTCCAGCACGCACAGAACGTCGCCTTCCTTGACAGCCTGACCGGCAGTAACATTGACCTTCAGGATGGTGCCGGGCATAGGTGCGTTCACAGCTTCGCCTGCACCGGTAACAGCAGCGGGAGCAGCAGGTGCAGCAGGTGCGGCCTCAGCAGCGGGTGCTGCAGCGGGTGCAGCCACAGGTGCGGCAGGTGCGGAGGGGACGATGGCTTCGTACTCGTCCAGGAGCATAGCCTTGCCGGCTTCGACCTCCACCTCATAGGTGCGGCCGTTGAGAGTGATTTTATATTTCATAATTACTTAACCTCCTTGATGGAAATGAAACGTAGTTCATTGATGGGCTTGCCCATCTTATCGGCAACGATCGCCATCAGCATAGCGGCAGTCTTCGGCTCTACATCGTGGAGCTTCAGCTGACCGGCAGTGCCGGGGGCAACAGGTGCTTCTGCCGGGGCGGGTGCTTCTTCCACCACCGGTGCGGGCTTTTTGTTCTTCACAGCCTTGCAGATCACAGCAATCAACACAACCAAAGCAAGGACTGCCACCAGAGCAATGGTAATGATATTATTCTGCTGCTGCGTAAGTGCCAAGATCATAGGTAGACCCTCCTTACGCTTCTACGATGGAGTAGGTGCAGACGTTTTCTTCCTTAGCCTTCCGGTCTTCCATAAACTTTTCTGCCAGGTTGGGGAAGGCGATATAGCTGAGCACATCCTCGTCGGACTTGGCAAGACCCTTCAGTTTTTCACGGGTAGCTTCCACAACGGGCTCCAGGGTGTCGGCGTAGCGACCCTCAACGACCTTATCGCCTGCCAGGATCTTTTCACGGATCTCGGGGTTGATGGGTGCGGGGGTGGTGCCGTACTCGCCGCGGCAGTAAGCCTTGATCTCCTTGGAAACACGCTTGTAACGCTCGCCTGCCAGCACATTGTTCACAGCCTGCACGCCAACCATCTGAGAGGTGGGGGTAACCAGGGGAGGATAACCCATATCGGCACGGACCTTGGGAGTCTCCTGCATAACCTCTTCCAGACGATCCAGGGCACCCATCTGCTTCAGCTGGGTCATCAGGTTAGAGAGCATACCGCCGGGGATCTGATAAATGAGGCACTGGGTATCGGTTGCCAGAGCCTTGGGGATCAAAGTGCCGTCAGCGATATATTCGTCACGGACGGTCTTAAAGTAATTTGCCATCTTGGTGGTGCACTCGTCGTTCAGGTCTACCTGGTAGCCCAGCTGACGCAGTGCGTAAGCCATGGTCTCGGTGGCGGGCTGAGAAGTGCCGCCGGAGAAGGGAGAAATGGCGGTGTCGATGATGTCCACACCGGCTTCCACAGCCTTCAGGTACACAGGGTAAGCAAGGCCGGTGGTGCAGTGGGTGTGCAGGTCGATGGGCAGGTCAACCGCATCCTTGATGGCGGAAACCAGGTCGTAGATCTCCTGGGGTCCGATGATGCCGGACATATCCTTGATGCAGATGGTGGAAGCACCCATTTCCTTCAGCTCCTTGACCATAGCCACATTCTTTTCCAGCGTGTCGACAGGAGAGGAGGTGTAGCAGATAGTACCGGAAGCGATGGCACCGGCGTTAACACAGGCCTCCATAGCCACCTTCATATTCTTAACATCGTTTAGGGCGTCGAAAATACGGATCACATCCATACCGTTTTCTACAGCCTTGGTGACAAACAGCTTGACGAAATCGTCCGGGTAGTGAGAGTAACCCAGAACATTCTGACCACGCAGCAGCATCTGCAGTTTGGTGTTGGGCATCTTGGCGCGGATCTTACGCAGACGCTCCCACGGATCTTCGTTCAGATAGCGCAGGCAGACGTCAAAGGTAGCGCCGCCCCAGCATTCTGCAGCGTAGTAGCCAGCTTTGTCGATGGTCTCCAGCATCGGCTCGAACTTTTCAAAAGGCAGCCGGGTGGCGATCAGCGACTGGTTAGCGTCACGCAGAACAGTTTCCACAAATTGTACTTTTCTTCCCATTTTGTATGACCTCCGGTCTTTTTATTTGGCACCGGATTCAGGGCAGGTGCCGACCCTTAGTTTACATTGCGCAAAGACCGGTTTTTACATATTTATCTTAAAATCCAAATCTTCACCAACTACATTTTAACACGAAAAAAACAATATGTAAATACAAATTTGCTATAATTCTATCATAAAAATTCTATTGTGAAAGAAAAAATTCACGCTTTCTTTATTGATTTTTCGTTTTTGATAGTGTATGATAAGATTGCGAGATATGGAATGTCTTTATATAGCATTTCCTTGTATATTGAAAGAAAATAATAATGAAAGAGGTAACTATTATGGCAAAGCTTGATCTGACCAAGTACGGTATTACCGGTACCACCGAGATCATCCACAATCCTTCCTACGAAGAGCTGTTCAAGGCTGAAACTGAGCCCGCTCTGGAAGGCTACGAGAAGGGTCAGCTGACCGAGCTGGACACCGTCAACGTTATGACCGGCGTCTACACCGGCCGCAGCCCTTCCGACAAGTACATCGTGATGGACGAGAACTCCAAGGACACCGTGTGGTGGACCTCCCCCGAGTTCAAGAACGATAACCACCCCATGAGCGAGGATGTGTGGGCTACCGTTAAGGACCTGGCTATGAAGGAGCTGTCCGGCAAGAAGCTGTACGTTGTTGATGCTTTCTGCGGTGCAAATGCTGACACCCGTATGAACGTCCGCTTCGTTATGGAAGTGGCATGGCAGGCTCACTTCGTTAAGAATATGTTCATCGTTCCCTCCGAGGAAGAGCTGGCAAACTTCGAGCCCGACTTCGTTGTTTACAACGCTTCCAAGGCTGCTGTGGAAAACTTCAAGGAACTGGGTCTGAACTCCAGCACCTGTGTTGCCTTCAACATCACCTCCCGTGAGCAGGTGATCCTGAACACCTGGTACGGCGGCGAAATGAAGAAGGGTATGTTCTCCATGATGAACTACTACCTGCCTCTGAAGGGCATCGCTTCCATGCACTGCTCTGCTAACACCGATATGAACGGTGAGAACACCGCTCTGTTCTTCGGCCTGTCCGGCACCGGCAAGACCACTCTGTCCACCGACCCCAAGCGTCTGCTGATCGGTGACGACGAGCACGGCTGGGACGACAACGGCGTCTTCAACTTCGAGGGCGGCTGCTACGCAAAGGTCATCGGCCTGGATAAGGAGTCTGAGCCCGATATTTACAACGCTATCCGCCGCAACGCGCTGCTGGAGAATGTGACC
>JAZNRQ010000029.1:0-2549 GCA_045590735.1 Faecousia sp. | reverse complement strand
AAGCCTTCCAAACCGGCACGATTATGGAAATCTAAGAATACAAATCCACCGCTACCAATTCCAATTTAGCGAGCAGTTGCTCGCTAAATAATTAATAATTATGAATTAATAATTATGAATGAACGTGTCGCCTTTGGCGACAATTTAAATCATTTTCCTCAGGAAAATACCACAATTCTTAATTCTAAATTCTTAATTCTTAATTCGCTCGACAGAGCGTTAAATTGGAATCTGATTGCCTTTTTATTGGTTGCAATTACACAGGAAATGTTATAAGATAAGAAAAAACACACGGAGGTTGTCTGTATGCTGACTATTTACCGTCTGCGGAACGATTCCGCAATCGAGTACGCGGCACAGGAACTGAAAAAGTACCTGCGTATGATGATGCCCGAATGTGGCGAGATCGACATTTTCTATGACCCGGAGGCAAAAACCGGTTTCCGGCTGGGTCTTTTGGAAGATTTTGGGCTGCCTAACGAGGCAGAGGATGTGGTGCTGGACGACATTTTGCACATTGACACCACCCCCGAGGGCGGTGTGATCGCCGGCTCCAACCCCCGATCTGTCCTTTTCTCCGTTTACCGGATGCTCCGGGAAAACGGCTGCCGGTGGCTGTACCCCGGTCCCGACGGTGACTATGTACCGATGGTGGACGCCTTGCAGCCGGTAAGCTACCACAAGGCAGCAGACCACCGGATGCGTGGCTTCTGTGACGAAGGCAGCGTTGCTCAGTATAATATGCTGGAGTGCATTGAGTACTATCCCAAGCTGGAGATGAACACCTTCGCGATCGAATGGTTCATTCCTATGGGCTACTACAACCGCTACTATGCCCACCCCTACAACGAGGCAAACCGGATCCCCGAAGAAGCGGACGAAGCACAGGTGACCCAGTGGCGCCGCCAGTGTGAGGTAGAGGTCAACAGACGTGGTCTTATTATGCCCGCCATCGGTCACGGCTGGACCTGCAAGGTCTTCGGCTTCCCTGCCAACAACAACACCAAAAATACATACGAGCTGGGTAACTACGAGAACTTTGACAAGTCTATGCTGGCAATGCTCAACGGCAAGCGGGATTTCCACCGGGGTGTACCTATCTACACTCAGGTGTGCCTGTCCCGGCAGGATGTGCGGGACAAGATCACCGATGAGATCGTTTCCTACGCAGAAAATCACACCAATATGACCTACCTGCGTATTTCCCTGGCCGACGGCAGTAAGAACCATTGCGAGTGTGAAAACTGCATAAAAATGCGGCCTGCGGACTGGCTCTGGACACTGCTGAACGAAGCCGACGAGAAGCTCACCGCCAAGAACCTGCCTACCCGTCTGACCTTCTCCAGCTATATGGATACCTACTTTGCACCGGAGACTGTGCGGATCAAGAATCCCAAGCGGTTTATAATGACCTATGCGCCCATTACCAGAGATTATCAGTCCAGCGTCACCGAGGATACGGAGATCCCGCCGCTGGTCCCATACGCCCGCAACAAGTGGAGAGAGCCTACCACAGAGGAAGGCTATGCCCTGTTCCGGGAGTATAAGAAGATCTGGCCCGGCACGGTCTGCAATTTTGAGTACCATTTCTGGCGGCACCAGTTCCTGGATCCCGGTGGAATCGCCTTGGCACACCGGCTTTATGAGGATGTGCGCTCCCTGAAGGTTATGGGCATCCATGGCTGTATGGAAGACGGCTCTCAGAGAAGTGCCTTCCCCAACGGCTTCCCTGTGTACATCTATGCCGCCACCCTGATGGATCGGGATTGCGACTTTGACGAGGTACTGGAAGATTACTTCAGCCATATCTACGGTAAGGACTGGAAGGATGCTTATACACTGCTGAAAGCCATCAGTGACACCTTCGACTTTGCCTATATGGAGGGCACCTGCTCCAAGGACAAGCGGATCTCCACCTACTATGACCCGGAGCGTGTCCCCCAGTTGGAGAAGCTTTTCGAGCTGGCAGCAAGAGAACGGGCACTGGCAAAGAAGCATCTGAATATGCCTACCCGTCCTCAGACGGTCTCCTGGCGGCTCCTGAACCGTCACGCGGAGCTGGTGGAACGCTTTGCGGAAATTATGATCGCCAAGGCAAAAGGTCAAAACTACAAGGCCATCGAGCTTGCAAAGCAGTACGAGCGGGAATTCGGCCGCTACGAGTTGGAGATCGAGCGTTACTACGATCACTGCCTCTGCTGCCGTGTGCTGGAGCACATTACCCGCAGACCCCAGGGTATTATCATCGACTAACTTTTCATATCTTACGCCGCAGCCGGTCTCCCCGGCTGCGGCTTTTTTCTCAAATTCCGAGCGGGCAGTGCCCGCAGACAATGCGTCCACGGTGCATATCTAATCGTCCTTGCCCTGCGCCGCTCGGTATCGTTACATCTTCAAACTCCAATTTATCGAGCTGTTAAAAAGGCTTCTCCTTGAGGAGAAGCTGTCGCCGCAGGCGACTGATGAGGTGTTACCGCACCATCGTAACCGCTGCAATCTACCTACATTTCCACCTCATCCGTCAAAAATCAAAGATTTTTGCCACCTTC
>JAZNRQ010000028.1:0-5039 GCA_045590735.1 Faecousia sp. | reverse complement strand
ATCCAGCAGACAATGTACCTGCTCCGCGCCATCCCTGTCCTTTAGAAAATAAGTGGGGAAGGTGGCAGAAGAAATGAGATAAGGACCTGAGGGTAATACCTTTACATTGGGAATATCTTCCGTGCCGCGCTTTACCATTTCCAAACGGTCAACTGCAGAAAAATGGCTCTTATCCTCGGACAGTACAAACACATATACCCGGAGGCATTCTTTAGCGGCTGTTTCGATAAGATATCGGTGACCCTTTGTAAAGGGGTTGCAGTTCATGACCGCTGCCCCAACTGTACCGGTGGCGGGATCTGCCGGAAGTGTTTTTAAAAAGCTTTCAATGCCTTGCTGTTTGTTTTCCATCAGAAGCACCTGCTCTGTCTGCGCGATGGGGTAGAAGAACAGGGATCTGAACATATACAGATTTTTCGGCTTCGTGTACAAAAACAGGTGGCTGTGACCACTGCTGAAGGCGTCCTGCCGTAAGGTGGTCAGCAGTGTGGCGGTAAGACCTTCCCCTTGGTGGGCATCGTCCACCGCAATGCATTTTAAAAGATTTCCGGAACGGGAACCGGTGGCGATCAATTGGGAATCTTCCCATATTAAGACGGTGCAATCCTTTTGCAGATCCGGCTCTAAACCGGCTTTCGTCAAAAGCCCTTCCCAGGCTTCCAATTTGCTGCCCCGCAGAGTGCCGGTCAGTTCTATATCCACATCGATCCCCTCGTTTCTGTTGCTATCTACCTCTATTATACAGAAACAATGCTAACTTTCAATGAAAATCTCAAAAAAGAATTGCAATATTTTTACTTATGATATACAATGTATAAGTTGTTATAAGGTGGAAACCGGTGGATTCGGTAGTTCCGCACCGAGAAAGGGGATTGGATACAGATGGACATCGTAAAATGCGCCTGCGCCGGAACAATGGAGTCCAGCGATGCGTATGTGGAGATTGAGCCTTCCGAAAGCCTGGATATCCAGCTGGAGTCTGTGGTCAAGCAGCAGTTTGGTGACGCGATTATGGCTGTGGTGGGCGATGTTTTGAAGGAAAATGATGTGCAAAAAGCCAATGTTCGGGTGGTTGACCGGGGCGCGTTGGAATGTGTGATCCGCGCCAGAGTGGAAACCGCGCTTCTTCGTGGAAGGGAGGATGCCTGATGCGTCGCAGTATGCTGTTTTTACCGGGCAATAATCCCAATATGCTCATTAACGGTAATTGCCTGGGTTCTGACGCTGTGATCTTCGATTTGGAAGATGCGGTATCTCCTGCGGAAAAAGATGCGGCGAGAATTTTGGTGCGCAATACTATGCGCTATATGGATTTCCGGGGGTGTGAGATCATCGTCCGGATCAATTCCATTGATACACCCTACTGGAAAAAAGATATTGACCAGATCCTGCCCTACAAGCCGGGCCTTGTTCTGTTGCCCAAGACAAGCAGTGCGGCTGATGTGATGGAAGCGGACAGCTATATTTCCCAGGTGGAAGAAGCACTGGGCATGGAGAAAAACACCGTGGGTCTGATGCCCCTGATCGAAACGGCAATGGGCGTGGAAAATGCCTTCTCTATCGCCTCTGCCACCAAGCGTGTGAAAGCACTGTTCCTGGGTGCTGAGGACTTGACTGCTGATCTGCAGTGTAAGCGCACCAAGGAGGGCAGAGAGATCGAATATGCCCGTACCCGTCTGGTGGTTGCTGCCCGGGCTGCCGGTGTAGATGTGTATGATACGCCCTTTACCGATGTCAATGACGATGAGGGTATCGTGAAGGATGCAGAGCTTGCCAAGGCATTGGGCTTTACCGGCAAGGCGTCCATTTCTCCCCGTCACGTGGAGGTTATCAACGCAGTATTCAGCCCCACCCAGCAAGAGGTGGATTACGCTTACGAGGTGATGGATGCCATCGCCCTGGCAAAAGCACAGGGTAAGGGTGCTATCGCACTGCGTGGCAAGATGATCGACGCGCCCATCGTTGCCCGTGCTGAGCGGACCATTGCTATGGCGCAGGCACTGGGTATGGAAAGGGGGAACTGATATGAGTAAAGTCGTAAGCTCTATCAAGGAGGCTGTCAAGCTGGCAGGCCTGCGGGACGGTATGACCGTTTCCTTCCACCACCATCTGCGTAACGGCGACTTTGTGCTGAATATGGTTATGGAGGAGATTGCTGCCCAGGGTATTCGGGACATCAATGTGAACGCATCTTCTCTGTTTGATGTACATACACCCATCCTTGAGCATATCAAAAACGGTGTGGTCACCGGCATTGCCGCAGACTATATCGCTGCCGGTGTGGGCAGAGCCATTTCCGAGGGCATTATGGAAAAGCCCGTTCAGTTCCGCACCCACGGTGGCAGACCCAGTGATATCGTTAAGGGTGTGACCCCCATTGATGTGGCATTCATTGCCGCACCGACCGCCGATACTATGGGTAACTGCTCCGGTAAGTACGGCAAGTCCGCCTGCGGCAGCCTGGGCTATGCCTATGCAGATGCGATGTTTGCCAAGAAGGTGGTTGTCATTACCGACAATCTGGTACCCTATCCGATGCAGGATTTCTCCATTTCCGAAGATTGGGTGGACTATGTGGTGCAGGTGGATGCCATCGGCAACCCCAAGGGCATCGTTTCCGGTACGACCCAGATCACCCGTGATCCGGTGGGTCTGGTGATGGCATCCTATGCGGCACAGGTCATCCAGCATTCCGGACTTCTGAAAGACGGATTCTCTTTCCAGACCGGTGCTGGCGGCGCATCCCTTGCAGCGGCGAAATTCCTGAAGGACATTATGCTGGAAAAGGGAATTCAGGGCAGCTTTGGTCTTGGCGGCATTACCGGCTATATGGTGGATATGCTCCACGCAGGCTGCTTTAAGACCCTGATGGACGTGCAGTGCTTCGATTTGAAGGCTGTGGAATCCATTCGTACCGATCCCCGTCACCAGGAGATCAGCGCGATGCACTATGCCAGCCCCAGTAGCCGCAGTGCGGTGGTGGACAGTCTGGATGTGGTCATTTTGGGCGCAACCGAGATCGATACGGACTTTAATGTCAATGTCCATACCGACTCCAACGGTTATATTATGGGCGGCTCCGGCGGACATAGCGATACCGCAGCCGGTGCAAAGCTGTCTATGATCATTGCACCTATGTTCCGTGCAAGACTCCCCATCGTTACCGATCATGTTACCTGTATTTCCACCCCCGGCAAAGATATTGACGTGCTGGTTACCCAGGGCGGTATTGCGGTGAATCCCAAGAATGTGGAACTGACCGCATCGCTGAAAGCGGCAGGCTTGCCTGTTGTTGACATCCACGAATTGAAGGAAAAGACCGAGCGGATCACCGGCACGCCTGCAAAGCTGCCTAAGGGAGACCGGGTGGTGGCGGAGGTCATCAGCCGTGACGGCGATCTGCTGGATAATATTTACAATGTACCTAAGTAAGGAGAGAATGTCATGAAAGAAATTTCCGCACAGAAGATCACGGAAGTGGTCAAGAAGCTGTGTATCGAGGCCAACTGCTTCCTGCCCCAGGATATGAAGAACTGCATCGAGACCAGCTACGCACAGGAGACCTGGCCTCAGGCAAAGGAGATCCTGGAGCGCATCATTGAAAACTATCAGATCGCGGACGAAACTGCCCGTCCTATCTGCCAGGACACCGGTATGGCTTGCGTATTCGTAACCATCGGCCAGGAAGTCCATGTGGACGGTGCGTTGGCAGAAGCAATTCACGAGGGTGGCCGCCAGGGCTATACCGAGGCCTATTTGCGTAAGAGCGTTGTCCGGGATCCCCTGGTTCGTGTGAACACCGGTGACAACACCCCCGCTATGATCTACTACGACATCGTTCCCGGCGATGTGCTGGAGATCACTGTGGCTCCCAAGGGCTTCGGCAGTGAGAATATGAGCCAGATCAAGATGCTCAAGCCTGCTGACGGTCTGCAGGGTGTTAAGGATTTCATTCTAAAGGTTGTGGAAGATGCAGGCCCCAACCCCTGTCCTCCTATCGTGGTAGGTGTTGGTGTGGGCGGTACGTTTGACAAGGCCGCTTTTATGGCAAAGAAGGCACTGATGCGCTCCGCAGATGAGCGGAACCCCGAGCCTTTCTGGGCTGACTTGGAAGCAGAAATGCTGGAAAAGATCAATCAGCTGGGTATCGGACCCCAGGGCTTTGGCGGCAAGACCACTGCTTTGTGCGTCAATATTGAGAAGTGCCCCACCCACATTGCGGGCCTTCCCATTGCAGTCAACATCAACTGCCACGTGACCAGACATAAGACGGAGGTGCTCTAATATGGCTATTAAGATTCAGACTCCGCTGACCCGTGAAAAAGCCCGTCAGCTGCGTTCCGGTGACAGCTGCCTGATCTCCGGTGTGATCTATACCGCCCGTGACGCTGCCCATAAGCGTCTTTGCGAGCTGGTAGAGCAGGGCAAGGAATTGCCTATGGATGCAAAGGACAGCATTATTTACTTTGTTGGCCCCACACCGGCTCGCCCCGGTGAAGCCATCGGCTCTGCCGGTCCTACCACATCTTACCGTATGGACCCCTACAGCCCCATTATGATCGCACAGGGTCAGACCGGTATGATCGGTAAGGGCAAGCGCAGCCCCGAGGTCATTGCCGCTATGAAGGAACACGGTGCTGTGTACTTCGGTGCCATCGGCGGCTGTGGTGCATTGCTTTCCAAGTGTATCAAGAAGGCCGAGGTCATTGCATACGATGATCTGGGCGCAGAGGCCATCCGCCGCCTGGAGGTTGAGGATTTCCCTGTTATTGTCATTATCGACAGTGAGGGCAACAACCTCTACGAAACAGGTAGAAATGCCTACCTGGCACAGAATAAATAATAAAAAGTCGGTCCGGCAGGACCGGCTTTTTTGCGTCAAAACCCTTAAATTCCAATTTATCGAGCTGTTTCGATACACCTTGTCATTCTGAGCGAAAGCGAAGAATCCGTATTCTCCTTGGGATGTCCCTGTTGCGGTGCCCGGCAATGTCTGCAACGACAAGCGTCTTGACATTTGCCGACCGCTGCCACTCGCT
>JAZNRQ010000027.1:0-11201 GCA_045590735.1 Faecousia sp. | reverse complement strand
ATAAAAAAGGGGTCGCTTCGCTTAGGCACCCCCCTACCTCTTTTCTGTATTCTTCAACTTTAGGTTTATCGAGCTGCTTTAAATTCTAATTTGCACCTCATCTTGTCCCCCTCTTTGAGGGGGATGTCAGCGAATGCTGACAGGGGGAGTGTCCTATCTTAAGAACGACACTCCCTCCGTCTCCGCTGGTGCGGAGCCACCTCCCTCAGAGAGGGAGGCAAGGGTGCAATGCGTATTTGAAACAGCTCGATAAATTGGAATTTTGTATCGTTTAAGGGAGGTATTACTTAGAAAGCAGACGCTGGAAGAATTTTACGATCTCCACAATGGGGATAACCAAAACGGCTAGCACCATTGCGATGGCATACTCAGCCAGATCAATGCTTGTAAACTTGAACGCATCGGCAATAAAGGGTACTTCGATCACCACAGTGGTCAGCAGCAGGCTGCCCAGCATTGCCGCCCACAGAACCTTATTGTGGCTGTGCAGCGTAAAGACGCTCTTGCGCTGGGATCGCATATTGAAGCTGTGGAAGATCTCACACATGGACATGGTCAAAAATGCCATAGTCATACCGTGACCGGATCTGCCTGCATCCTGCAGTGCCGCAAAACCGCCCTTAAAATACTCGAAGAAATTGCCAAACAGCGCTTGCAGGCTGTACGCATCACCCAAAGTTGTCATTGCGTACTCCATCGTGGCACCGATCAGATAGGCAACAATGGTGATAACCGTAACCAAAATGCCCTGGTACACCACGTCAAAGCCCAAGCCACCGGCAAAGATGCCGTCCTTAGAATTTCTGGGAGGACGGGTCATCGTATCCGGCTCTGCCTTTTCCATACCCAATGCCAACGCCGGGAAGCAGTCGGTAACCAGGTTGATAAACAGCAGATGAACGGGATCCAGCAGCACAAAGCCCAGCAAGGTTGCGCCGAACACACCCAGCACCTCGCTCATATTGGATGCCAGCAGGAACTGGATCGCCTTACGGATGTTATCGTAAATACGGCGGCCTTCGTCCACAGCGGCAACGATGGTGGCAAAGTTATCGTCCGCCAGCACCATATCCGCCACATTCTTGGTAACGTCGGTACCGGTAATACCCATACCAACGCCGATGTCCGCAGACTTAATGGAGGGTGCATCGTTGACACCGTCACCGGTCATTGCGGTGATGCAGCCGTTTGCCTTCCAGGCAGTAACGATCCGGGTCTTATGCTCCGGCTGCACACGGGCGTAAACACCGTATTTTTTCACAGCCTCGCAGATCTCTTCATCAGAGATATTATCCAGTTCCGCACCGGTAATGGCTTCGGATGCGTCGGTAATGATGCCCAGCTCCTTGGCGATGGCAACAGCCGTATCCTTATGATCACCAGTGATCATCACGGGACGGATACCGGCAGCGCGGCACTGCTCAATGGCAAGCTTCACCTCCGGACGGACCGGGTCGATCATACCGGTCAAGCCCAGGAACACCAGGTCTTTTTCCAAAAATTCCGGTGTATTGTCCGCAGGCTTTTCACTCCAGTCACGCTTGGCAACCGCCAACACACGGAGGGCCTTATCTGCCATTGCCTTGTTCTGCTCCAGAATTTCGGCGCGCTTGGCATCGCTCATCGGCTTATTTTCGCCGTCTTCGTAGTAATGGGTGCAGCGGCTGAGGATCACATCGGGACCACCCTTGGTGTACTGCACAAAGCCACCTTCACAAGCGTGGACGGTGGACATCATCTTACGACCGGAGTCGAAGGGAGCTTCATCCACACGGGGTGTCTTTGCCTCCAGATCCTGCTTTTTCAGGCCTTCCTTGCAGGCAAAGTTTACCAGCGCACACTCGGTAGGCTCACCCTCTGCCTGATCCTCATTATTGAGGTTTGCATCGGAACAAAGTGCCATTGCGGTAGCTACCAGCTTTGTATCGCCGGTGTTTTCCACCACGGTCATCTTGTTCTGGGTCAGTGTACCGGTCTTATCGGAGCAGATCACCTGGGTGCAGCCCAGTGTCTCCACCGCTGTCAGACGGCGGATCACCGCATTACGCTTGGACATATTGGTAACACCGATGGAAAGCACCACCGTGACCACCGTTGCCAAGCCTTCGGGAATTGCCGCAACTGCCAGGGAAACCGCCACCATAAAGGTATCCAGAATGTTTTCGATATCGGTATAGTTACCGCTGCGGATCAGGTTGAATGCGAAAATAAACACGCAAATACCCAGCACCAGCCAGCTGAGGGTCTTACCCAGCTGATCCAGTTTCCGCTGCAAGGGGGTCTGCTCATCGGCAGTAGCCGCCAAAACACCGGCGATCTTGCCCATTTCCGTATCCATACCGGTGCGGGTAATGACCGCTTTGCCTCTGCCGTAAACCACGGTAGAGCCCATATAGCACATATTCTTCCGGTCACCCAGAGGAACCTCCGCT
The DNA here is from genome assembly GCA_045590735.1 of Faecousia sp. GTDB lineage: Bacteria > Bacillota > Clostridia > Oscillospirales > Oscillospiraceae > Faecousia. The sequence continues at coordinate 8,769 of JAZNRQ010000027.1, read as the reverse complement.
CCGGAATCCACGCCCAGGATCTCAATAACCTTATTAACCGGGACGCTTTCACCGGTCAGTGCCGCCTCTTCGATCTTCAAAGACGCACTTTCCAGCAAACGGCCGTCAGCAGGCACACTGTCGCCCGCTTCCAGGATCACCACGTCACCGGGCACCAGCTCATCGCTGTGCAGCACTGTCAGCTGACCGTCACGCAGTACTTTACAGGTGGCGGCAGTCATCGTCTGCAATGCCTCAATGGCAGCTTCTGCCTTGCTTTCCTGGATCACACCCAGAATCGCGTTCAGCAGCACCACCAAAACAATGATACCGACCTCTACCAGGCCTTCCATCAGTTCGTGGGGATTGCCAATGCTTTTGATTGCGGTCGTAGAACCGGATACCGCCGCGGCAACCATCAAAATGATCAGCATCGGATCCTTCAGCTGAGAGAAGAACCGCTGCAGCCAGGTGGCCTTCTTCGCTTCCTTCAGCTTATTATGGCCGTACTTTTCCAGCCGCTTGGCAGCTTCTGCGGAGGATAAGCCCTGTTCACTGGTCTGCATTTCCTGCAGCACATCTTGCGTTGATCGGGTATACTCTGCGTCCATCAAAATGCTCCTTTACAGTTTATTTGAGGAAAATAAAATGACCCATACACAAACACCGTCGGCTTGCGCATGAGTCTCATTCTTTAGAGGCCTCCCGGGTGCAAAAGCACCGATCTGACGAAAAGCCCAGCACCGAAAGTGCCGAATTACTCCCTCAAGTTCATTACTATTGTACCCCAAATTTAGAAAAAGTCAACATTTTCCTGAGGAATTTTTATTCCAGCACCTCAAAATCCCTCCCATACCCATCAAATTCCAATTTATCGAGTTGTTTCAAATTCGCACAACTCAATTGTCATTCCGAGCCAGTTCGCAAACTGGCGTGGGAATCTATTGTTACAACTTGATTTTTTGAGATTGCCACACCAGTGACATCGGTCACTGGTTCGCAATGACAACGAAAATTATAATCGCTCGATAAATTGGAATTTGAGGATGGTAGTATCGTGAGGCTTTTGGGCGCCGGTCCACGAAAATGGACCGGCGCCCGTTTACTTTTTACTTCTTGGGTCTTTTGATCTTGTTGAGCTGCGCGTTCAGGTCCAGCAGCTGCTCCTTGGTGAACTTAACATTCATCATACCGCCGGCCATGGTGATCAGCCGCAGCACGGTAAATCCGTTCATCATCGTCATCATATCCGCGGTCAGCTCGAAGCCCATAACCTTCCCCGGTTCTTCGCCCTTTTTGCCGTCCTTCTTACCGCCCATCATCTTCCCCATCAGGCTGGCAAAGATCAGCTTGCCACGGACAGTAGACAAAACAGTACCCATCTTATCGTTCAGAGACAGGTAGCCTTCCGGCTCCTCCACATCAAACCAGTTGAGGATCGCACCCTCCTCCACAAGGCGGTATTCCTCGTGGAAGGTGTCTACCTTACAGATCCGGCTTTCATCCCGCAGGTCGCCGGCAACTGCTTCCAGTTTGGTCTCGCCCGCATTGGGTACGTCAAAGTAGAAGAAGTGGTCTGCCGCTTCCTTCACACCCAAGGATACCCCGTTTGCAAACAGCTCCACCTTGGGCTGGTTGGAGTAAACGGTGACCTTGGTCACATCCTCCACCCGGTAGATATAGCGTTTGCCGCACAGGTGAACAAAGGGCTCATCGGAAAGCCACGCTTTATAGGCATAGAAAGCATCCTTCTTATACTTACGGTCCATGGTCACGAGGCCCTTGTGGTTCTGACCGTTCTCACCGCCTTCTGCGCGGGCATCGGCACCGAAGTCGAACATATTCCACACGTGGGTCGCCCACATATACTTGCGGGTAAAGAACTGACGGATCAGCTCCTCGTGGTAGTATGCCTGATATTCCTCGGTATAGTCGCCCTGACGGGGATCAGAGGTGTGCCAGTTCAGTGCCTCACAGCCGTACTCCGAGCAGCCGATGGGAATGTTGGGATGCATTGCGTGGAATTTATCAAACCAGGGACCGTTCATATCGGTCTCGCCGCCGTACCAACCGAAATAGTGGTTGTAGGACACCACATCCGGGATCTGCAGATAGGGATCATCCATCTTACACATAGAAACCGCCGCAATAGTGGTCAGACGGGTCTTATCCATTTGGTGACACAGATCGTTCAGGATCCGGTGGTTTTCCAGCAGGTCTTCAGTGGAACCACCGATGGAGATCTCATTGGAAAGACCCCAAACCACGATGCTGGGGTGGTTGTAATTCTGGCTGATCAGCTCTTTCATCTGGCTGATGGTGTTCTCCCGACCGGTGGGCATGTGCTTGGAGATATAAGGGATCTCCGCCCAGATCACAAGGCCCTTTTCATCGCACTGATCGTAGAAATACTGATCGTGCTGATAGTGAGCAAGACGAATGGTGGTCGCACCTACCTCCATAATCAGGTCGATATCCTCTTCGTGGTGCTCCGGTAGCAAAGCGTTGCCGATGCCCCAGCGGTCCTGATGCCGGGATACGCCCCGGAGGGGGTACTCCTCACCATTGAGGATAAAGCCGTTGTTGGGATCGATCTTGAAGCTGCGGCAGCCGAAGCGGGTGCAGACATTGTCGATTACAATTCCCTCTTCCACAAGCTCTGCCTCACAGCAGTACAGGTAGGGGTCTTTGCGTCCGTGCCACAGGTGAGCATTTTCGATGGTAAAGTTGGCAATCGTCTCAGCGGACTCTGCCTGTGTAACAACATTCTCCTGGGCATCGTAAACAGTATAGCGAACCGTCTGACCGGGCTTTTTGTTGGTAACGAAAACCTCTATCTCCACATTGGCATTAGTGCCTTCCACAACAGGAGTAACCTTGATGCCGGGAGCACCGTAGTAATCCAGATCAAAGTGGCTTTCCTTGACACAGATCAGCTTTACATTCCGGTACAGACCGCCGTAGAAGGTAAAGTCCGCCATCTGGGGATAAACGATCTCATTGGGGCTGTTGTCCACAGTGATCACCAGCAGGCTGTTAACCCCCAGCTCCTCGGTGATGTCCACCCGCCAGGTGGAATAGCCGCCGTCGTGATGGGCAAGCTTCTTGCCGTTCATATACACATCGGCGGAAGAATTTGCACCATTGATCTCCAAATAGTAGCGGTCTGCCTCCGGCAGGCTCAGCTTGTTCAAGGTCTTGGCATAGTAGCCGATGCCCCGGTAATAATCGTTGTCGCCGTCCTGTCCGTCAATGGCATTCCAGCTGTGGGGTAGGTTTACATAATTCCACTTTTCGGGCATTGTCTCAGGGATCGCTTCCGCCTGCTTGGTAAATGCCCATTTACGGTTTAAATCAATTACTTTTCTCAAAATGGTTCCTCCAAAAATCGTTTCACACAGAAATTTTACTCGCCATAGGTGGTGTAGGAAATGCTTTGTGTCTTCTGCTCCGGTGCTTTGCCCTTCAGCAGAGAAACCACAGCCTTTGCCACAGCCGCCGCCACCGCATCGTAATCCTCCACTGCAGAACCGGTGATCCGGCCAGCATCAATCACATTGCGGGTATTATACACCAACACATCCATCTGACTTTGCATTTTTTCCAGATCCTTGTCCACCTCTACCGTGGTCAGATCTGCCAATGCCTTCTGCTCAGCAAAGTACTTCTGGACCGACTCGCTGTCCAGTGCGCCTTCCGGCTTACCTGCCAGCACCTTTGCCTTATAGTCCGCATCCGAACCGACGGTGTAGATCGTAACACAGTGGGTTGCCAGCTTATCCTTGTTAAAGCCCAAAGCCTGCAGCTCCATCAGAGCTTCCATGGTATCTACATCATTTTCGGCAATGATCATCTCTACGACCTCACCGGAAGTGGTCTTCATCTGTCCGTAGGTATCCTTTTTCTTGACATATTCGTGTACAGTCAGCTGGGAAACGCCTTCTGCCTCTACCTTGACAAGTGCTGCCAGTTTGGCATCGGCCAGCATCTGATCCACATTGGCCACCGCATCTTCCACATTGCCCAGTGCCAGGTAGCTGATCTTGCCGTCTCCGTCCAGATCTGCCTTTTCAAAGTTGGTTTTGGATTTCAGCAGTTTATCCAGTGCGCCCGGTGCTTTTGCCAAAACCGTTCCGATCATTTCGCCCTGCACCTTTGCGGCAGAAGCGGTATCGATACGAACAAGGGCAGCCTTTTCATAGGACTCTACTACGGCAGTATCCACATCGCAGTTAAAGAACACAACAGGGACATTCTTCGCCTTTGCCAGATCCGCGACAGCCTGTGCATCAGAAGCATCTACCAGCTCCACCACCAGCGCAGAACAGCCCGTTTCCAGTACCTGCTTGACCTGCTCCAGCTGTACTGCAGCGTCGCCCTTTGCGCCATAGTGCGCGTAATCAATATTTTCAATATACATTGCCCGCTCCATTGCGTTGATCAGGCTGTCCGGGGTCTTGACTACGCCGTCATCGCTCCAAAGCACGGACACTTCTGTCTTATTGACCGTACAGGCAGACATTCCCAACACCAAAACTGCTGCCAAAATGATAGCCATCCATTTTTTCATAGTTCACACACCTCCCGGATCACTGCTCTACAGAACGCCGGGCGTCCAGTTCTTCGTTCATCTTGTTCAGGGTCTTCTTATCCAGGTTATAGACCAGTGCCAGCCCCACAAACATCATCACTGCGCTGAGCAGGTAAAGACCTGCCACCAGGTAGCGCATATTCAGTGCAACAGAGAACAGCTGATTGCCGGCATTGACCTCAGAATAGCCCAAAGCTACCATAACCACCAGTGCCAGAGAGGGTCCCATGCCCTGGGCCAACTTCCGGAAGAAGGAGTGCAGAGAATATACCGTACCCTCTTCCCGTTTACCGGTCTTCCACTCGTTGTAATCGATGGCATCGCCCATCATAGACCAGGAAACGGTGGAGTAAATGCCCATACCCAAAGAGTTGAGCAGCTGGCACAATACATAGATGATGAGGCCTGTGCCACTGGGAGAGATCCGCACCACCATCATAATCACACAGGCAGCTACAGAGCAGATCGCACCCACGGTCGCCAGTTCCTTTTTGCCGAACTTGACCACCAATTTCCGCGCCAGCGGGGTAAAGAATACGATGGGCAGCATTGCAAACAGGGATACCACACCGGACATTGCCACATTCTTAAAGTAAGACTGGAACATAACGGTCACAGCAGTGGTTGCGCCCTGCATACCCACAAACATACCCATTGCCGCCAGGGTAGCACCAACAGCCGGGCGATTCTTAATAAAGTTGCCCATAGCCTTCAATACATTGAATTTTGCGGTTTCTTCTCCGCACTGTACCGTTTCATCCACACGGATAACCGTATTGCGGATCATAAACTGGAATGCGATAAATCCAATAATACCCATTACCAGCGCAATGATGAATACCATCTCGCCCTTGATGTTATTATTGGTATCATAAATCAGGATCGGCAGCAGAACCATCGTAGCCACCTGTCCCACCAGGCTGCCCACACTGCGCCACGCAGAAAGAGATGCCCGGTCAGCCGGGTCCTTGGAGATCAGGCTCAGCAGACTGCCGTAAGGCACATTGGCAACGGTGTAAAAAGCATCCCACAGAATGTAGCCTGCCACAAACACGATGCCCTTAACTATGTCCCCTGCATCCTTTACCCAAGGCACAAAGCACAGAGCACCTGCTACCAATAGGCCGATAGAGCCCAGCCAAATATAGGCCAGGAACTTGCCGCGCTTATAATTAGTGCGCTTATCATTATCAATGATAGAGCCGATCAGTGGATCGTTAATAGCATCCCAGATCTGCACCAGCAGCAAGAGTCCGGCATACAGGATCGAAGGCATCTGCATAAACTGCGTCCAGAAGATTGCCATAGTGCCCTTCAGCGCAAAGCTCATATTGCAGCCAAAGTCACCGGCAGCATACGCCAAAGAATCCCGTATGCCAAAAGCACGATTCTTTTCCTTTGTTTTCATAAGTAAACCTTCCTTTCGTTTTGTTTGCTTGTGAATAGGTATATTATACGGGAAGGTCAGTTCTTTTTGTGAGTAAAATTTTTTGGTTTGTTTGTAAATTTTTTATGTTTCCGGTGAAAAATCAGTTGTGTTTTTCAATAAAGTGTACTATAATACAATCAGAAATATTTGGTAATTTGTTTATTTAGCGAAAAAAGCAGAAAGGAGTTGCTATGTTTTACGAAGCCGAGCTGCGGATCCTGCGGGACACCTTCCGTAAATGCCATATCCATACTGCCATTGCGGAGCTTTCCAAGCCTATTTCCGAGCATTCCGACTACCAGAACCATATTGCACTGCACCCATCTGTCGATCCCGACAAATCCCTGTCTGAATATTTACCCCCTGTCCAACCGGCAATCATTTATCGGCTCAGTAACTGCCTGAACAGCCACTATACCTATATGCTGCTTCCGGAAGTCCCCAGAGATGTGGTACTGATCATCGGGCCTTATATGACATCCGCACCCACCGGCCAACAGCTCCTGGAATGGGCAGAAGAAAACCGTCTGTCCCCCGCAGATCTGAAGCGTATGGAGGGGTACTACAGTGCCATCCCCATTTTGCCGGAAACCAGCCACCTGTTTGCTTTGCTGGACGCCTTTGGTGAACGGCTCTGGGGTGTCAACGGAATCACCGTGGAGGATGTGGAGAAGGATGCCGTCCTGCCGGCAGACATTCTCAAATCCACCTCCGAAGACGATATGCAGCTGCAGGTAAGAAATATTGAGCGCATTTACCGCTACGAAAACGAAATGATGGATGCTGTCTCCAAAGGACATATCCACAAAGCCGATATGCTGCTTTCCAATTTCTCCTTCCATTCCTTTGAGCAGCGTGTTGCCGACCCAGTGCGCAACGCCAAGAATTACTGCATTATTATGAACACCCTGCTCCGCAAAGCTGCAGAACAGGGTGGTGTCCATCCTATGTATTTGGATCGCACATCTTCCGACTATGCCACCCGCATTGAGCAGGTGCATACCCTGGAGGCGATCCTGCCGCTGATCTCTGAAATGTTCCGGGGCTATTGCCGGTTGGTCCGCAAGCACTCTATGCAGGACTACTCTCCCCCGGTGCAAAAGGCCATTCTGTTTATCGACGCAAACCTTGCGGATAATCTGAGCCTTCGCACACTGGCGGAAACGCTGAACGTCAGCAGTAGCTACTTGTCCAGCCTGTTCCGGAAGGAAACGGGTGTGACGCTGACGGATCATATCAATCAGCGGCGGATCCGTCACGCAATGCATCTGCTGAAGACCACCCGGCTGCAGATCCAAACCATCGCCCAATACTGCGGCATCGTGGATGTGCAGTATTTCTCCAAGGTCTTTAAGCGGATCGCCGGTATGTCACCCAAGCAGTACCGCAACGCCAGCGCACATTAAACCGTCTGTCAGTCCCCGGTGATAAATTCCCGGGGACTGATTCCATATTCCGACTTAAATGCCCGGTAAAAGCTGGTGTAATCGGAAAAACCGCAAAGACGGTACACCTGCCCTGCCGCTTCTCCATCAGAAAGCAGCTGCCTTGCCATCAGCAGCCGACGCAGCAAAATATACCGGTAAACGCTAATGCCCACCTCCGCCGAAAAGGCGTGGGACAAATGGTATTTGCTGACAAACAGCTGTCCGGCGATCTCTTCCAGCGACATCGGTTTTCCGATATGTTCGCCGATGTACTGCATAGCACCCCGCACCAATTCGGAAAGCTGTTCTCCTTCCCTGCCGCCTTCTGCCCGCCGGGCAAGCCGGTTCAGCTGGACGATCAGCTGCAAAAATGCCCCCTGCGCACTGATGTCGCTGCCCATATCCTTACTGTAGTACTCCCGCACCAGCTCACCCAACCGGGCCGTGAGCACCGCCCGCTCTCCGCCGGTAGGCCGGATCAGGTGGCTGTGATCCGGTCTTGTGGTATCAAAACAGCTGCTTAGGGAAAGCTGATCCGTAGACAGGCGCGCCAGATATTCCCGGTTGATCCACAGCACAAACCGTTCGCAAACCGGCTCATCCGGATCTGCCAGGGGTCGGTGCAGCTCCATAGGATTGATAAACAGCAGGTCACCGGGCGTCATGTGGATGATCCGCCCCTCTACCCAATAGGAGACTTTGCCACCCAGCAAAAAATACACCTCATAAAAATCGTGGTGATGTACCTCTACAAAGCCAGGTCTGGGATCCCGATAGTGAAAAACCTCAAAAGAATCCGACTGCATAACCTGTCTTGGATCAAATCGTTGAGAACGTTCTCGCATCCTTCTCACCTCGTTTTTATCATACAGCAAGAAATGCAATAAAGCAAGCAATAAATACAATTCATATTGCATTTATTAAATGGTAAACTATTCCCATAATACAATAATAAATGGAGGACTACTTATGCCAATGCAAATGGGTTTCCGTTGGTACGGAGAAGGCAATGACAAGATCAGTCTTGCCGACATTAAGCAGATCCCCGGTGTCACCAGCATCGTCTGGGCGCTGCACCACAAAATGCCCGGTGAGATCTGGGAAGAACAGGAGATCGCCCAGGTCAAGGCACAGTGCGACAAGTATGGTTTCAACATCGATGTGGTAGAGTCCGTCAATGTCCACGACGACATTAAGATCGGTCTGCCCACCCGGGATCAGTACATCGAAAACTACAAGATCACCATGCGCAATCTTGCCAAGTACGGTGTCAAGGTCATTTGCTACAACTTTATGCCCATCTTCGACTGGACCCGCAGCAACCTGTTCCACGAGGTCGGCGA
>JAZNRQ010000026.1:0-4625 GCA_045590735.1 Faecousia sp. | reverse complement strand
TGTCCGCGGCGACTCGCCGCTAAGCCGGAATTTGATTCTCAATCAAGGGAAACGGCGTCTGCGTGTTTGCTCGGAATAACAAAAAAGGAGGGTCGAATGACCCTCCTTTACAATTATTCGACAGAAAAGAAGCTTTTTATGGTTGACATAACACCAGAATCCACCTTCGCCAGCATTAAAAACGCTCCATTTTCATCGTAGGCACGGTATGTACCTTCCGGTAGGTCGATGGAAAAGCTGTTGCCGTTGCGGCAGCGCAGTGCCTGCTTAGGGGTCAGGGTCATTGCCGGATGTTCCGCAAACATACTGTCCACCGGGCGCAAATAACTTTCCGGGTCGTCCGCATCCACAAGGGTCTGCAGTGGGATGGCTTCGTCAATGGTGTACGCACCGGCAGCCACCCGCCGCAGGCTTTCCATACAGCCACCGCAGCCTAAGGCTTCGCCGATGTCCTTGCACAGGGTGCGGATATAGGTGCCCTTGGAGCAGCAGACCCGCAAGGTTGCCCGGTTTCCCTCGAAGGACAGACATTCCAGCCGGTGGATGGTGATGGTTCGGGGTTTCCGCTCCACCTCTTTGCCCTTCCGGGCAAGATCGCAAAGCTTTTGACCGCCCACTTTCAGGGCAGAGTACATAGGCGGGATCTGCTGAATTTCTCCACGGAAATTCTCTAAAATATTCAGAAAATCCTGTTCGTTGACGGCTATATCCTGCTTTTGCAGCACATTTCCGGTGATATCTTCCGTGTCGGTGGTAATGCCCAGACGCAAGACCGTTTCATAAGTTTTTTCCGCGTGTTCGAAAAATTCCACCGCCCGGGTGCCCCGACCCACAAACACCGGCAGCACACCGGTAGCCATAGGGTCTAAAGTGCCGCCGTGACCGATGCGCTTGGTGTGCAGCACACCCCGGAGCTTACTGACCACATCCTGACTGGTCCAGCCCTCCGGTTTATCGATAATTACAATTCCGTTCATAATCCACATTCCTGTTCTTTAAATTCCAATTTATCGAGCTGTTTCAAATTTTCGTTTGCACCTCATATACACCCTCTCCCGGGGAGAGGGTGACCCGAAGGGGCGGGAGAGGAATGGCGTGCAGTGATAGTCAGCAAAAAGCCTGCTATTATGCAGTAATGATTGGATTTCCGCCCGCATTCCTCTTCCGACCTCGCTACGCTCGGCCACCTTCCCCCCGGGGGAAGGTATTGGTGCGGTGCATCAATCGAAACAACTCGATAAATTGGAATTTAAATATTTGCAAATATGTCCTTCAGGGCGGTGGTGGCTTCTTCCAAAGACATTTTCACCGTAGCACCGGCAGCACCCCGGTGTCCGCCGCCGCCGAATTTGGCGCAGATGGCACCGGCATCAAATTCCGGTGCTGCCCGGACGGACATTTTTATTTCGCCTTGCTCTGTTTCCCGCAAGGTGGCTGCCAGCAGCACACCTTCAATACTCCGGGGAAAGCCGGAGAGATTCTCTGTATCGTCTTCCGTGATACCCAGCTGCTTTTCCACAGCCAGAGGCAGGGGGCAGATCACCGCTGTGCCGTTTCGCAGGAAAAAGGCATTGTCGATCAGGTAATTTTGCAGCCGCAGCCGGGCAAGGGAAACCTTGCCGAACAGCCTTTGGTTAAGACCGTAAAGGTCTGTCAGCACCTCTGCACACCGGGCAGCCACCTCCAAAGTGTGGCTTTGGGTGTTGGCAAAGCGGAAACAGCCGGTGTCGGTGGAAATGGCGGTGTAAAGGGCTTCTGCCATAGGCTCGTCCAAGGATGCGCCCATTTCTGTCAGCAGATCGTATATAATCTGTCCGCAGGCGGCAGCTGCCGGGTCTACCAGCTCCATTTCCGTAAAGCTGCTGCTTGTCCGGTGGTGGTCGATCCGAAGGGCGATGGGGGTGTTTTTCGGCAGATTCCGCTGCAGCATATTTTCCGCCGCCACATCCACCGAAAGAACCGTGGCATTTTCCGGGATCTCCGGCAGGGTCAGACCCTGTACCAAATGGCTAAACCTGGGTGTAGTCTCCGGATTTTCCAGGATATATGCGGTTTTTCCCAGCTGTCGCAGACCCCGGCACAACAGTGCCGCAGAGCCCAAAGTGTCCCCGTCGGGACGCAGATGGGTCAAAATGACAAAATGATTCCGGGACTTTAAAAATGTCGCCGCATCAAGCATCGTCATCATCTTTTTTAACCTCTAAAGAGTTAATAAGCTCCATCATTTTTGCGCCGTAGGTGATGGAATCGTCCAACGCCCAGGTAAGCTCCGGGGTGTAGCGCAGCTGCAGGGCACTGCCCAACTGCCGACGAAGCCAGCCACCGGCGGATTTCAAGCCCTTCATTGCGTCTGCTGCCCGATCCTCCTGCAAAAAGCTCACATAGATCTTGGCATAGCGCAGGTCGGGGGTGGTCTGCACGTGGGTAATGGAGATCATCGTGTCCTGCACCCGGGGGTCCTTGACGGAGCGCAAAAGAGAGGAAAGCTCCTTTTGGATCTCCTCATTGATTCTACCAATTCGATTGGATGCCATAAAACAGCCTCCTTGTTTTAATAGTTCTTCAAATTCCGGTTTATTGAGTTGTTTCCAAACTCGCATAACCCAATTGTCATTCCGAGCCAGTTCGCAAACTGGCGTGGGAATCTATTGTTACAACTTGGTTTTTGAGATTGCCACACCAGTGTGCGCACTGGTTCGCAATGACAACGAAGATTGTAATCGCTCGCTAAACCGGAATGTATGGCGGAAATTGCCGCGCCGCGGATGCGGTGCTGCAATTTGAATTATCTCTTGACCTCTTCCATGACGAAGCACTCGAAGATGTCGCCTTCCTTGATGTCGTTAAACTTCAGGATGCTCATACCGCACTCATAGCCGGCGGTCACTTCCTTGGCTGCGTCCTTGAACCGCTGCAAAGGGCCAACCTCGCCCTCGTGGATCACGATGTTGTCACGCAGCACACGAACCTGGGAATCTCTGGTGACCTTGCCGTCCTTGACCATACAGCCGGCAATGGTACCGATGGCAGAGACCTTGTAGGTCATACGCACCTCTGCGTGGCCAATAACAGCTTCCTCGTACTTGGGAGCCAGCATACCCTTCATAGCGGCTTCAATTTCGTCGATGGCATCGTAAATGACCCGGTAGAACCGCATATCCACCTCGGTACGGGTGGCACTTGCCTGTGCGCCGGCATCGGGACGGACATTAAAGCCTACGATGATGGCACCGGCAGTGGAAGCCAGCAGGATATCGCTTTCGTTGATAGCACCCACACCTGCGTGGATGACCTTGACCCGGACTTCCTCATTGGAGATCTTCTCCAGAGATGCCTTGACGGCCTCGGCAGAACCCTGTACGTCAGCCTTGACGATCAGGGGCAGCTCCTTCATTTCGCCCTCCTGCATCCGGGCGAACAGGTTATCCAAAGTGACCTTCTGCATTGCGTTGGCGGCGGCATCCTTGGCGGCCTGCTTACGCTGCTCCACCAGCTCTCTTGCCATACGCTCGTCGATAACGGCATTAAATTCGTCGCCGGGGGCGGGAACTTCCGCAAGGCCGGTGATCTCCACGGGAACGGAAGGACCTGCGGTCTTGACGGTTCTGCCCTTGTCGTTGGTCATCACACGGACACGGCCTACGGCGGTGCCGGCAATGACGATATCGCCCTGGTTCAGGGTGCCGTTCTGCACCAGAAGGGTTGCGATAGGACCACGGTTTTTGTCCAGTCTTGCTTCGATAACCGTACCCTTGGCACGGCGGTTGGGGTTGGCCTTCAGCTCCTGCACCTCAGCGGTGAGGATGACCATCTCCAGCAGCTCGTCCAGACCCATACCGGTCTTGGCAGAGATGGGGACAATAATGGTATCGCCGCCCCACTCCTCGGGGATCAGCTCGTGCTCGGTCAGCTGCTGCTTGATCCGGTCGGGGTTGGCCTCCGGCTTATCCATCTTATTGATAGCAACGATAATAGGCACTTCAGCGGCCTTTGCGTGGTTGATGGACTCGATGGTCTGAGGCATAATGCCGTCGTCGGCAGCCACCACCAGAATAGCAATGTCCGTAGACTTTGCGCCACGGGCACGCATAGAGGTAAAGGCAGCGTGACCCGGGGTATCCAGGAAGGTGACCATATTGCCGTTTACATCCACCGTGTAAGCACCGATGTGCTGGGTGATACCACCGGCTTCCCCTGCGGTAACGGAGGTCTTGCGGATGGCATCCAAAGTGGAGGTCTTACCGTGGTCGACGTGACCCATAACCACCACAACAGGCGCGCGGGTCACCAGCTCTTCCGCGGTATCCTGGTGATCGTCGATGATTCGCTCCTCGATGGTGACGGTGATCTCCTTTTCCACCTTGCAGCCCAGCTCCACCGCCACAAATTCGGCGGTATCAAAATCGATGGTCTGATTGATGGCGGCAATGACGCCGTTCTTCATCAGGCACTTAATGACCTCGCCGGCGGTCTTCTTCATCCGGGAAGCCAGCTCGCCGACAGTAATTTCGTCGGGGATCTTGACGGTAACGGGAGCTTTTCTTGCCACCTCCATCTGCAGACGGCGCAGCTTCTCCTGTTCCTCATTACGGGCCTTATTGCCCTTGAACTTATTGTCCTTTTGC
>JAZNRQ010000025.1:0-6471 GCA_045590735.1 Faecousia sp. | reverse complement strand
TTTCGATACACCTTGTCATTCTGAGCGAAAGCGAAGAATCCGTATTCTCCTTGAGATTGCCACGCCAGTGTGCGCACTGGCTCGCAATGACAATTGGGTTGTGCGAGTTTGAACAGCTCGATAAACCGGAATTTGAAGATGACCGTGGGAACCGGTAAGGGAAAATATATGCTTCGCATAGGAAAAGGTTCTGCCGCAATCTGCGCAGCAGAACCTTGTTTTTTCAGTTAAACAAACCGGAAACATATTCCTGCACATTTTCCAGGCAATTATCCAGCACGCTTTCCGTATCTGCCTGCTGTGCTTTTTCCAGACATTTGTATTCCAGTTCGTCCATATCGACCTTTTGCGAATTCAAAATCAGATCGGCAATGTCCACAGGGAATTTTTCCCGGATTTGCGCAGCATAAGTGCTGCCGCCAGTTGGCTCCCAAAATTCTTTTAGGGTATATCCTTCTTCGGAATTTCCGGTGAATGTGATCATAGCCGGTGTGGCGATACCTGCCAGCTTTTCCAGCGCACCGCCGGAATGCCCATATCGGTTGTAAACGTACTGGACATAAACGGTGTGCCCCTCCATATAATTGGTCTGCGTTGCAGCGGGTGTGCCGCTTGCAGATGTAATACCAAGCATATAGTGGGCTTCTACCGGGATAAAGTCTTTGGCTGCGTCAGGAAAACGATCTCCTGCATTCTTTTGAAGAATGGTTTTAGAAATGGCATTGTCGATATTTTCGACAGCAACTATAGTGCCAGTACTATCGGTTAGCGCACCGGTTGCCGGATGATCCGCACCGCCTATTTCGGTAATATCACCCTGCAGCCATTCCACAAGTATCGCTTCATCCAAAGAAAAATAGTCCTCGGTGTTACTGCTGAAGCCTGCCGCCCGCCAAGCTTGGTCGAAGGTGATCTTCTCGATATTACTCAAATACACAAAGGTGGAATCGCTGGCAGCGTTGTGCATCCGTCCGGTAATGACCAGCCGGTATTGATAGGTTCGTCCCTTAGCCTGCCAGGTTCCGTCACTGAGCTGGTAGTATGGTACGAGTTTTGATTCAGGGGCAGGGGAATTGGAAACGGGGGTGTCAACATTCAAGCTGAAATAGTCCCGGGCAATTTTCAGATTTTCTGCTTTTTGCTTTCGAATATATCGCTGAGAGTCTAGTGCCTTATGCTGCAAGTGCCAGGGGAATTTTTCCCGAATACCAGGCTCTAAAAACGCCCCATCCCTGGGTTCCCAATATTCAATCAGCTTATATGCGCCATTTTCTTTTTTAACTGTAATGAGTGTTGCGATGTGTGTGCCGGTTTCGTTATACAGTTGCCCGTCCCGCAGACTATATTCTTCATATAGAACCCACATATATACACTTATTACAGAGCCGCGTTTTTTCGTGCCGAGAACTTCCCAATTAACGCAACAGGCATTGCCCTCGGATTTTTCGTTTTGAAAATGACCGGCAATCTGGCAATCGATAAAAACACTTAGCTTTTCGTCGATGCGTGCAGCTGGATTTGTAAGGAAACAAACGGCAACTACGATACAAGTGATAATGGCTGCTACAATGATCCAAAAGGCGGGCTTCTTGTAATTCATAATGGATTTTACACGCTCCTTTACACCAACTTCCCCAAAGGCAAGGGGACAGGCGGCGATGCTGCGGCGGTTGACGCTGCAGGCTACCAGTGCCTGGGCGTAGTCGGCTTTGGAATCGTTATCCAGCTCTTTGATGACCTTTTCGTCGCAGGCAAGCTCAATGTCCCGGCAAAGCAGGATATAGCCAAGCCACATAATGGGGTTAAACCAATGGAGCGTCAGCAGTAAAAAGCCCAAAGGTTTCCAAAGGTGGTCTTTGCGACGGATGTGGGCTTCTTCGTGGGAGATAACGTGTTCTATATTCTTGCTGTCCATATGAAAGGGCAGATAGATTTTCGGCTTGATAATACCCAGTACAAAAGGGGAGCCCACATTCTCACTCTGATAGATATTATTCTTGAGCAGAACAGCAGTACCAACCTTGCGTTGTAACAAGAAATAACTGACTGCGGTATAGAGGAGCATACCTGCACAGCCAACGATCCATGCTATTGCCGCCAAAGGAATCCAAAGCTGCAGCGGATTTATACTCACCAGTGGCTCCGGTGTAAAAGCACCGGAAACAACGGGATTCAGAATGCTGTTCAGAGATTGAATACCGGTATGGATTTCCGGTGTGGCATCTGTCATAATTTCCGGACGAATGGTTTCTGCACTGGGGATGAGGCTGAACATACTTTCAATGGAGAATGGGCAGATCAGCCGGATTGCCACAAAGCCCCAAAGCAGAACACTGACCCATTTGGGTGCTTTCCTTAAGGCAAACCGCAGAATCACGATGGCAAGCACAAGCCAGCTGGCGGCAATGCTTGCATTAACAATTCTTATGAAAATTTCGGTCATAGTCAGCCTCCAGCCCGGATGCGGTCGATCATACGCTGCATCTCGTCCAGCTCCTTGTCGGAAATGTCCTGCCGCTTGGTAAAGGCGGCGACGAAGGCGGGCAGAGAGCCCTGAAACTTTTCTTCCACCAGTTCGTTAAGCTCCCGCTGCTGGGCAGCTTCCTTGGAAACAAGGGCGGTGATCGTGCCGTCCTCGTTTTTTAGAACACCACGCTCCCCGAGCCGCTTAATTACGGTGTAGGTGGTGGTCCGCTTCCAGCCAAGCTGCTCCTGGCACAGTTTCACAAGCACAGCCGCTGTTACCGGCTGATGCTCCCACATAATCAGGCAAAAACGGTATTCGCTTTCAAAGATTTTTGGTGTATCCATAATCATCACTCCTTGTCTAACGGGTTAGACTCTCTACGTATAGTCTAACCCATTAGACGGTAAATGTCAATAGGCTTTATAAAAAATCAACCTGCATCCCGGTTCGGCTTGACCTGGGTAGACCATAGTACCGGCCGGTGCCGGTGGAAAAAGAGCCGCTATTATTTCCGTGAGATCTGCAAAACCGGAATCGTCGATTGATATTGGCCGGTCGAATTTTGGATAAAAATAATTTATAACAGGAGTTTTTGCAACAGATATCCAGTTTTGGGCATAAAAATCTTTTGTTTTCTCGGAAAAAAACAGGCAAAACCTTGATTTAAGCTGCCTGCTATGCTACAATGCTCAATGTAACCACGAGCGTTTTACACGGCAGGCCGTTTGCCGTATTACGGTGCGAAGGCACAGAAACGAGGAAAGTTATGGACGAAAGAAAAGCGCAACTAAAAGCCCTGAAAAAGGCATATAAGAAAGCAAAACGCAAAACGGTGACCCTGTGGAAGAGTCTGGGTATCCTGCTTTTAGTCTTTGCGATTCTGCTGTCCGGCGGCAGCGCAGCGATAAAGGTATTTGACAATACTTTTGCAGCGTTACTGGGCGGCAGATTTTGGGATGTGGTGAATGAAGATCCCAATGCGGTTTATTTCAAAGAAGATTTTGACTCTGACGCAGCACGGCTGGATGCCGGTGCCAAGATCTGCTACCAGGTGGAAGCGGAAGGCGCGGTCCTGCTGATGAACAATGGCGCATTGCCTTTGGCAGAAGGCTCTAAGGTCAGCACCTTGTCCACCAGCTCCGTGAACATCGTTTACGGCGGTACCGGTTCCGGTAATGTGGACGCATCTAAGGCCGATAACCTGAAGGTGGCACTGGAGAAGTCCGGTTTTGAGGTCAATCCTACTTTGTGGGATTTTTATCTGACCGGTGAAGGCGCAAAGTATGCCCGTGACTATGGCGAGGGCGAATCCGCAGCACTGCTGGGCTCCTTCAATATTGGCGAAGCACCCTGGAGCGTATATACCGATGAGGTCAAGAACTCCATTGCTGCTTACGGCGATGCAGTGATCGTGACCATTTCCCGTATCGGCGGTGAGGGTGCTGATGCCAAGGGTGCAAAGGCGGAAGATCCCAATTACCTGGCCCTGAACGAGGATGAGAAGGAAATGATGGCAGCCGCTGCCAAGCTGAAGGCAGACGGTAAGGTAAAATCCATCATTCTGCTGATCAACACCTCCAATGCTCTGCAGGTGGAGTTTTTGAAGAACAATGAATACAGCATCGATGCCTGCCTGTGGATCGGCGGTGTGGGTGCTTACGGTACCAATGCGGTCACCGATATTCTGGCAGGTAAGGTCAATCCCTCCGGCAGCCTGGTGGATACCTACTGCTACGATAACTTCTCTTCGCCCGCTATGAAGAATGCTGTTCCCGTTACCTATGCGGGCTACGACGGTAAAAATATCCCCGATTATGCGGAAACTTACCTGATCTATCAGGAAGGTATCTATGTGGGCTATAAGTACTATGAGACCCGTTATGAGGACTTCGTTATGGGTACCGGCAATGCAGGTCAGTACGCATACGGCAACGATGTTGCATTCCCCTTCGGTCACGGCTTGAGCTACACTACCTTTGAATACAGCGATATGGCGGTTACCTATGATGAAAAGCAGGATATGTTCCTGGTCAGCGTAACCGTTACCAATACCGGTGATGTAGCAGGCAAGGAGACTGTACAGGTCTATGCCCAATCTCCCTATACCGACTACGATAAGGAACACAAAGTGGAAAAGGCTGCTGTGCAGCTGATCGGCTTTGGCAAGACGGAGGTTTTGGAACCCGGTGCTTCCCAGAATGTTCTGGTTGAGGTGCAGAAGCGGGATATGGCTGCTTACGATACCTACGGTGCAGGCACCTATATTCTGGATGCCGGTGACTACTATCTGACAGTTGCTACCGATTCCCACAATGCTGCAAACAATGTGCTGGCGGCCAAGGGCTTTACGGTGGAATCCACCGAGGGTCGTATGGACGCTGACGGCAATGCAGCTATGACCTTCAAGTACACCCAGGAAGCCTTTGACGACAAGACCTATGCGACTTCCGCCAATGGCACCAAGATCGAAAATCAGCTGTCCCTGGCAGACCCCAACCTGTATAAGGGTACTGAGGGTCAGGGTGTGACCTGGCTGTCCCGTAACGACTGGACCGGCACATACCCCTCCGATGAGCAGATCGTTCTGAAACTGACAGACTTGCTGATCAAGGACCTGCAGCAGATCCGTTATAACGCAGAAGAGTATGTGAAGGAAAACGGCACTGTGGAAATGCCTGTTTTGGGCGCAAAGAACGGTGTGAAGCTGGTGGAAATGATCGGTCTGGATTATGACGATCCCAAGTGGCAGACTTTACTGGATCAGCTGACCTTCGATGAGATGGTTGCTATGATCGGTGACAGCTTCCACTGGAGAATGCCTGCAGCATCTGTTCATGCACCCGGTTCCCGGGATGAGAACGGTCCTCAGGGTCTGACTGTGGCACTGTTCGGCTCTACTCTGGGTGTGGAAACCACCGCATTTACCTCTGAAGATGTGATGGCAGCAACCTTTAATGCAGAGCTTATGTACCAGGTGGGTAATATCATCGGCAATGACTGCCTGGCAGCGGATGTTGCCTGTCTGTACGGTCCCGGTGCCAATATGCACCGTATCCCTTACGGCGGCAGAAACTTTGAGTACTACTCTGAGGACGGCTTCCTGTCCGGTGCTGTGTGCGCTGCTGAGGTCAAGGGTATCCAGGATAAGGGCGTGGATGTGGTTATCAAGCACTTCGCCCTGAACGATTCCGAGCAGGACCGCATTGGTCTGGGTGTATGGCTCAACGAGCAGGCTGCCCGTGAAATCTACCTGAAGGCTTATCAGGCTGCTTTCGAGCACGGTGATGCCAACGGTGTTATGACTGCTTATACCCGCTGGGGTGCTGTCTGGTCCGGCGGTATCAAGGGCCTGATGACAAACATTATGCGCGGTGAGTGGGGCAACAACGGTATGTCCATTACCGACAATGTTATTACCCCCATGGTTACCGGTGCAGACGGTGTGCTGGCAGGTGTTACCACCTACGATGCAATGATGCCGTTTATCGTGATGGAGCTGCCTAAGTACGAGAAAGATCCTGTAATGGTATCCGCTATGCGGGAGGCTTGCCACCACAACCTGTATGCATTGGCAAATTCCGCTGCTATGAACGGTATCGGACCGGATACCACCATTAAGGCACACGAGCTGCCGCTGGTTACCAGCCTGTTTACCGGCGCAATTGTGGCATGGATCCTGTTTGCTGCAGCACTGGCACTGTGGGTCAACGGCAAGAACAAGTGGAAGCAGACCGAAGCCTATCTGGACTACAAAACAATGAAAAAGGCACTGAAGGACGAAAAGAAAGCACAGCAATAAATGTAAAAACTGTCACCCTTGCACAGGGTGACAGTTTTTTGCTGCTCCGCCAGATCTTCAAATCCCGGTTTATCGAGCTGTTAAAAAGGCTTCTCCTTGAGGAGAAGCTGTCGCCGCAGGCGACTGATGAGGTGTTACCGCACCATCGTAACCGCTGCAATCTACCTACATTTCCACCTCATCCGTCAAAAATCAAAGATTTTTG
>JAZNRQ010000024.1:0-14282 GCA_045590735.1 Faecousia sp. | reverse complement strand
CCTACATCCGGAAAGGGGAATGTTTTCGTTCCCCTTTCTTGCTTTTTATGCTATAATAAAAGCAGGATATGGGTTGGTTGACAGAAAGGAGCAACCAACAAATGAAAATAGCTGCATATTGTCGTGTCTCGACGGACAAGGTCGAGCAGATTGATAGCTTGATCCACCAGAAGGAATTCTTTGTGGAGTACGCCAAACGGAACGGCCATGAACTATTCCGCTTATATGCGGACGAAGGCATCACCGGAACATCCCTGAAAAAGCGTGAGGAATTCAAACGGCTTTTACGGGATGCGGAGCTGGGTCTGTTCGATATGGTGGTGGTTAAGGATATCAGCCGCTTTGCCAGAAACACAGTGGATGCCCTGCAGAGTATCCGCAAGTTGAAATCTATGGGTATCAACACCCTATTTCTCACAGCCAATATGGATTCTATGGGAGACAGTGAGTTCGTGCTTACCCTGTTTTCTGCTATGGCGCAGGAGGAAAGCAACAACCTTTCCAAGCGTGTCAAGTGGGGCAAAAAGATTAATGCGGAAAAAGGTCGTGTTCCTCAGCGGGTATTCGGCTATGACCGGATCGACAAATTCACATTGGAAATCAACCCCGAGGAAGCCCGAATCGTCCGTAAGATATTCTTTCTATACAACGAACAGGGCTTAGGCTGTCGAACCATTAGCATGACCCTAAACCGAGATAACGACAAAACCAAATACGGAAATGACTGGAATGCACGGGGCGTTCGGCGGGTACTTGTAAATCCTCTGTACTGTGGCGTTTTAGTCAACCACAAGTATGAGATCGAAGATTTCTTGACCGGAAAACAAGTCAACATTCCCAAAGAAGATCACTTCTATCACGAGCGTCCGTCCTGGGCTATTGTGACCCCGGAGGTCTTTCAAAAGGCACAGGAGCTCATGGACTCCCGGAGGACTAAGTATGACTCTGGTGAACCTTTCAGAGACGCCAGATACAGTTCCAAGCATGTATTCTCCACACTGATCAAGTGCGAACATTGCGGTAGGTCATTCACCCGGAAGACCTATACATATGTAAACACCCGGGTATACTGGCGATGCGTTACCAACGATCAGTACACCGCGGAGAAGTGTGATAACCGCGTGATTCTGGATGAGCCGGAATTGATAGAGGAGCTGCGCAAATACTTCGCCTCGTTGATAGAAGACAAGGACATTTTTGTGGCAAACATCTTGGCAAGTCTAGACAAACAGCTTCCGGAGGCACAGAATCCGGAACAGGCTAAGCATGAAATTGAGTCCAAGCGGAAAAAACTGCTGAGCAAAAAGGACCGGTATCAAGAGATGTATGCCAATGATCTGATCAGTATGGCAGAGCTAAAAGACAAGCTTGCTGATATTGCGGAAGAACTGAAGACTGTGGATTTGGATTTAGAAAAGATCACCCAGTCAGCGCAGATCATCAGCAACGCAGAGCAAATCATTCAGCAACACCGTAAAGAGATACTTCGATTTTTGGAATTAGAGACCGTTACAAATATGGATATGCGCCGGATTATTGACCACATCTCGGTCAATAAAAACGGCAATGTCCGTGTGGTACTGAAGAAATTTGAAGATATGGCAGCTGCCTAATGACACTTAGCGAATTGGTGTCCGTGGTGGAGGTGCTGGATCCTATGGTGCTCAGCTCCAAGGTACAAGAGATCTGCGACTGCTCCTGCAGGGACACCACGGTGGTGCAGCTGCCGGAGGGGATCGTCAGGATATTTGACGACGAGTTGGTGCTTACCGGAGAAAACCGCCGCCTGTTCGTAACCTTGGGACAGTTCTCCATCATTCGCCTGGAACGGGACGCACAGCTTCTGATCCCGGTGCTGGATTACAGTATTCCCGTCAAGGAGTGCTGCGACACCCCCGGCTGCGCGGAAGATCCCTGCGAGATGTTCTCCCGGATCCCCTTCCCTGCTGCCCAGTTTGCCCCCAAGGGCTGTGATAAAAAACGCGATGTAAATCCCTACGATTGCTGCAGTACATCCGATAACTGCTAAAAAGCTGTAAAATAGCGGGTATATATTCCCAATAAACGGCGGGAGCAAGCCCCCGCCCTGCAGGCATCTCTCCGGAGATACCGTAGGGCGGGGGTTCACTCCCGCCGTAAATCTATTGTATGAATAAAGGTCTGTTACTCTTTATCGAATCACACGAACGCGGTGAACGCCTTCCAAACCTGCCAGCTCTGCAGCAGCGGCAGCAGGAGTAGGTTCATCCAGGTCCAGCATCGTCACTGCATACTCACCCTTGGAACGGTTAAGCATATCAGAAATGTTGACACCGTAGCTACCCATCGCGGTGGTGAAGCGGCTGATGGTATTGGGAATATTCTCGTGGAGTACAACGATTCTGCCGGGTTTGGTGCAAATACCCATATCGCAGTTGGGATAGTTGACGGAATTTTTGATATTGCCGTTTTCCAGGTAGTCCATCACCTGACGGACAGCCATCATGGCGCAGTTATCCTCTGCCTCCTCCGTGGATGCACCCAGGTGAGGAATTGCCACAACACCTTCCATACCGGCGGTGCGATCGTTGGGGAAATCGGTAATATAACGTTTGACCTTGCCGCTTTGCAGTGCTTCTTCCAGTGCATCGTCGTCTACCAGTGCATCCCGGGCAAAGTTCAGCAGGATCACACCGTCACGCATTCTTGCAATGGTCTGGGCATTGATCATGTGTCGGGTGCTGTCCATCAGAGGCACGTGTACCGTAATAATGTCGCAATTCTCGTAGATCTCGTCCAAAGTCTTGACAGGAATAATGTGGCTGTCCAGGTGCCATGCGGCAGCAATGGAAATGTAGGGATCGTAGCCGTAGACCTCCATACCCAGGCCAATGGCAGCATTGGCAAGAGGGCCACCAATAGCACCCAGGCCGATGACGCCCAAACGCTTGCCCAAAATCTCATTGCCGGCAAACTGGGACTTGCCCTTTTCCACCTTCTTGGCAACATCCCCCTCGTCCTTGATGGTCTGCACCCAACGGATGCCGCCCACCACATCACGGCTGCCCAAAAGCATACCGCAAATTGCCATTTCCTTCACACCGTTGGCGTTGGCACCGGGGGTGTTGAATACCACGATACCCTCTTCCGCACAGCGATCCAGAGGAATGTTGTTCACACCGGCACCTGCCCGGGCAACTGCCAGCAGATTCTTGGAAAACTCCATTTCGTGCATAGCGGCGCTGCGCACCACGATAGCCTGTGCCTCCTCCGCATTCTCCACAATGCGGTAATCCTGCGACCACAGGGCAGTACCCTTGGAAGAAATTTTGTTTAAGTAGTGTACCTGATACATATGAATCAACCTCTCTTTTCGTAAGTATTATATGTCTATATATGGGTGTTTTGTTTCAGTATGGCAAGCAAATCGGTTTTTGGGGTGAATCAGAAGATCCCATATCAGGGTACTTCCTGAAACAGCTTTTCAATCAGTTTATAGCCTTCCGGCTGGTAGATTCCTGTTGCTTTCGCTTCTTTTTCACTGTAGTATGCTACTGCCCGTCTCTCTTTCGTACTGTCATAGAGAATATAGGGAACCGGATCAGAGGTATGGGTACGACAACGGATGGGTGTGGGATGATCCGGCAGGATCAAAAGCCTGTAGCTCTCGCCGGATGCGTCCATTGCCGCCTTAACCGGTGCGATCACACGGCTGTCCAGATTCTCAATGGCTTTTATCTTATTTTCAATGCTGCCCTGGTGACCCATCTCGTCCGGGGCTTCCACGTGAATATAGGCAAAATCGCAGCCATCCTCCAGCACCGCCTTCACCGCAGCCCGGGCTTTTCCTTCATAGTTGGTATGCAGCGAGCCGTTGGCACCGGGTACATCGATCACCCGCATCCCTGCACCCGCGGCGATTCCCTTTAAGAGGTCCACCGCAGAGATCATCGCGCCGGTCTTACCGGTCTTTTCCTTAAAATTCTGCAGCGACGGCTTGGTTCCTGCACCCCAGAACCACAGAGAATTCGCTTTATTCTTTCCCTGTGCGCTGCGCGCCACATTGAGAGGATGGTCGTTTAGCAGAGAATAGCTTTTTTTCATCATCTTCCGGAATGTTTCCTCCCTGGGAAGATACGGTCCGATCACCTGTCCCAAATGGTCATGAGGCTGCTCCAGTTCCAGCACCTGACCCTGTTTCCACACCATAATGTGCCGGTAGCTGGTGCCGGTATAAAACTGAAATTCATCTGTAGTCAGTCGGTCACGAACCGCATCCATCAACTGATCTGCGTCTTCCGTGGAGATCTCACCGGAAGAATGGTCAAGGATGGTTTTTTCCGGGTAAGGTTCTTCCTCCGTCAGAGTCACGATATTGGCACGGAAAACCACATCATCCTCCGCCATATCCACGCCGACACTCAATGCCTCCAACGGAGAGCGGCCGGAATAATTCTTTTCCGGGTCATAACCGAGAACCGCCAAATTCGCCACGTCACTTCCAGGCTTCATAGTATCGGGAACGGTTTTGGCAAGTCCCATTTCGCCCATCCCGGCAAGCATATCCATCAGAGGGGTATCGGCAGCTTCCAGTGGGGTCTTTCCCCCCAGCTGTTCCAGAGGTTCGTCGGCCATACCGTCACCGAGGATAATGATATATTTCATCTCAAACCCTCCATTATGTTTCACCCAGTGTAGCATCCGCAAGCATTTTAATCAACCCTTCTGTCTGCGAAATGCTTTCGCAGCGGGTTACAGATGTCCACACTCCACATACAATTGTTTTATAACATAGTATCACTTATCGACAAGAAATACAATATGAAATAATCTATGATTTTTTTGATTTTTCGTCCCGATTTTCGTAAAAAATGTATGAGGAATGCAAATTCGCACAAACTGGATATATGTAACAATTCATTCACAAACTGTTTAAATCATTTTCAGCATTATTTTTGTATTCTGTTGTAAAATACAGAAAAACCAAAAAGGAGAATATTTATGAGCAACGAAGAAAATAAATTCCCCTGGACATACGAAAACACGCCCCAAGAGCCTGTATTCTCACGACCCGCGCCTGAGCCGGTTCCCCAACCGGTCAGCCAGCCACCGAAAAAGAAAAAGTCTCCCCTTTGGGCATTCATTGCGGTTGCGCTGTGCGCTTCCCTGCTGGGCGGCATCCTGGGTACTGCCGGCGGTGCCTTGGCATCTATCGTTGTGCCTAAGCTGATGCCCGATAGCAAAGGCAGTGCGGGAAGCAACTCCGACAGCACTACAATTTTGGAGGGTCAGCGGGAAAATACCGTCATCGACATCCAAAAGATTGATACAGATAAGGTTATGACCCCCGCAGAGGTGTATGCGACAAATGTGAATTCCACCGTAGGCATTACCACCTCCATCACCACCAATTTCTGGGGCTATCAGACCACCTCTGCCGCCTCCGGCTCCGGTTTCATCATTTCGGAAGACGGCTATATTCTGACAAACCATCACGTAATCGAAAATTCCAGCTCCATTACCGTCTCCTTCTATGACGGCACCAGCAAAGAAGCAGAGCTGATCGGTTACGATGCCAGCAATGACATTGCGGTTCTGAAGGTAGAAGCAACCGGGCTGACTCCGGTAGTCATTGGCGATTCCACAAATCTCAATGTGGGCGATACGGTTTTGGCCATCGGCAATCCCTTGGGTGAGCTTACCTTCTCCCTGACCGTCGGTACGCTCAGTGCTCTGGAGCGTGAGGTGACCACCTCCACCGGTGTGACGATGAATCTGATGCAGACCGACTGCGCCATCAACTCCGGTAACTCCGGCGGTGCGCTGTTTAACCTCTACGGTGAGGTGATCGGCATTACCAACGCCAAGTATTCCAGCAGCTCTGCCTCCGAAGCATCCATCGACAACATCGGCTTTGCCATTCCGGTGAACAATATCCGTCAAATTGTGGAAAGCCTCATTGAAAACGGCTATATTTCCAAGCCCTATATCGGCGTATCCGTTACGGACGTGAGTCAGGAAACCCAAAATCACGGCATTCCCAAGGGTGCCAACATACAGGCGATCACCCCGGAAAGTCCCGCCGCCACAGCCGGTCTGCAGGTAAACGACATCATTACCCACGTGGATGACAAGGAAATCTCCGGTTCCTCCGACCTGGTTGCGGTGGTTCGGGAATGCGAGATCGGTCAAACCTTGAAGCTGAAGGTCTACCGGAAGGGAACGACCTTGGAGATCACCCTGACCGTCGGTGAACAGATCCAACAGGCCATTTCGCAGGAAGAACAGCAGCCTCAACAGCAGCCTTCTTCCCAGGGAGGATTTCAAGGCTTCCCCTTCTTCGGCTATTGATAAACGGAAAAGAGATCTTTGCGTCCTGCAAAGATCTCTTTTTTATTACTTTGTTCCGGGAGGAACCATATCTTCCTCTGTCAGTGTTTCACCATTGAGCACCTTCTGTGCCAGCGCAGAAGCGTGGGCAACCACGTCTTTATCCGGATACATCACATACGCCTTGTGTCCCGGCGAGGAATAACTGGCGGCTCTGCCGCCGGTACCGGTCACCGCATAGGACTGGACATTCCAGCTTGCCATATCATCCAGCTGCATCTTTACCAGCAGGCTGATATCATCCATACTGACACTGGTTTTAAACATACCTTCCAGGCTTTTCAGAATGGAAGAATACTTGGAAATAATGGTGGTGCCACTGGTCATCTTCTTAATAATGGCACTGATCACCTTCATTTGGTTCTTGCCACGGCCATTGTCGCCACCCTTTACATGGTAACGCTCCCGGGCAAACTGCAAAGCCTCCTCACCGTTGAGGTGGTTTTCGCCCTTTGCAATATAGGTGCCATTCGTCGTTTTAAAGGCATGTTCTGCATAGATGGTCACACCGCCTACCGCATCCACCAAAGTCTCAAAGCCATCAAAATTGATCTGTGCATAGTAATCCACCTGCAAGTCATACAGGTCACCCAGTGCCTCCATAGAGCATTCCGGTCCGTACAGGCCGCAATGGGTCAGCTTATCCAACTTACCCTTGCCCTTGGGGTTCGGCACATAGTAATCCCGGGGGGTATTCAGCAGCAGGATCTGTTTGGACACCGGGTTAACGATCACCAGAATGTTCACATCACTTCTGCTGATCTTCAGTTTTTTATTCCGGGTATCAGAACCGCTGATGTAAACCACAAAGGGAGAATTTGTTACAGTACGCACTTCCTCAACACTGAGCTCTGTGGGCTCAGTGGAAGGCTCCGGGGGATCCAACTGGATCAGGGGCACGGAATAGAGGAAACGCACCTTATCCAAAATATCTTCATAGGCTTCCTCTTCTGACAGCACCGCAACGGCAGCACCGTTGACGATCACCGCATCCACCTGCTGATTCAAAAGCGCGTCTGCCATAGCCGATGTCATTTCATAAGACGTAACAGAAAGGGTCTTCCCTGTCTGCTCCTCAATCTGTGCGATCAGCGTTTGGACCCGCTCCTCATCGTATTCCGCAATAATGCCGTAACGGTAATCGCCCGTATCTGCAATGGTCTTGGCAGGATCCTCTTCCCTGACCACCACATACATATTATTGATATCCGTTTCCTCCGGTGTTGTAGTCACCGTATGCAGCGTGCGGTAGGTATCTCCCGCCACCTTTGCCACAAAACCGCAGCCAACAATAATCAGTACCGCCAATACCCAGGAAACGATTCTGCGGGCGATACTTACAGCCTCTTTTCCCCGCAGGAACATAAGTCCTCCGGTGAGACCTGCCAATAGCGCAAAGATCACTGTCAACAGCAGTACATATTTTCCGGGCAGCACATTCAGCCGCATCACCAGCACCGCCGTCACCGTCTCCGCCGCCAGCTGCAGTGACCAGATAATAATAGACAGGATCGTCCAAATCTTCTTATTTTTCATAACAAACCTTCTTCGCTGCTAAAATTAGAATCCAGCCAGCTTTTTGAGCGTCTCGGCAAGATCCGTTGCCTCCCAGGGACGGTCCTCTGCACCGAAATGGCCTTCCCGGGCTGTCTTGCCGTAAATGGGTCTGCGCAGCTGCAGCTTGGAAATAATGCCGGCCGGTGTCAGATCGCAGGTCTGACGCAGCAGAGCGGTCATTTCCTCATCAGCGATCTTACCGGTACCGTAGCTGTCTACCCGGACAGAAACCGGCTGTGCTACACCAATAGCGTATGCAAGCTGCACCTGAACTTGCTCTGCAAGTCCTGCCGCCACCAGATTCTTAGCCATATACCGTGCCATATAAGCGCTGGAACGGTCCACCTTGGTGGGGTCCTTGCCGGAGAAAGCACCGCCGCCGTGGGAGAAATAGCCGCCGTAAGTATCCACGATGATCTTTCTGCCGGTCAGGCCGGTGTCGCCGTCGGGGCCGCCAATAACGAATTTACCGGTGGGGTTAATGTGGATATTTGCCACATCCTCAATAGAGAAACCATACTTTTCCAGCACCGGTGCGATGACACCCTCCCGGATGTAGCGGCGCAGCTCGCTGATCTCGAAATCCTCGGTGTGCATCACAGAGACCACCACCGTATCGATGCCGATCACATTGCCCTTTTCGTCAAACTCCACGGAGACCTGGGTCTTGCCGTCAGGACGGAGCAGGTCATTGCTCTCCACGCACTGGGTCAGCCGGTTACTCAGTGCCCTGGACAGTGCCACAGGCAGGGGCATCAGCTCCGGTGTCTGGGTGCAGGCACCGCCAAACATCATACCCTGGTCACCGGCACCGCCAACCTCATCGTTGGTACCCATTGCAATATCTGCAGACTGGGTGTGGATCTTACACAGGATCTCTACGGTATCGGCGCAGAAGCCCGCATCAGGATGGGTATAACCGATGGAGCGGATCACCTCCCGGGCAATGCCCGCATAGTCCACGGTGGCATTTGTGGTGATCTCTCCGCAAATCAGGCAAAAATCGGTAGTCACCATCACCTCACAAGCCACGCGGGAATTGGGGTCCTGGGCAAGGCAGGCGTCCAAAATAGCGTCAGAGATGCAGTCTGCCACTTTATCCGGATGACCGCAGGTGACACATTCAGAAGTAAACAGTCTTTTTTCCATAGCTTTTCCTTTCACGCAAATAAAATACCGCACACCGAGGAAATCCGATGTGCGTTCTATCGAATCCTCATCTTTCGTTGCCGCCGGATTTGGCACCTTGAATAAACAGGTTGCCGGGTTTCATCGGGCCGTTCCCTCCACCACTCTTGATAAGGCTAGTATGCAGTTCGTGTCTATTTTACTCTTTTTTGAAAGAATGTCAACTGTTTTTTGCCTTTTTTCCCGGAATAATTCACATTTCCGTTATAGACTTTTTTTCACAAAACTGTTATCATAGAGAAAAACCATTCAGGAGATGAAGCATTTGCGTAGTTTACGAGCAAAATTTGAGCGTTTCTGTTTGAAACACCGAAATAAGGGCATCCCGAATCTGATGCTTTGGGTGGTCATCGCCTCTGCCATCGTATATATTGTTGATATGGTTACCCAAAGCGTTTTTCTGGACAGTATCCTTATCTTTGACAGAACAGCGATTCTGCAAGGTCAGGTATGGCGGCTCTTTACCTATATTTTTGCCTATAATCCGGAGCGAAACATTTTTACACTGCTGATCTTTTACTATTTCTTCTATAGTCTCAGCCGGTATGTGGAATTGAGCCTGGGCACTTTCAAGTTTAATCTTTTCTACTTCTCCGGCGTGATTATGATGGATGCCTTTGCAATGCTCTTCGGCACTGCGGAGACTGCACTTCTCTACAGCAATATGGCATTTTACCTGCATCTGAGTATGCTTTTGCTGTTTGCCACCACAAACCCGGACAGTCGTTTTCTTGTATTTTTCATCATCCCGGTCAAAGCTTGGTTCTATGCAGTGGTGTGGCTGTTGATGGTAGCCGTTCAGGTCATCCAGGGATTGCCGCTTTTCCCGGCAAATCTGTTCCCCCTTGTGGGCCTTCTGAATTATCTGCTGTTTGCAGGCAGCGATATTCGCAACCTGTTCCCCTTCCTGCGGTATCGCCGGAAAAAGGCAAAGCCTGCCGTAAACCAGGCACCGCCGATCCAATTCAAAGCAAAACCCGCCGAAGAAAAGTATATGCACAAAAGTACCGTCTGCGGACGGACAGATGTATCCCATCCGGAGCTGGAGTTCCGGTACTGTTCCCGCTGCAGCGGCTATCACTGCTACTGCCAGGATCACATCAATAACCACAGCCATATTGAGTAAGCACGCAGCCCCGTTGGGAATATCCCATCGGGGCTGATTTATTAGAGATCTCCTCGAATTCGGAGTTTATCGAGCTGTTTCCAATTCGCACAACCCAATTGTCATTCCGAGCCAGTGCGCACACTGGCGTGGGAATCTCAAGGGATACCTATAAATTTGGAGATTGCCACACCAGTGACATCGGTCACTGGTTCGCAATGACAACGAAGATTATAACAGCTCTATAAACCGGCATTTGATTTTCTGTACAAAATATGGGGTGCGTTTTGGTAAACGCACCCCATACGCTCATTTTGTAAGGGTTCCGGTGTAAGCGGTAAGCTTTTCACCGGTACAAAGCTGCAGTGTTACAGTTACAGTATTTTCACCGGTTGCAAATTCTTCCAGGCCGTCGTTGACCGGGATCAAATTGCCCTCAACATCTTTTTCCCAACTGCACTTGTGATCGCGCATAGCTACTTCACGGTAATTGGAGAAATCTGCTCTCCAGATATTTTCCAGCAGCACTTTTCCGTCCTTATCGATGACGGTAATGAAGGCATCGGAAATGGAATAATTGGAGCCCACGGTCATTGCCGCAAAGTCTGTAAAGGAAATGCTATCCCCCTCATAGGTACAGTAAGTAACGGCCTTTTCCACACCGTCGCCGTGAACATCATCGTTAAAGGAGAAGGTATTATACAGTGCCTTTACACCGGGAATCTGATCGGCATAGGAATGGTAATAGTCCAGATGCTTTTTGTCCTGCGCATCGTTGGGGTCCAGCAATTCCGCAAAGGTGAAGGGAATGTAGCTTTCATCCTGCAGCTTTTGGAAGCTATAAGCATAGTGATCCCGTCCCTGCTGCTTATACATAATATCGTTTTCCTGCCCCCGCGATGCCCAAGCCTCGGTCTGCTCCAACACCACTACACCACTAAGGCTATAGTCCACAGCCCCCTCACCGTCGGTATACAGGCTCAGCTGCTTGACCATCAGGGTGTGACCCTTATTCACAAGGCAGTCGCCGGGTTTTAGCTGGGCATAGCAATCAAACATTGCATTGGCACCCTTTTCTGCGACCAAATCGTTGATCACATCGTCCGTATCATAGCCAAGGGGGTTCGTTTCATCCTTGACACCAAAATCACGGATGGTCAGGGCATCATAGGTTTTTCCTTCGTGCTCATATCCATAGGAATAGCAACCTACAGGGATATAGCCGTTATACACATTCAGGTCGCAGGTATCACCAAAGGCAACGGAATTGATAACTCTGCCCCAACTCCAGCAGGTAGTAGAGCTGCACTGGTTGCCCATGGTCATCATACTACGGTATTTCTGATAGGTCACTTTCCCGTTTGCGTCAGTCTCCACATCGGTGACAGCCGCACCATCCCCCAGACCACCGTTTTCCGCAATAGCCCGCTCCATATCCATTACACCTGTGGTTTCATCATAGTACTCCAGATAACGGTAGGGATTGGAAAAACCCTTGCTGTGGTAAAAGATACCGCCATAAATCTCCTCTGTGGAGAAACTCTTGATCGTTCCCTTTTGGTAATTTGTCATCTGAAACTCGAAATCCAGATTGGTCTTCCACTGGGCAGTGACCTGCAGCTCCATAAAGTCAACGCAAAGCTGACGTCGCTGTGCATAGGTCATATCATCGCTGCCAATGGGCATATTGGCAACATCAGATCGCAGCAGCTGCTTGGGCATATTTTCCAGCCGCTTCGGTTCGGTATTTTCGGGAGTTTCCTCCTTTGCGCCACAAGCACAAAAGGTCAGCAGCAGCGTAACTGCCAGGAAGGCAGAAAAGATTTTTTTCATATCACCACTCCTTTTTTTCTTCTAATATACTAACGAATTGCTTCAATTTCAAGTTCCGCTATGTTATGCCAGCATAATCTGAACTTTATGCAAAAATGTCATTTCGCCAAAAGACGAAATGACATTTTGATCAGTTATTCAGGCGATGGTGGCACTCCGGGGTGTACTCGTCCATCGGCAGGAAGGTATAGCCGTTTTCAAGCCCCCACAAAATAATATTTTCCACTGCGTCCACGCTGTAGCCTTTAATATCGTGCTGCAATACCACAGAGAAATCCTTTTTATTGCCATTGATGCCGGTCATCACATTCCAGAACACACCGTCCGCTGTCCGGGTACCGCCGGCATCGTTGCTATCCACATTCCAGTCTACATAGGTAAAGCCTTTTTCTTCCACCGCTTGCGTTAAGCGGGTCATAATACCCGGGTTGAAGCGGCTGACCTTATTGGAGCTGCCACCGGGGAACCGGAGGATCGTGCTTTCCTGTCCGGTCAAGGATCGGATCACCGACTGCATATTGTAAAGATCCGCAAAATACGCCTCTTCGCTGGCATAGATCTTTTTGTAGGTATGCTCGGTTGCGTGGATGGCGATGGTATGTCCCTCCGCTGCCGCACGGCGGATCGGTTCTAAATTGCCGGTATCCACCACAAAGAATGTGACCTTCACATTATACTTTTTCAGTATATCCAAAAGCCGGTCCGTATGGGGTCCCGGACCGTCGTCGAAGGTCAGGTAGATCACCTTTCCGTTGGGCGCACCGGTCACAGGCGGCGCACCATTGGCATCGGACCAGGGTTCTACCTTTACCCACCGCCTCAGCCGAACCGTATTTTCATAGCTGTCGCTTACCGTATAGGTCAGGGTATAGGTGCCGGGGGTGTTCAGGTCCACCGTGCCGTCAATCTGCACCCGGTCAGAGATGTCTCCGTCACAATTGTCCATAGCGATGACACCCAGCTCACCATAGGGCTGTCCCTGGGTGACGGTCACCACCTTGCCGCCCTTCAGCTGCATCGTCGGTATCACCGGATCGTTGTAAAAAATGCGGCGTTCCACTTCTGCGGTGTTTCCGGAAGAATCGGTAACTCTGTAAATGATCTTTTCCCGGGATTCGATCCGCTCTACCTTCTCTGTCAGGTCCCCGTCGTGGTTATCCGTTGCGGAAAAGCCTTCCTCTACATAGGTCTCATTGGGGAATGTAAACCGCTCCGGGTCTGCCACCAGTTCGATCCGGGGCTTTTGGGTATCCACCACCCGTACATTCCGGTAGGCTTCCACCTTATGTCCGTTGTAATTTGCGGAGTATTTCAGCTGATAAGTACCCAGTTTCCCGGTGTCCACAGACCCTTCCTGAACTACTTCCACCGAATTCCAGCGATCGTTTTCATAGAAATTGGCTACAGCACCTTGTTCCTGATAGGTTCTTTCATATTCCACATTCACATCCTGCTGCCCCTTCAGCTGAATGCGAAACACCTCTCTGTGAAGCAGGGTGTTTGCTGTCAGCCTGGCAGCAACACAAACAGACAGGGAAACCGCCGCTGCCATAAGACAGACGGCGATCTTCGATAAGATATATTTTATACGCATAAAGGATACATCCTGTTTTCTCTATTTCCATTTGCAAGCACTTATTGTCTTACATAGCGCAGCATTTCATAAGCAATGCCGTTTTCTTCCCCGGAATGAAGCAGTTCCGGTTCTTTCCACTCCGGCGATGCATCCAGATCCGGAAAATATGTATCCGATTCCGGTTTGCAATGAACCTTTGTCACATAAGCCGTATCGCAGTAGGGCATCAGCTGCCGGTAGATACTGCCGCCACCGATGACCATAGCACGCTCGGCCGTCTTTGCCATTTGGATAGCCTCTTCCACCGTGGCGCAAACCGTAAATCCAGGAAGTGCCTTGCAGCTTCTGGAGAGCACCACATTTACCCGTCCGGGCAGCGGCTTTTGACCGGGGAAATCCTCCACAGTGCGTCTGCCTACAATGACCATCGCCCCCCGGGTGGTTTCCCGGAAAAACTTTCTGTCCGCAGACAGGGCAACCGGCTGGGTGCCGTCCTTGCCAATGCCCCAATCATCATATACCGCAACGATCAGTTCCATAGGCCGCCTCAGATAGCCATCTCGATTTCAAAATCGAAGGGATTATACTTGTAATCCTCAACCTTGAAGCTGTCCTTGGTGAACTGATAAAAATCGGTGATGGTGGGATCCAGTG
>JAZNRQ010000023.1:0-2815 GCA_045590735.1 Faecousia sp. | reverse complement strand
TTTTAAATTCGTATAACCTATATTGTCATTGCGAGCCAGTGCGCACACTGGCGTGGCAATCTATTGGTAACACTTGGTTTTTAGATTGCCACACCAGTGACATCGGTCACTGGTTCGCAATGACAACGAAAATTGTAATCGCTCGATAAATTGGAATTTAATCTTTACATTATTTTTCGGGAAATGGAAATACTGGCGATAGAAGGCGGTGGTTTTTTGGAAACCTTTTTTTGCAAGACCCGGATTGTTTCCGGCGAAAATGCCCTGGAGGCATTAAAAACCCTAGGCTGCAAAACCTTACTTTTGGTCTGCGACCCATATTTTATGGAAAACGGCACAGCGGAAAAAATCGCACAGCTGACCGGCGCGCAGAAACGGGAGATCTTTCACAAGATCCAGCCGGACCCCTCGGTGGAGCTGGTGGCTGAGGGTACGGCACAGCTGCGGGAGCTGTCCCCGGACACGGTGATCGCCCTGGGCGGCGGAAGCACCATTGACTGTGCCAAAGCGATGGTGCATTTTTCCGGGCTTTCCCCCCGGCTCATCGCCATCCCCACCACCTCCGGCTCCGGCTCGGAGGTAACGGACTTTGCGGTACTGACCCACGGCAAGGTAAAGCATCCCATTGTGGACGAATCTCTCCGCCCGGAAATGGCCATTCTGGACGCAGCTCTTTTGGAGCAACTTCCCAAATCCCTCATCGCGGATACGGGCTTTGATGTGCTGTGTCACGCGCTGGAAAGCTTTGTTGCCACCGGCACCGGGGCATTTTCCGGGGCACTGGCGCGGGAGGCTTTTTGCGTTGCCTATGCCAATCTGCCTGCCAGCTACGGCGGCAACCGCAGTGTCCGGGGTCGTGTCCATCAGGCAGCCACCATGGCAGGCCTTGCCTTTACCCATTCGGGTCTGGGTCTGTGTCATGCCCTTGCCCACGCACTGGGCGGCATCTGTCACCTGCCCCACGGACGGCTCAACGCCATATTGCTGCCCCCGGTGATCCGGTGCAACAGCCTTGTTTGCGGAGGACAATACGCAGCCCTTGCCCGGGCCGCCGGCATTGCCGGGTCTGCGGAGACGGTAGCGGTGCGGAATCTGCAAAATTCTCTGATCCGGCTGCGGAAAGAGATGAATATGCCCGGCACCCTCCGGGAAGCAGGGGTTGATCCCCGGCTGATCCGGGGCAATGGCGAACTGGTAAAGACCGTGCTGGAAGACCCCTGCTGCAAAACCAACCCTCTGCCGGTGGAGGATTATATGGTACGCAGAATTTTGGAAGAGGTGGCAGGCGGTGTCTGAGACCCTTCTTTCCGTTGGGCTGGATGTGGGCACCACCTCCACCCAGCTGATCCTGTCCCGTCTGACGGTGGAAAACCGGGCAGGCAGCTTTTCCGTACCGGAAATGCAGATCACCGGGCGGCAGCTTTTGCAGGTCTCTCCCGTGCATTTTACTCCGCTAACAAACGATTCTTTGGTAGACGGACAGGGGGTGCGGCAGCTTTTGGAGGATTTTTACCGGCAGGCAAATATCCGCCCGGAGCAGGTGGACACCGGAGCAGTGATCGTCACCGGGGAGACATCCCGGAAAGAAAATGCCAAAGAGGTTTTGGATGCCCTTTCGGCCTTTGCGGGAGATTTTGTGGTAGCCACCGCTGGCCCGGCGCTGGAGAGCATCCTTGCGGCAAAAGGCTCCGGGGCGGTGGAATATTCCCGAAAAACCGGCAAAACCCTCCTCCATATAGACATTGGGGGCGGCACATCCAATCTGGCGCGGATCGAAAAGGGACGCATCACCGCCACCGGTTGTCTGAATGTGGGAGGACGGCTGCTGAAATTCCGGGGCGACGGCACCGTCACTTATGTTTCTCCGGTTCTCCGGGGTCTTACAGACCTGCAGCCGGGAGATTATCCGGCTGAGGGGCAGGTGGAAGCCATTACCCAGATCCTTGTGTACGCGCTGGAAATGGCGGCAGGTCTGCGGCCTGCCACCGATCTGCTGGAACGGCTTTGGACCAAGGAATGCGGCCCCGTCTGGGAGATTCAAAAGGCAGATATGATTTCCTTTTCCGGCGGTGTGGCAGATTGTATCGATACGCTGCAGCCCCCCGGGGCTTTTGGAGATATAGGCGGCCAGTTGGGGCAAGGGATCAAAAGAAGCCTACTGTGCCGGGATGCCTACCGCTTGGGAGAGCAGACCATCCGGGCGACGGTCATCGGTGCCGGCTGCCACAGCGCGCAGCTTTCCGGCAGTACGGTATTTTACCGGAATATTTCTCTGCCGCTGAAAAATCTGCCGGTGATCCTCCTTGACCGGCAGCAGCAGGACAGCGATGCCTTACCGGTGCTGATAAACGAAGGCTTTTCCCGTCAGGATACGGACACGGCGGTTTTGATGCTTCCGGGCTTCCGGCGGGCAGATTATGGTCGCCTGTCCCGTCTGGCACAGAAGATCGCGGAGGGTGTAGGAGATCGCCCGGTGATCGTCTGTCTTGCGGAGGATATGGCAAAGGCACTGGGACAAAAGCTCAGCTTGCTGCTGCCCCCGGAGCATCCCTGCTTGTGCATTGACCGGGTGCTTTTGGATGAGCAGACTTATCTGGATGTGGGCTGTCCCGTAGGCCCTGCCCTGCCGGTGGTGGTCAAAACCCTCGTCCTGCAACAAAATCAATAAATTCCGGTTTAGCGAGCAGATCAATCTTTGTTGTCATTGCGAACCAGTGACCGATGTCACTGGTGTGGCAATCTCCAAAACCATTGGTATCTCTTTGAGATTCCCACGCCAGTGTGCGCACTGGCTCGGAATGACAATTGGGTTGTG
>JAZNRQ010000022.1:0-3371 GCA_045590735.1 Faecousia sp. | reverse complement strand
CGCGCACTTTCGATGGTGCTATACAAGGTTTCGGTGCATCAAGGGTGGTTATCGCAACAGCCCGCTAAATTGGAATTTGAAAAATCACCGGGCAGAAAAGCGATTATTCATTATGAAAAGTGCTATTTCCAATATGCCGGTATTGCGGAAGACCTCAAAACATAGTATAATGGGCATACAGTGCCACCAGTGGGCAGATTGAAATCCGCGATACGATATGGAAAATCGAAGAAGATGTAAAAAATGAAGGAGAGCACTTTAATGAAAAGATGGATCGCATTATTTCTTTGCTTGTGCCTTACTATGAGCCTTTGTGCGTGCGGCGGTGAGGAACAATCCGGGAAAGAGGGAAAGGATGGCTTGCAGGTAGGCTTTGGCAGAGCGCAGATCACACCGGAAAACTCTGTGCCTATGGCAGGCTACACCGATACATCCAGCCGTATGTCTACCGGATTCCGGGACTACCTTTACGCCACCTGCCTGGCATTTACCGAAGGGGATAATACGGTGCTGATCTTTAGCCAGGATCTGTTTAAGACGGAAGGCACCTGGGCGGAGCAGGTGCGGGCAATGATTGCCCAGCAGACGGGCATCCCGGCGGAAAAGATTCTGATTTGCGCTACCCACAACCACGCAGGTCCCGATACATCCAGCGGCCACAGTGCCATCGCCGCGTATAAGACCCTCTATATGGAGCGGTTGACACAGGCGGCAAAGGCTGCGCTGGAAGACCGGGCTCCCGCAACCCTCTACAGTACGGCAACCCAAACGGAAAAGCTGAATTTTCCCCGGCACTACAAGCTGTCTGACGGCAGCTATGGCGGCGATGTGTTCGGCGATTTCGAAAGTAACACCATTTTGGGCTATGCGGACGAGGGTGACCCCACTATGCTGCTGGTAAAGGCAGACCGGGAAGGGGATAAGCAGGACATTCTCATTATGAATTACCAGGTTTATCCCTGCGTGCTGGGTGTCAGCGGTGATACCAATTTGTCCTCGGACTTTATCGGTCTGGCACGGAACAAGATCGAGCAGGAAACCGGGATGCTTTGCGCTTATTTCAGCGGTGCCGGCGGCAATGTGAAGCCCCAATCCCGGCTGCCGGAGGATAAGCATACTTTGTCCGATGAGCAGTATAGTGCGGCGGTGGCACAGTGCGCCATCGATGCGCTGCCGTCCCTCAGTAAGCTGGAGGGCAGCGGTGTGGATTTCCGGCAATCCAAATTCTCCTATGCGGTAAACCACGACGATGCCCATCTGCTTGTGCAGGCAAGGGAAGTGGTGGAGCTTTCCAAAACCGCAGGTGCTGCCGCGGCGGGTGTCCGGGCGAAGGAACTGGGGCTGTTGTCTGCATACCACGCCCAGCAGATCGTCAGCCGGCAGAGCCGACCCGAAACGGCTGCTATGGAGCTGGACGCAGTGAAGGTGGGAGGTTTGGCCTTTGTCACCGCGCCCTATGAGATGTTCAGCCAATCCGGTAAATTCATCCGGCAGGAATCTCCCTTCGGTGCAACGGTGGTCTGCTCCTGCGCCAATGGCTATTTCGGCAATTTTGCTACTACGGAAGCTTACGAATATAATAGCTACGAAAGCTATATGAACTATTTTGCCAAAGGCTGTGCAGAGGCAGCGGCAGAGGAATTTGTTCGTTTGCTGAAAGATATGCAATAAAAAATCGGGAGCGAAAGCTCCCGATTTTTAATTTTTTTTGCGGTAAAAAGTGGTAAACAGCAGGCAGGCCCACAGAAACAGACTCAGTGCCCAAATACCAGAGGGGAGCATGGGAACGGAGAACAGGATCAGCAGTGCCTGAAATGTGTTGCTGAGCGTTTCCGTGGCGGTGGGGGCGGTCAGGTTGACGGCAACCATCAAACCGGTGGTGATTGCAAGAGAGCCGATGCTGATTCCCCGGATGATCCGGAGCAAGGTTTTGTTTTGCTGCCGCAGACCGTCAACGGCCAGCCAGAAGCCGGGAACAAAAAAGAGAAGGGATAAAATAAGCATCGCTGCGGACTGGGAGGCACTGGGTTCGTTTATGAAACCAAGTGCCGCGCAAATAGCATAAAGAGCGGCCCAGCTGCCGATAAGAATCCGATGTTTCATTGTATACTCCTTGGAAAAAGATGTTTTTATTGTAGCGCATTTTCCGGTCAATGGCAAGGGGGTAAAAAAAGCTGGACAGTTGCCGGTATATTTGTTATAATAATCCAAATACTGAGAAAAAGGGAGTTGATTCCCCATGAGATGCCCCTTCTGTGGTGATTTTGAAAGCAAAGTGGTGGATTCCCGCCATTCTGAAGACGGTCTGAGTATTCGCCGCCGCCGGGAATGTCTGGCTTGCCAGCGCCGGTTTACCACTTATGAGGTGGTGGAGAGCCTTCCTATCATCGTGGTCAAGCGTGACGGTTCCCGTCAGGGTTTTGACCGGAATAAGATTATGAAGAGTATGGTGCGTGCCTTCGATAAGCGGCAGGTGGAAACGGCTGATCTGGACCGGATCACTACCGAGATTGAGCAGGCCATCCAGAATTCTCTGGAGCGGGAGGTCAGCACCGACCGGATCGGCGAGATGGTTATGGAACGCATCAAGCCGCTGGACGAAGTGGCATATATTCGCTTTGCGTCGGTATACCGCCGGTTCCAGAGTGTGAATGAATTTGTCCGGGAGATCAATTCGTTCCTTGAGGAGAAGTAAAAAATGGATGATATTCTCTCTCTGCTGCAGGATTTTGATGTAGCAAACTTTTTGCCTGCGCCGGAGCGCTTTATGCAGAATATGGAATGGTGGGCGCGGCTGCTGGTGCTGATCGGTCCGCTGGTGCTGTTGGGTCTTGGCCTGTGGTATTATTTCCTGCCGCCCAAGGAAGCAAACCATTCCGTGGGTTTTCGTACCTACTGGGGTATGGGTAGCGTGGAGGCCTGGGCATTTGCCCAAAAGCTGGCAGGCTTGGGCTATACGATCACCGGTGGCGTGCTGACTTTGGTGATGTTTATCATCAGCCTGACCTTCCAGGGTGAAAACGGCCTTGTAATGATCATCATTGCAGCGGTCTGTATCATAATTGAACTGCTGCTGGTATTGGCACTGTGGGTCGGTCTGAATGTGCTGATCTACCGGGCATACGATAAAGACGGTAATCGCCGCCTGAACCCGAAAAAATAATCAAAAACCCTCACCTCGGTGAGGGATTTTTGCGCCCGTAGATGTTTAACTTCCAATTTATCGAGCAATTACAATTTTCGTTGTCATTGCGAACCAGTGACCGATGTCACTGGTGTGGCAATCTAAAAGCCAAGTGTTACCAATAGATTGCCACGCCAGTGTGCGCACTGGCTCGCAATGACAATATAGGTTATACGAATTTAAAACA
>JAZNRQ010000021.1:0-5955 GCA_045590735.1 Faecousia sp. | reverse complement strand
GGCAGTTACCGGTCAGATGGCGGTGCTGCCTACCTGGCCTGCTACCAAGATCGCCTGGCTTCGCAAGCAAAGACCGGAAGTTTACGAAAATGCGGCGACCTATATGCTGCTGAAGGACTATGTGGTCTATTACCTCACCGGCGTGAAGCTGGCAGATATGTCCATTGCCACTTTTAGCTTCTACTTTGATATTTACAATAAGTGCTACTGGAAGGAAATGCTGGAGGCCATCGGCGTTTCTGAAAGCCAGCTGCCTCCTTTGTGCGAGCCCTGCACCGTGGCAGGGGAACTGCTGCCGGAACTTTCCGGGAAGCTGGGGATCACCGGTCAGACCAAGGTCAATGTGGGTACGCTGGATCACTTTGCCGGTATGATCGGCACAGGAAATATCGCTCCCGGTGGTATTACCCTGTCCACCGGTACGGTGATGGCACTGGCAACTATGTGCAGCCAGCCCACTCCCAAGAGCTGCGGCTGCGCGATGCACTACGGTTTCCTGCCCAATAGCTATGTGATGTTGCCTGTGGCGGAGAGCGGCGGTGTCAGCCTGGAGTGGTTCCACCGTAGCTGTATGACTGCCGATTATGACGAGATGAACCGGGTGCTGCTGGAGCGTGGCAGAAATGAGCTTTTGTTCCTGCCGTATCTGGTGGGCACCAATGCGCCGGAGTTTGACAGCCAGGCAAACGGTGTGTTCTGGGGTCTGCGTCAGGAGCACGACGCCATCGATATGGCAGGTGCGGTTATGGAAGGCGTTAGCTATGTACTGCGGAAAAACTGCGAGCATATTAAGGCCAAGGGTATCAAGCTGGAGCGCATCATCGCTACCGGCGGCGGTGCCAAGAGCCCTGTGTGGTGCCAGCTGCAGGCGGACATTACCGGCTTGCCGGTGTGCATCCCTGCGGAAAAAGAAGCCGCTTGCCTGGGAGCTGCTATGATCTGTGCTGTCAGTGACGGACAGTTTGCATCCTTTGAAGCTGCCGCCCAAAGCTGTGTCGCTATGGCTATGCAGTATGAGCCCCAGACGGATGACCGTCTGAACCGGAAATATCGCCGATTCTGCGCACTGTATGAGGCTGCGCTGGCGATTAATAACATTGTGTAAGAGGCGATTTTATGAAATTTCTTATTGATGATGCGGACATTAACCGCATTAAAGCACTGTACCGGAATTACCCCATCGACGGTGTGACCACCAATCCGTCTATCCTTGCCAAGTGCGGCAGACCGCCCTATGAGGCGTTGCGGGATATCCGGGAATTTATTGGAAATAAGGCAGAACTGCACGTGCAGGTAGTGTCCAAAACCGCTGAGGAAATGGTGGAAGAGGGACGGCACATCGAGCGTGTGCTGGGTAATAACACCTACATTAAGATCCCGACTATTCCGGAAGGTCTGCGGGCAATGCAGATCCTCCGGGGCGAGGGCTACCACGTGACCGCTACCGCTATCTACACCCCTATGCAGGCCTATATGGCAGCAAAGGCCGGTGCGGAGTATGCGGCACCCTATGTAAACCGGATCGACAACTTGGGTTCTGACGGTGTTACTACCACCAAGAAAATGCAGGACATCTATGTGAGCAATCACCTGGAAACCAAGATCCTGGCGGCGGGCTTTAAAAACTCTCAGCAGGTGCAGGAGCTGTGCGAGTACGGTGTCAGCTGCCTGACCATCGCTTCC
Source organism: Faecousia sp. (assembly GCA_045590735.1). Classification (GTDB taxonomy): domain Bacteria; phylum Bacillota; class Clostridia; order Oscillospirales; family Oscillospiraceae; genus Faecousia. The sequence goes on along the minus strand of JAZNRQ010000021.1, from coordinate 4,272 downwards.
GATGTGATTGAGAACCTGATCAAAAATGCCAATGTGACCGCTGCGGTGGAAGATTTTGTTGCAGATTTCGAAAAGCTGTGCGGTGCGGGCAAAACTATGTTGAATTGTGAGGAATAATTATGGCTATCCTGTCCCCATCTATTTTGTCTGCGGACTATATGCATTTCCACGAGGATATGGAAAAAACCAAGGCTGACGGTGCTAAGTGGCTCCATGTGGATATTATGGACGGTCACTTTGTGCCCAATCTGTCCTTCGGCTACAGCTGGGTCAAGGCGATGCGCAAGATCACAGACCTTACCCTGGATGTGCATCTGATGATCGATACTCCCATTAAGTATGCGGAGGAATTCTGCAAGGCCGGGTCTGACTATCTGACCATCCACGTGGAGGCAGACACTCCGGAAAATATCAAAAAGACCCTGGAACTGATCCGTTCTCTGGGTGTAAAGCCCGGCATCGTGGTCAAGCCCAAGACCCCGGCAGAGGCGGTGGCACCGTTCCTTTCAATGGTGGATATGGTGCTGGTAATGACGGTGGAGCCGGGATTCGGCGGTCAGAAGTTTATGGCGGATATGATGCCGAAGCTGAAGACCCTGCGGGAAATGCTGGATAAGGTCAACCCGGATTGCCACCTGGAGGTGGACGGCGGTGTGGATCTGGTAAGCGGCGAAATCTGCAAGGCAAATGGCGCAGATGTGCTGGTTGCAGGATCTGCTTTCTTCGGTGCAGCCGACAGAAAGGCTTTCTGCGAAGCTATCGAGAAATAATGGAAAGTGCGCATCGCCACAGCGATGCGCACTTTGTATATTATGTGTTTTACACCTCGTCTGCGAAGGTGTCTTCGGGGATTACTTCTTCCTCAGGGAAGGTTTCGATTGCCTCGGTGGGAACGGGTTCTTCCTCTGTGTAATGATCCTGGTTGTTATCGTCTCCAACGGTTTCCTCAATGGAGATCAAACCGGTAATAGCGTCCACGTTATAAACGGTGTTAATACCACCTGCGGTTACCACAAAGGAATAGACGCCGTTATAGGGTTTGGGATTGGTACTTACAGAAGCGTCGGCAGTGTCCAGCTGGTTGAGGAGCAGTGTCCTGGCGATTTCTGCGTTGATGTAACCTTCTTCGTCCAAGCCGTCCAGACCGATCACGGTGACTTTTGCGGTGGTGCCAATGGTTTCTGCGGCCTTTTCCAAATCGGTGGCCAAAGACTCCAGGAAGAATTCGGTGGGGAACTGAGAACCGACAGCGACTTTCAGCACAATGTTATTGGTGTCGGGCTCGGGTTTGTTTGCGGTCAGCAGCTCCTTCACAACGGTGGAGCAAGATTTGCCGAGGAAATCCTTGTAACCACCGGCATCTTCTACCTCGGTGACCATACCGTCGGTGTCGTAAGTGATCGTGGCAGAGGTCTGGGTAGTCAGTACCAGCATACCGCAGACGGTAGGCACTGTGTTCAGATTGCCGGAGGGCTTTTTGCCGGTTTCACCGCAAGCACTCAGCAGGCTAAGCACCAGAGCAATGCTCAAAAGAACTGCGAAAAGCTTCTTCATAATTCAAGTACTCCTTATATTTAAATTTGGTCGGTATAAATATTGTAATTTTAGCTACAATAAGTGTACCATACGGATACAGTGTCTGACAAGCCTTATTTTCATAAACCGACAAAAGTAGTGGGAAAATAGACCTTGACAAACACATATACCCGTGCTACAATAGTTAGGCACTTGAGGTGCCCCATATCGCGGAGTAGAGCAGTTGGTAGCTCGTCGGGCTCATAACCCGGAGGTCGTAGGTTCGAGTCCTGCCTCCGCAACCATAAAAGAACCGTAATTGTGATACGCAGTTACGGTTCTTTTATTTTGCCTATTACCCCTAAAATGGGGTTAATTGAACATTTTTCAAAGAAAATGCCCAACCCGGAGTTATTTCCCGGTTGGGCATTCTGCGGTTTAGGGACAATTTTCCACTACAAATCGTTAGAATTATAGGAGTATCGTTGGATTTGTGGGGCAATCGTTAGACTTATGGGGCTGTCGTTGGATTTATAGGTTATCGTTAGAATTGTGGGTAATCGTTGGATTGCTGAAACTTATCCAAACTACTTTTTTCTGCAGAACAGAACATTCAATAACAATTAAATAATAAAAGGTGTGTACGCCGGCGGCTATTTGTAAAAAAACACTTGTAATTGCTAGAAAATTGCAATATAATGTAAAAGCCAAACTATAAAAGATACATAAGATAGGAGAACATTACCCTAGGGGGAGTATACCCTTTTGGCTTGTGCCATGAATTTGATAAAAATGCAAATTCCATCGGCATGAGTACATAGTGTTCTTCGTATCGATATAGTTTGGCGACTATCGGAGTTTGCGTTTTTTGTGCGGTTACTTCGGTAGCCGCACTTTTTATTTTATGGAGGAAAGAAAAATATGCCTACAGAAAAGAAACTGACGAGTTATCCGTCTATCGACAAACCTTGGTTGAAATACTATCCCGACGAGGTGATCAATGCTGAATTACCAAGCGGTACGATATACGAATATTTTATGGAAAACAACAAGGATTTTCCTAAGGATATTGCGCTGATTTACTTTGGAAAAAACATTACATACGGCGAGCTGTTCGAGAATATTGATCGTACTGCACAAGCACTTGTTTCTGTAGGTGTTAAAGCGAATGATATTGTTACAGTTGCTCTGCCCACAATTCCAGAAGCATTATATTTGGTTTATGCAATCAACAAGCTTGGCGCAGTTGCCAATATGATTCACCCTCTCGCCGGTGAAAATGAAATTGTTAATTATCTTAATGAAGTCAAAGCAACACATTTCTTTATGTTCTATGGTACATACGAAATTGTCAAAAATGCTTTGGATAAAACTACTGTAAAAACCGGCGTTGTTATTTCTGCAGCTGAATCGCTACCGTTTTGCATTAAACAACTGTACAAGTTTAAGACCAAAGAAAAGTCTGCTTTCGAAAACCCTGCGCTTATTTGCTGGAATGAGTTTTTAAAGCAAGGCAAAGGCGCAACTATCCCCACGTACAAGAAGGATCCCAACATGCCCGCTATCATTTCCCATACTGGTGGCACTACTGGAGAACCTAAAGGTGTTGTTCTTTCAGATGTTAGTACGAATACTTTGATTTGGGAAATTGGCTGCAACCTCCCTCACGACCGCCAAGAGATCATGATGCCGGTACTCCCTCCATTTGTGAATTACAGTTTGGTAAACTGCATGTTGGAGCCGTTGGCATTTGGCTTTAAGGTTGTTATGATTCCTAAGTATGAGCCGGATAAGTTTGATGAGTATGTCAACAAATATCATCCGAATCATATCAACTCCATTCCTGCTTATTGGGAAGCATTGCTTTCCAATGAACGCATGAAGACAACCGACTGCTCATGCCTGTGCCATCTTTTCTACGGCGGCGAAGGAATGAATGAAAAGATTGAAGAGAGTGTCAACGAGCTGCTTCTCTCCCGAGGAGCAAAGTATAAACTTGCTAAGGGCCTCGGCTCCACTGAAATGGTGAGTGCTGCAACGGCAGCATATCAAGACTGTAATTTGCTGGGCAGTGTCGGCATTCCCCTTGTAAAGGTAAATTGCAAGATAGTCGATCCTGATACTGGCAAAGAACTATCCTGTAACCAAGAGGGCGAAATTTGCTTTGCAGGTCCTCAGATGATGATTGGATATTACGAAAACAAAGCCGCAACGGATGATATTATTAAAATTCATGATGACGGAGAACGTTGGTTGCATACCGGTGATCTTGGTTATTTGAATGATGATGGTGTTCTCTTCGTCAGCGGCAGAATTAAACGTATTATTATGACCAAGGGCAATGACGGTATCGTAACCAAGATGTTCCCAGACAGAATTGAAAAGGCGGTTATGGAACATCCGGCAGTTGAACTTTGCTGTGCAATCGGTGTGGCAGACAATGTCCGTATCAACTATGCGAAGGTATACGTGGTCTTGGCAGAAGGTTATGCTGCAGCCGAGAATGTAACTAATGAGATTCTCACCATTTGCCAAAAGAAGCTGCCCGACTATATGGTTCCGGAGGAGATTGTATATCGTAATGATTTGCCTAGAACTGATAGAGGCAAAGTCGACTACCGCGCACTAGAAAAAGAAGCAGAGAAATTATAAGGAGGATAAATATGGGAACTTACACTTACTCAATGGATGTTATTAAAGAAAGATTGCGCACCGGAAACTTTACTTCCGGTGAAGCACAACATGCAATTAATGATT
>JAZNRQ010000020.1:0-4844 GCA_045590735.1 Faecousia sp. | reverse complement strand
CAATTGTCATTGCGAGCCAGTGCGCACACTGGCGTGGCAATCTATTGGTAACACTTGGTTTTTAGATTGCCACACCAGTGACATCGGTCACTGGTTCGCAATGACAACGAAAATTGTAATCGCTCCATAAACCGGAATTTATTTTAATCTTTCCAAAATTTTGGCGGTGAGGATCTCAACCAGGGCATCGTCCGGTTTCGGGAGTGCAGATGATTTCGGCTGCTGACCGTTATCCCAGGCGACCCGGCGAATGTTAATGAGATCCATAGGGGATATATTGTTACTGGTGGAGCTGCCGCCCACGGCACCGCAGCCTAAGGTCAGTGCCGGGAACAGTTCGGTGGTGGCACCGATGCCGCCTAGGGCTGCGGGGGTATTCACCAGGAAACGGGAGACCGGGATCTGCAGCGCAAACCGGCGCACCACATCCATATCCTCTGCGTGGATGGCAAAGGTGTGGCCGCTACCCTCGTGAGTCAGTACCTCAATGGCCTTTTTCAGAACAGCATCTTCATCGTCCATTACAAAAAATGCCAGTACCGGGCAAAGCTTTTCCATGGAGTAGGGGCGGGTAGGACCGGCCTCCTGTTCCCGTGCCACCAGCACTTTTGTGGTGTTGGGGACGGAAAAGCCTGCCATTTGCGCCAGCTGCAGTGCCGGTTTTCCTACGATTTCGGGATTTAATGTGCCGTTTGGCTTGAAAAGCAGCTTGGCAAGCCGTCCCGCTTGCTCTGTATCCATAAAGTAATAGCCAAGCTTTGCGGCAGTTTTCCGGACCGTTTCCTCCATTGCCTTTTCCACCACAATGCTCTGCTCCGAGGCGCAGACCGTGCCGTAGTCAAAGCTTTTGGACCGGACGATGCAGGAAAGTGCCTGCTCCACATTGGCACTGCGGTGAATATAGGCAGGGCCGTTACCGGCACCTACACCGATGGCGGGTTTGCCGGAGGAATAGGCGGAGCGAACCATTGCAGGACCGCCGGTGGCAAGGATCAGCCGGGTCTGGGGTGCCTGCATCAGCTCCTTGCAACCGTCCAGACTGGGAATGGTCAGGCAGCCGATGCTGCCTTCCGGTGCGCCGGCCTTTTCCGCTGCGGCTGCCACGATCCGGGCGGCCTTTAAGGTACATTCCAGTGCTTTTGGGTGGGGAGAAAATACGATGCTGCACCCTGCCTTCAGGGCGATCATTGCTTTATAGCAAACGGTGGAGGTGGGGTTTGTGCTGGGAACGATGGCGGCAATGACCCCCACCGGAACACCTACCTCCCATAGCTTGTCCCCAGGCTGACCCTTTAATACACCCACGGTTTTCATATCCTTTACCGCTTCCCAAAGGGTTTGGGAGGCAAAGCGGTTTTTGGTGGTCTTATCCTCCGGGTTGCCGAAGCCGGTTTCCCGGACAGCCAGCTCCGCCAGCTCCACCGAGGCTTTATAAAAGGCCTCCGATATACTGCGGACGATGGCATCCAGCTGCTGCTGGGTCATTTGCGAGAGGGCGGCCTGGGCCTTTTGCGCCTGCTTTGCAAGACACCGGGCCTCTTGCCGCGCCTGTAAATCCTTATCAAGTTCCATATCTTTGTCCCTTCAAATTCCGGTTTATCGAGCGATTACAATTTTCGTTGTCATTGCGAACCAGTGCTCACACTGGTGTGGCAATCTAAAAACCAAGTTGTAACAATAGATTCCCACGCCAGTTTGCGAACTGGCTCGGAATGACAATTGGGTTATGCAAGTTTGGAAACAACTCGAGAAATTGGAAATTATTCTTTTGGTCTTTGTGCGACGGCGGTGATGGCATTGGCGAAGGCGGCGCAGGCAGCCTCGCAGGCAGACCGGGTACCCTTCAGCAAGCCACCGCCAAAATTGGTCTCGCTGGGGGGTGCGTATAGTTTACATAACTCTACATCTGCCGCCTTCAGTGCGCTGTCCATTGCCCACATACTTTCCAGGGGCGGTGCGATCAGATAGGCAAGTGCTGTCCCTTCCGCTACACCCGCCTCCGCTGCCAAAAAACTGCCGCAGCGGCTGACCGTATGGGCAAGGTAGGGAACACCCTTTGCTTCCTCAAAACCCACCTGCTGCAGGGTGCGAAGTGCCGCCTCCATGCCGCTGCGTACCGCAGCCGGTGTGTTTCCTGCCAAAATGCCGATGACCTCACCGGCATAGGGAGTGGAGGCGTTGGCAGCCCCCGCGTAAAAGCTGCGTCCGTAGCATACGGTCACGTCTGCTGCCTTGGTGGCTTCATCCAGGGCGATATAGGTGGCATCGTCGCAGTCGGTGGTGAGAAGCCCCAGACACCGGGCATTTTCCGGTGCGCCCAAGCTCCGGCACAGGGCGGCATCGGCACCGGACAGGTAGCGCACCGCCAGTACTTTTACCGGAATCATCGCTGCAGCCCCACACCGGAAACTTTCTTTTCCAGAATCGTCCCGATCAGCTCTGCCGCAAATGCCCCCGCTTCCACCGCCGGCGTACCCTGATCGTGGATGTTGCTGATCACTGTCCGGGCAGATTCACTAACACCCGTGTGAGGGTTGTAGGTGATATAGATGGACATACTTTTGTCCGTCACCAAACCGGGCCGTTCGCCCACCAGTACACAGACCAGCTGACAGCCGGTCACATCCCCCACCGCATCTCCGGCACCCACCCGGCAGTAGCGGACAAATAAGGTTTTTCCGGTTTCGATGCCCTTCAGCTTCAGTCCGTCCTGTAAGGCGGCAAGGCAGTCGGCGGCGTTGGCGGTGATGGCAGCACCGGAAAGACCGTCCCCGACCACCAGCTGTACCGTTGGCTTCCCGGAAACCGCGCTGCGGATGATATTTTGATTTTCCTCATCGAAGCAGCGGCCCAGATCCGGGCGGGTCAGGTATTCGTCCTTATCCTTGCAGCGGGTCTGTACCGGCACAAAGCCGTTCTTTGCCGCATAGTCTTCCGGCACCTGGGAAAAGACCGCATCTCTTGCGGCAGCGTGGTCTGCCCGGAAGCGGAGCATCGTAAGAGTCTTATAGCGGGCGCCGGCTTTGCCGCTGCCCAGGCGGGCAGGCGTTTTTTCCTTCATCAGACGGAATTTATCCGGCTGTTTTGGGTCATCTGTCAGATAAAGCTTTCGAAGATCCAGTGCCGTTACATCCGGTACAAAGTCTCCGTCGGAATAGGTGTTTTCCCGCTGTTTCGGCTGAGGGTGATCCGGCTTGTAGTCACTGCCCTTTACCTGTGGCTGTGGCAGATCCATCGATTGCAATATTTCCCCGATCATTCGGGAAAGCTCTTGCTTATTCATATCGTCACTCCTTATTAAAATAGCAGGCAGGAGCCGTCGCCGGCTTTTTTGGTCAGCCTGCCGTTTTCAGCAAAGCCCATTTTTTCCAGCCAGGCCTGAAATTCGGGAATGGCGGTCTTGCCGGTCAGCTCCCGCAGGGCGGCAGTCTCCCGGAAGCCGGTGGTCTGGTAACCCAGCATAATGTCGTCCCCGTGGGGGATGCCCATAAAGTAGTTGCAGCCGGCTACCGTCAGCAGCGTTGCCAGATTTTCAATGTCGTTCTGATCAGCCTTCATGTGGTTGGTGTAACAGCAGTCGCAGCCCATAGAAACACCGGTCAGCTTACCCATAAAGTGATCCTCAAGACCTGCCCGGGTCACCTGACGGGCATCGTACAGGTATTCCGGGCCGATAAATCCCACCACCGTATTGACCAAAAAAGGCGAAAACCGCTTGGCAAAGCCGTAGCACCGGGCCTCCATGGTCACCTGATCGGCGCCGTGGTGGGCGTTGGAGGAAAGCTCTGAGCCCTGTCCGGTCTCAAAGTACATTACGTTCGGCCCTTCTGCAGTGCCGTCCCGGAGCAATAGCTGCCGGGCTTCCTCCAGCGTGGCGGCAGAGAAGCCGAAGGCCTCGTTGCCCTTTTGACTGCCGGCAATGGATTGGAAAATCAGATCACAGGGCGCACCCTCCCGGACAGCCTTCATTTGGGCGGTCACATGGGCGAGGACGCAGATTTGGGTAGGAATTTGCCAATGGTTTCGTATTTCGTCAAAGCGGCGGAGAATTTTGCCTGCCTGCTCTGCCGAATCCGTTACCGGATTCAACCCGATCACCGCATCTCCCGCGCCGAAGGAAAGACCCTCCAGCACCGAGGCGGTGATGCCCTCCGGGTCGTCGGTGGTGTGGTTGGGCTGCAGACGGCAGCTGAGGGTGCCGGGCAGACCGATGGTGGTGTTGCAGTGGGCGGTGACGGTGATTTTATTCGCCCCGTAGATAAGATCCAGGTTGCTCATCAGCTTGCACACTGCCGCGACCATTTCCGCGGTCAGACCCCGGCTGACCCGGCGGATGTCACCGCCGGTGGTGGTTTCGGACAGTAGCCATTCCCGGAATTCGCCCACCGTCCAGTTCTGAATTTTCCGGTACTGGGATTCGTTGACATCGTCCTGAATGATCCGGGTGACCTCGTCCTCCTCATAGGGGACAACCGGGTTTTCCCGCAGTTCCCGGAGGGTCACTGCTGACAGCACCACCTTGGCGGCCATCCGTTCCTTGGCATCGGCGGCAGCAAGACCAGCCAGGGTATCACCGGATTTTTCCTCATTGGCTTTGGCAAGCACTTCTTTTAAATCCTTAAAAATATATGTTTTTCCCAAAAGGGTGGTTTTCAGTTTCATAGAATCTCCCTTCAATTCCAATTTATCGAGCAGTTTCAAATTCGCACAACCCAATTGTCATTCCGAGCCAGTGCGCACACTGGCGTGGGAATCTCAAAGAGATACCAATGGTTTTGGAGATTGCCACACCAGTGACATCGGTCACTGGTTCGCAATGACAACAAAGATTGATCTGCTCGCTA
>JAZNRQ010000019.1:0-5729 GCA_045590735.1 Faecousia sp. | reverse complement strand
CATTGCGAACCAGTGACCGATGTCACTGGTGTGGCAATCTAAAAACCAAGTGTTACCAATAGATTGCCACGCCAGTGTGCGCACTGGCTCGCAATGACAATTGGGTTGTGCGAGTTTGAACAGCTCGATAAACCGGAATTTGAAGATGTAAGGCTACCGAGTGACATTCAATACAACGACGATTGCCAGGGTATCAGAACGAAATTGTCCCCGGGCACTTCTCACGAAAGCGGAACCGGTTGCATAATTAAAAGAAAGGTGATACAATAGGGAAAACAACAGAAATAAAGGACGAACATATATGGAAGAAATTACCTTTAAAGACCTGGGCTTGTCTGAGCAAATGCTCAAAGCACTGGAGCAAAAGGGCTACGGATACCCCACCACCATCCAGCAGCAGGCGATCCCGGAGTTTATGCAGTGGAAGGATGTGATCGCCAAGGCACCTACCGGCACCGGCAAGACCTTTGCCTTCGGCATCCCGATGATCGAGCATATTGACCCTGCCTGCGGGGATGTGCAGGGACTGATCCTTGCGCCTACCCGGGAGCTGGCCATTCAGATCGGCGATGAGCTGCGCTCCCTGCTGACTTATTACAAGGGAATCCGGGTGGCGGTGCTTTACGGTGGCGCCGGTATTGTGGGACAGGCACGGCAGCTGGAGAAAAAACCCCAGATCGTGGTTGCGACTCCCGGCAGGTTGATGGATCACTATAACCGGAAAAATGTCCGGTTTGACAAGATCCAGACCGTTGTTCTGGACGAAGCGGACCGGATGCTGGATATGGGCTTTTTCAAGGATGTGACCCGGATCATCGAGAAAGTGAAGAACCGCCGCAATCTGGGCCTGTTTTCCGCAACTATTTCCCAAGAGGTGATGACGGTCTCCTGGATGTACCAGCGGGATGAGGTGGAGATCACCGTGGAACCCAAGCAGGAAGACCGGCCTGACATTGACCAGTACAGCATTACCGTCACCCCACTCCAAAAGGCGGAAACCACATTGCGCCTGATCCGGACCCAGGGGTATGAGCGGGTAATGATCTTCTGTAATACCAAGCATATGTGCCAAAGGCTGTCTGATGACTTCCAGCGTGCCGGTGCGGATTGCCAGTGTATTCACGGCGATATCCGTCAGAGTCAGCGGGAAAAGACAATGCAGCAGTATCGGGACGGCAAGCTTGCTATTCTGATCGCCACGGATGTGGCATCCCGGGGCATTGATGTGGACGTCGTAGATTGCGTTATCAATTTTGATGTGCCGGAGGAAAATGAGTACTATGTCCACCGGATCGGCAGAACCGGCAGAGCAAAGCGCAAGGGCGTAGCCTGGTCGGTGATCGGCAATTTCCCGGAAAAGGCAAAGCTGGATGAAATTGCCAAATTCTCCAATTATCAAATCAAACCTATGGTTTTGGGTGAAGACGGTTCTTTGACAGAGGAAGTTGTGAAAGCACCTGCAGCACCCAAAAGGCGGTACCGTTGAATTCCCGGGAGCAGGGATTCCTGCTGCTTACCGGTTACCTGGGAAACCCGGACCGAAGGCCCTTGACGACGGCACAGTTCCGGGAACTGGCATTGCGCGCCCGGGTTATGGAGAAGCCGGTGCCGGGTGTGGATATGGTGACCGAGGATCTTTTGAAGATGGGTTACAGCCGGGAGAGTGCTGACAGAATATTGCTTCTGCTCTCTCAGACGGAGCAGCTGGAGTGGTATTTAACGGAAGGGAAATACGCCCAATGCGTTCCTGTTACCCGAATCAGTAAAAACTACCCGAATGTGGTACATCGCCGCCTTTTACTGGATGCACCGGGTGTTTTGTGGGCAAAGGGTGACCTTTCGTTGCTGGATACCCCAATGATCGCATTGGTGGGAAGCCGGGAACTGAATAAAGAAAACCGGATCTTTGCACAAGAGGTGGGTATTCAGGCGGCGCGGCAAGGATTTACGCTGGTTTCCGGCAACGCCAAGGGCGCGGACCGGACAGCACAGGATGCCTGCCTGGAGCAAGGCGGCAAGGCGATCAGCGTGGTTGCGGACCGGCTGGATCAGCATAAATTGCAGGAGAATATCCTTTATCTTTCTGAGGACGGCTTCGATCTTCCTTTTTCGGCCCAAAGAGCCTTAAGCCGCAACCGGGTCATCCACTGCCTCGGCAGCAGCACCTTCGTCGCCCAGTGCCATTTGGGACGGGGTGGTACCTGGGATGGCACAACGAAGAATCTGCGATACGGCTGGAGTCCGGTGTATTGCTATGGCGACGGCTCTCCGGGAATTCTGGAGCTTTCGCAAATGGGCGCAAAAGTAATCTCTTGCAGCGATCTGCAGGATATAGCCGTATTAAAACCGGATGCCCAAAGCTTTATGGAATAGAGGTTTATGTTGTGGTTTTTAAGAAACCGTGTTATACTGTAGAAAAACGCAGGAGGCAGTGTGATGAATAAGACAGCAATTTATCCGGGTTCTTTTGATCCCTTTACCAACGGACATCTGGATATTGTGAAGAAAGCCTCTGCCTTGTTTGACGAGGTACACGTAGTGATCGGTGTCAATTCCCAAAAACGCCGTTCCTTCGAGGCGGAGAAGATGAAGACCGCCATTGAAAAGACCCTGTGCAGCGTTGGTATTACCAATGCCAAGGTGGAGATCTACGACGGACTAATGGCAGAATTTGCACGAACCAACGGGATCCACTATATGATCCGTGGTCTGCGGAACAATATGGACTATAATTACGAGGAAAACATTGCGGAGGTCAATAAGCTGATCTACCCGGAAATGGAGTATATCTACTTCCGGGCGGAGAATGTAGCGGTATCCTCGTCTATGGTGAAAGAGCTTCACAGTTATGGACAGGATGTGTCAGCCTATCTGCCGGAAGCAGTGCTGGCAGTACTGTAAAAGTAAAAAGGACGGCCAGAGCCGTCCTTTTTTGCTCAGAAGATAGTTATATAAGGATAGGCTGGATCTGCCTGCCTTCCAGCATCTGGTTAAGTGCATCCGGGATCCTGGTAAAATCTGCCACCATACTGGTGGGCTTCTTCACAGGATCGTCCTGACCGAAGGGAACAAAATAGTAATGTTTTCGGGAAAGTAATTTACCGATATTCTCTGCTGCGCCTGCCAAAGCGTCGTTGGTGGATACCGCCAGCAGGATCGGTCGACCGTTTCGCAGATGGCTTTTGGCCGCCATAGTCACCGGCCCGTCAGCGATGCTGTGGGCAAGCTTTGCCAGAGTGTTGCCGGTGCAGGGGGCAATGATCAGCGCATCCAGCAGTTTCTTTGGTCCAATGGGCTCTACCTGCGGAATGCCGGTTAAGGGTGCGCAGCCGCAAATGTCCGTGATCCGCTGCAGGTGCTCTTTGGCAGTACCGAAGCGGCTGTCGATACTTCTGGTGGCACCGGATACAATGGGGATCAGCGTGTATTCCTTTGCCAGTACTTCGATAACGGGGAAAACGGCAGAAAAAGTGCAAAATGAGCCGCACATAGCAAACCCAATGTTCATTTCAGACTCCTTTCCGATGCCCCTAACGCAGACGCAGCACCGTGCGGGCGATCAGTGCGCCGGAGGATTCGGGGGCATCCTGGTTGGGCAAACCTCTTGCCCATTGCACATCTGGGGCATCCATCCCCAGCTTAGAGGCTAAGTCAATTTTTAAACAGTCCGGTGCACAGTCCTCCAAGGCCTCTCCGGTAAGGACCGGTGCCGGTACGGTATTGAAGATCACCCGGTAACGAACCAAGCTGCCTTCCAGCGAATCAGTATCGATGCTGTCGTATCCTAAGGACAGCGCCATAGCGCGATCGGCAGGCTTGCGGGCAGCAATCGTGACAATGGCACCCATCCCTTTTGCTAAGGCAGCCAGATGTTTTCCAATCCGTCCCCAACCGATGATCAGAATATGACAGCCATATAAGGTAACAGGCAGCTGCGCTATCGCCATACGTATGGCACAGTGGGCGGTGATCCGGGCATTCTCTGCCAGATAGAGAGGGTCGGCAAGAAGATCTGCTGTGCGGTATCCTTCCAAAGCCGGGTGCTGCAGATTGCCACCCATCACGGTAACCTTCGGGGAAAATAGCGGCATCAGCTCCGACAGCTGTCCGCCGCCTTTTAAGCTGCCGTCCGGGTTAAAGGTGGGGACACCCAGAAGCAAATGGGTCACATCGGTACCGGGCTGCGTTGCCAGCGGAACACCTGCTTTTTGCAGGCAGATGGCGGTATACTCCAGTGCGGCGGTGTGCGCACCGACAAAAAATTTAAAATCCTTCACGCAAAATCACCTCTCGTGACAGAATATGTATGCCGGGTTGCATTTGTGCACAGTTTTTGTTATACTGGTACAGAAGAGAAAAGAGCTGGGATTACGAAGCTTCCGTATGATCCACGGTGAACTGGAGATAGCGGCAAAGAAATACAGCTTCCGCGTCACACATGACGGAATGGAAGCAGAGTTTTGAGGTTATATATATGGAAAGACACGGTTTTATTCACGATATGATGGATGTGAAGGTGCTGATCCTGTTTGTGGCAGCCCGTTCCAATTATCCTATGACAGAGCAGGAGATTTACGAGGTGTGCTATCAGGATGAATGCCTGAGTTATTTTGATGTTTGCACCGCCTTGCCGGAAATGGTAGCTTCCGGTCACCTGCAGAAGGTAGGGGAGGATCGGTTCGAGATCACGGAGAAAGGCCGGCAGGACGGTGTGCTGACAGAGGATTCTGTGGCCTTCACTGTCAGGCAGCGGGCAGAAAACGCAGTGGCGCGGTTTAACCGACAGCTGCGCCGCAACAGCTTTGTAAAGACCCAGATCATCTCTCACGATAACGGAGAGTGCTCCGTGGTGATGTCCCTGGATGATGAAATGAGCAATTTGATGACTCTGGAAATGATCGCACCCAATCAGCGTCAGGCTATCCGGCTCAGTAAGAGCTTTGAGAAAAAAGCGGAGATCATTTACAATTTAACAATGTCGGAACTTTTGGACGAAAATGATGACTGAGACCCTTGTCGACAGCTTAGAATTGGGGTATAATGTAAGTACACCGGAAAACGGTGATACGAAAGGAGCTGTCGCATATGAAGTTTCAGTTTAGTGAGAAAAAAGTCAAACTGCCCGGTAATGTCCACGCCTATGCCGAGAAGAAAGTGATGAAACTGGCTCGGTACTTCGAGGAGGATGCGCAGGCACTTGTCGTATTTTCTGTTGAGAAAAACAGAAACAATGTAGAACTGACGGTTCGGGGTGCAGGTACCTGGTTCCGTGCCCACGAAAGCACATCGGATATGTTCGCATCCATTGATGCGGCGGTTGGCACCATTGAAGGTCAGATCCGCAAGAACAAGACCCGTCTTGCCCGTCGGCTGCGTCAGGATGCTTTTGTCCGCAGCGTAGAGGAAACCTCCTTCGCCAAGGAAGAGCCTGAGGATGCGCTGGAGATCGTCCGTGTGAAGAGCTTCCATTTTGCACCGATGACCCGGGAAGAGGCTGTGCTGCAGATGAATCTGTTGGAGCATAATTTCTTCGCTTTCCGGGATGAAGATAACGGCGGCTGCTTCGCGGTGGTCTACCGCAGAAATGACGGCGGCTACGGTCTCATCGACGATGCAGAATGATCCTGTAATTATGTAATAATGAGGCTCCGTAAGGGGCCTCAAAAATTTTTTCAAAAAGTAAAAAAGTACTTGACAATTAGTTGGTGCTTTGATATTATACTCGGGCG
>JAZNRQ010000018.1:0-4823 GCA_045590735.1 Faecousia sp. | reverse complement strand
GGGCAAAGTCCCGGTTCCATGGTTTCACCTCCTTTCACCACCATCATAAAAAATCGGAAATCAAAAATCGTCCCACTTTTTTCCCACCCTGACAAGGTGGCTCTAGTGGTTGAAAATCAGATAAACCACAGTATCTTGTGTCGTGTCAAAAAAGTGTGTATTTTTTCTCCAAAAAATACCGTTTTTTTCCGTTGTATCGGGAAAAAACCTGTGTTATAATGTGTGCAAATGACAAATTTCTGCAAGGAGTGCAGTATGAACACCGGAACATTACATATAGAACAATCGGATATTCGCAAGCTGCTGGGTGCTGCCAGCGGAGATGCGGCGCTTTTGTATATCTATCTGCATAGCGGCAATGATCCGGAGCTGGCAGTGAAAGAGTTAAATCTCAACGAAAGAAGCGTATCCTGCGCAATGGCGACGCTGCGGCAGTTGGGACTTTGGCAGCAGGAAACAAGGATCTTGACCCCCGGGGAGCGTCCTGCTTATTCTGAAAGAGATGTGCAGACCGCAATGGATTCCGACCGGGATTTTCGTGCTTTGTATGGGGAGATCCAACGGTTGCTGGGTAAGAATCTGAATACGGAAGAGCTGAAGATCATCTTGGGCTTTGAACGGTATCTGGGACTTTCTCCGGAGGTGATCTGTATGCTGGTCACCTACTGCAAGGAACGGGCAAAGGAAAAGAAGAGCCTGCGTATGCCTTCTCTGCGTACCATTGAGAAAGAGGCATACGCCTGGGCAGAGCAGGGGATCGATACCATGGAGGAGGCGGCTGCCTTTATCCGGGAACAGAATCAACGCAATTCCCAGTTGGGACAGCTGAAGCGTGTTCTGGACATTAAGGACCGGCAGCTGACCGCAACGGAAATGCGTTATGCAAAGCAGTGGCTGGAAATGGGCTTTGCGATGGATGCCATTGCAGAGGCCTATGACCGCACCTGTGTCAATACCGGCAAAATGAACTGGCAGTATATGCACCGGATCTTAAGCCGCTGGCACGGGGAAAACCTGCACACCGCAAAGCAGATCCGGGAAAACGAAAAGAAAACCGCTGTACCTACCGGCGCATCCGGTCATTTCGGCACAGCGGAGCTGGAAAATATTCAAAGACTACTTCGGGAGGATTGACCGATGGCATACAGCGCACAGATCGTCAGCAGAGCGCGGCAGCAGCTGACCGCCCAAAAGGATCAGCGGGAAGCAAAGCTGCGGCAGAATTTGCTGCAGGCTTATAAGGAGCAGCCCCGGCTGCAGGAGATCGACCGGCAGCTGCGCCGCAGTATGACCGTGGCGGCACAGACGGTGTTTTCCCAGGGCGGTGACCCCCGGGAGGCTATGGAGCAGGTGAAAGAGGCAAACCTTGCGCTGCAGGCAGAGCGGGCGCAGTTGGTGGCAGCGCATTTTGCACCGGATTTTTTGGACGAAAGCCCCAATTGCCCCAAGTGCGATGACGCAGGCTATGTGGGCAGCACGATGTGTTCCTGCCTGCGGCAGCTTTGCGCCCGGGAGCAAAAGCAGTCCCTTTATAAGCTGCTGGGAACGCAGATGCAGTTTTCTGACTTCCGGCTGGATTACTATCCGGAGCAGATCGACCGGAATCACGGTGTCAGCCCCCGAAAAATTATGGAGCTGACTCTGCGGCTTTGCCGGGATTATGCCAATGGCTTCCAGGAGGGCATCGGTAACCTGCTGTTTGTGGGCAATACCGGCCTGGGTAAGACGATGCTTTCCGCCTGCATTGCGGATACGGTGACGGACAAGGGATATTCTGTGGTATATGAAAGCGCGCCCCAGCTATTTGCAAAGCTGGAAAAGAACCGCTTCGACCCGGACGAGCAAAGCCGTGCCGCCGCCGCAGAGTATGCCGGCTGTGACCTGCTGATCGTTGACGATCTGGGTACGGAAATGCCCGGTAATTTCGTCACCGCCGCCCTTTACAGCCTTCTCAATGACCGGCTTTTGTCGGGCAAGAGTATGATCGTTTCCACCAACCTGAATATTGAGGAGATCGCAAAACGCTACTCTCCTCAGATCGCATCCCGTATGCAGGGCAGCTTCCGGGGTCTGACCTTTGTAGGCGAGGACATCCGGGTACTGAAAAGCAGAGGTAGGTAAATGAAAACTGGTATTCTGTTTGACCTGGACGGCACGCTTTTAAGCACCCTGGAGGATCTGACCGACGCAGTGAATTACACTATGCGGTATTATGGCTGCCCGGAGCGGAGTATGGAGGAAGTCCGCTGCTTTATCGGCAACGGTGCTGCCCAGCTGATCCGCCTTTCGCTACCGGAAACGCCCGATGCGCCGCCGCTGGAGCAGGCGTTGCGCACCTATCAGGACTACTACCGGCAGCATAGCCAGGATAAGACCCGCCCCTATGACGGCGTGCTTGAGACGCTGGCACAGCTGAAAGACCGCTACCCTTTGGCGGTGGTTTCCAATAAGCCGGATGTGGCGGTAAAGCCTTTGTGTAAGGACTATTTTGGCGACATTTATGCGCTGGGGGAACGGGAGGACTGTCCCCGGAAACCGGCACCGGATATGCTGTATATTGCAATGAAGGAGCTGGGCGTGGATACCTGCATTTATGTGGGTGACAGCGATGTGGATGTGGTCACAGCCAAAAACGCAGGTGTACCCTGTCTGAGTGTCCTTTGGGGCTTCCGGGACAGAGATTGTATTGAGAAAGCCGGCGGCAAGTATTTTTGCAGCGATCCCAAAGACCTGGCAAAAACCTTGTGCCAAATGGCAGAGAATATGTAAAAAAGACGCGGGAATCTCCCGCGGCTTTTTCGAAATTGTCATTCTGGGGAGCCATAGGCGACGTGGCAAGCTCAAGGGGAATACGGATCCTTCGCATTCGCTCAGAATGACAAGGGTTATCGCAACAGCTCGATAAATTCCGGGTTATCGATCTGTTACGATAGTGAATGTAGGGGCCGATTGAGGCACATCGGCCCGCTGTCATTGCGAGGGCGCTTGCGCCCGTAGCAATCTCCCGATAAAACCAAAACTTATGATAATCGTTTGTGCTGGTGCCTGCCGGCGGCGGTACTTTCTGGTTCCGCACAGAAAGTACCCAAAGATGCGACCCGGGGAGGCGTTGAGCCTAACAGCTCCCGCTCCCAAAGCCACCCTCCCCGGGACCCCTCCCGGCGCGCACTTTCGATAGTACTATACAGGGTTTCGGTGCATTAAGGGTGGTTATCGCAATGGCTCGGTAAATTGGAATTTGAGGTTGTGACAGAAAGAAAAAAGCTCGCTGCAAAACGCAGCGAGCTTTTTGTGGCTTAAACTATTTTGGGTAGGGTGATGAATTGTTAGTTAAGCCCAAAATGTAGTCAGTTGATGTTTTGTAGAATTGTGCCAAGCGAATCAAAATATCGGTAGGAATATCACGAAGACCCCGTTCGTATCTGCTGTACTGCGGTTGTTTCATACCTAAATAATCTGCAATATATTGTTGTGATAAGTCGTGATCTTCACGCAAATCTTTTAATCTGGGATAATAATTATCCATTGTTAAACACCCCTCGTATAACCGTCTGGTATTGACAGCTTACCACGGGCGTGATATAATATGACTGGAATATAACCGTATGGTTATAAAGATGGCGTTTGTGGAGGTAGAAATGAGAACAGAACTGTTAGAACAATTGGGGGATGCTTACGAATATCACAGGGTATTGCTATTGCACCAAGAGGGAATCAAGGAGTTAGAAAAGAAAAAGAAATCGCATGAAGCACAGTACCGTGCGGTAACCCACAAATCGTTTCCCATAGCGGCAGTCGGAATTGGTTTTGGAGTGTTTTTGGGTGCGCAAATTCTTGGGTTATCTCTTGTAGTATTAGTAGGGTCTACGATTGTCGCGCTTTTTGCAATGATTGGACAATTACTTGGCTTAGGGTCATATTCTATGGGGATAGCAGTGTTGGCGTTTCTCGTTTTTTGTGCGTTTTCGGAATTGGTTGCAGTAGGTGTTGCGATTTGGTTGCCGATAATCTACGAAAAAAAGAGGCAGGCAAAGGAAAATGTGAAGATTAAAAAATATTTTGAAACAGTTTACACTCCGGCTATGAAAGAGATAAAGCAGGAACTGAAAGACGCGCAAGAATCGTTGACGGAACATGCAACTACATACAATTATGTTCTGGATTTTTTACCGCCGGATTATCGTTCGTGGGTAGCGGTGTTTTATATGCATGATGCTGTTGAAAACTATCGTGCAGATACGCTGAAGGAAGCTATTAATCTATATGAGGAGCAGCTTCATCTGGAGGAACAGAAACACGTTATGCGCAAAATGTTAATTGAACAAGCTAGAACAAGAGAGAGCACCGACAAACTCCGACAAATAGCTGCCATACAGGGTGTTTATAATATTTCAAAGGACATAGCTGAATCTTTCAAAAAATAATAAATAACTTTATAAATATGCTTATTACAAGCAAAATTTGCACCGAAATCCTGTATAGCACGATCGAAAGCGCACGCCGGGAGTCTCCCGCGGCTTTTTCGAAATTGTCATTCTGAGGAGCCATAGGCGACGAAGAATCCGTTCCCTATGTTCTTCGTTGTCATTGCGAGGGGTATCGCAAACTGGCATAGCAATCTCAAGGGGAATACGGATTCTTCGCATTCGCTCAGAATGACAGGGGCTATCGAAACAGCTCGATAAATTCCGGTTTATCGAGCGATTACAATTTTCGTTGTCATTGCGAACCAGTGACCGATGTCACTGGTGTGGCAATCTAAAAACCAAGTGTTACCAATAGATTGCCACGCCAGTGTGCGCACTGGCTCGCAATGACAATTG
>JAZNRQ010000017.1:0-7228 GCA_045590735.1 Faecousia sp. | reverse complement strand
GCGAGCCAGTGCGCACACTGGCGTGGCAATCTATTGGTAACACTTGGTTTTTAGATTGCCACACCAGTGACATCGGTCACTGGTTCGCAATGACAACAAAGATTGATCTGCTCGATAAACCGGAATTTAATTCTCAATTCTTAATTCTTAATTTCTATATAAAGTCTTGACAAAGGGCAAAAAGTGTATTATTGTATTAGTGAAGTAGTACACTTTTGAAAGGGGTGGTGCAGTTGGTCTGGAGATTGGATAAAAACCGGGGCATTTGTCCGCAGCTTTGCGAGCAGGTATGCGCCCGGATCGTGGCAAAGGAATTTTTGCCGAACCAACGGCTGATGTCTGTCCGGGAGCTGGCACTGGAAGCCGGTGTCAATCCCAATACGGTGCAGCGTGCCTTCGAGCAGCTGGAGCAGGAGGGTGTGCTCCGCTCGGAGCGGGGCTCCGGCTGGTATGTGGCAGAGGATCCCGGCTGTGCGCAGGCACTGTATCAATCGATGGTGCAGCAAAAATTCCGTCAATTCTTTTCGGAGATGCAGGATCTGGGGATGACCCCGGATGCGGTCAAGGAACTTGTAAAGGAGTGGGAAAATGCGTGAGATTCTTCGCTGCACGAACCTTTCCAAAAGCTATGGTAAGGTCCGTGCCCTGGACAATGTGACCCTCACTTTGGAGGGCGGCAAGATCATTGGCTTGTTAGGGCCGAACGGTTCCGGCAAGACCACGATGATCAAGCTGATCAACGGGCTTCTGACCCCGGATAGCGGCACCATTACTGTCTGCGGCAACAAGCCGGGTGTAAAGACAAAGGCTGAGGTGGCGTACCTGCCGGACAGCATTTACTTAAACAACTGGATGAAGGTGCGGCAGATCGTCAGCTATTTTCAGGACTTTTATGCGGATTTCCGTCCGTACCTTGCCTACGAGATGCTGGAAAAGCTGGGGATCTCCCCGGATCAGCGGCTGAAAAGCCTGTCTAAGGGCAATAAGGAAAAGGTATGCCTGATCCTGACCATGAGCCGCAACGCAAAGCTTTATGTACTGGATGAACCCATTGCCGGTGTTGACCCGGCAGCGCGGGATTATGTAATATCCACCATCATCAATAACTACAATCCGGACGCGGCGGTGCTGATCTCTACCCACCTGATCGCCGATATCGAGCAGGTGCTGGACGAGGTGGTGTTCCTGCAAAACGGCAAGGTGCAGTTGCAGGCTTCTGTGGATCAGATCCGGGAAGAAAAGGGTATGAGCGTGGATCAGCTGTTTCGGGAGGTGTTCCGATGGTAAGAAAACTTTACAAGCACGAATTTATGGCCTGGCTGCGGGTGCTGCCCTTTTTCTGGGTGGCGATGCTGGGCGTTGCGGCAGCCGCCCGGTTTGTGCAGGTGTTTGAATCGGTCCAGTCGGTCTATTACTGGATCGTCTTCGGCTCGTCCTTGCTCACATTCTTTTTTGCGGTGTTGGTGCTGGCGGCAGTGCCTACGGTATTCGGTATTTTCCGCTTTTACCGGAATCTCTTTACAGGCGAGGGTTACTTAAGCTTTACACTGCCGGTAACACCGGCGCAGCATCTGCTGGTCAAGGCAACCACTGCGATCTGCTTTCAGATCTTTTCTTTGCTGGTGGTGCTTCTGTCCTTCTGCGTATTAACCTTCGGCGATATGCTGACAGAGCTTTTGAAGGCAGGCTTTTATCTGCTGAAGCAGATCCCTCAGGATAAAATTCTCCATATCATCGGCTACTGCGCCGAATATGGCGTGCTGATTTTGGCAGGATGTCTTTGCGGCCACCTTATGTACTACAGCTGTATCTGTATCGGTCAGCTGCTCCGGAAGAACCGGATCTTGGGTGCGGTGGGTGTCTACTTTGGCTATCAGGTAATTTCCCAGATGATCTCCACTGGCATCAGCCTGTTCTTTACACTGCTGGGCGTTGCAGGTGTACTGGATAAGCTGATCGTGGTTATGGATAAATATCCCAATGCCACGCTGCACGTTTCCTTGAGCAGCGGCTGCGTGATCTCGCTGGTAACCGCGGCGGTGATGTGGTTTGTTTGCTATATCATTATCCGCAAACGGCTGAATCTGGAGTAAGGAGGGATCTTTATGAAAAAGTATTTGCGAATCCTTTCGGCTTTGTGTCTTGTATGCCTTCTGATCCCCACGCTCTGCGGCTGTGCTATGGTAGATGAACTGCGGGAGAGCCGGGCAACCTACGATGGAGACGGAAATATCCTGTGGAATGGCACGGTATATAAGAAACTGCCTATCAATGAGGATTTTTGTCCGGAAACCAACCATAGCGAGGTCTATGTAGCGGATGAAGATGTTCCGGTGCTGTTGCTGTCCACCTATGGAGATCAGATGCTGACAGCAGACAAGGAAAAGCTGTTTTTGGAGCATAATTCTTATATGGATGAGCGGTATGAGCTGGCACCGGTCTACTACTGCCGGGAAGACCGGTACGATGAATTCTTTAAAAAGATCCGCTACGGCTTCCCGATAGAAACTGTCTGCTATCACTACGGTTATTACGACGAGGAAAAGATGGAATATATCGAAAAGGAATACCATCTTACCGACGAGCAGCGCAGCACCATCGAAAAGATTATGACCACGGTAAAGCCTACCCAAAGCGGGGAAGGCTGGTACCTGGACTATGAGTGGATGGTAAGTCTTTATGATTGTACCGAAGATATGCTGTTCCAGCGGTATGCAATGGATGTCTGCGTCAGTGGAAAGACCTATTATCTGCGGGTCGATGACGAGCGGCATACCTATTTCTACCAGGTTCCGGAGGAGTACGAAACGGTTTTCGGTCAGATCATGGATGCCTATATGGCGGCAAATGAGCTGGAAAACTGGCAAGCTACAATGTAACAAAAAGAGGGTCGCAATGACCCTCTTTTTTAGCGGGCAGTGCCCGCGGACAATTTTGTTCTGATACCCTGGCGGTAATCACTACAAGGAATGTTGCTCGGTAACGTTACACCTTCAAATTCCGGTTTATCGAGCTGTTTCAAATTATAATTTGCACCCATTATACCCTCTCCCGGGGAGAGGGTGCCCCGAAGGGGCGGGAGAGGAATGGCGTGCAGTGATAGTCAGTAAAAAGCCTGCTATTATGCAGTGATTTAGTTTTTCCTCCCGCATTCCTCTTCCGACCTCGCTACGCTCGGCCACCTTCCCCCCGGGGGAAGGTATTGGTGCGGTGCATCAATCGAAACTGCTCGCTAAATTGGAATTTAATTCTCAATTCTTAATTCTTAATTCTTAATGACAGGGGGTTGCCGGGTTTGGAATCCCGGCGGTGTTTCAGGGGTGTGATGCCGAAATGCTTTTTAAATTCGGCGGTGAAGTAGGAGGCGGAGGTGTAGCCACAGGCGGCAGCGATTTGGGAAACGGACAGATCTGTATTGACCACCAGATCCAAAGCCCTTGCCATACGCATCTCGATCAGTGCCTGAATGGGGGTCTGTCCGTAAGTGTCCCGGAACAGCTGCAGCAAATAATTTTTATTCAGATGCACCATTTGTGCAAGCTGATCCAAAGTGATCTCCTTGTCCAGGTTTTGATTCAGGTAGTTCATAACCTTGCTGCAAGGGGAGTCGGTGGGCTTGGTTTCCAGGTAGTGCTGGCGGCAGATCTCCCCGTTAAGCTTATAAATAAGCTCCATTATCAGCAGTTCTGCTGCTTGCCGGTCCACAGAGGTCAGCCGTAAAAGCTCCGTATAAATGGGGATAAAGGTGCTGCCGGATTTGGGGACGATCACACCGGTCAGCTGATCCAGCAGGGGAGAATCCCAGGCAGGCTGCAGCGCGCCTTCTACGTGGCGGTTATAGCGGTCCGCGGACTGGCTGCCGGAAAAGTCCACCGTCAGCAATATGGAGGATTGTGTAACAGTCTTTTGGGTACTTTTGCCGTAGATGGTCTGACCCGGCTTGCGGATACAGATATTGCCCCGACGGATCCGCTGGGGAATACCGTCGATCACCACCTGTCGGTCATCGCCCAATTCCAGGTCGATCTCGTAATCCTTTACGGTCCGCACCCGGCTGGACAGGGTATAGGTGGCGGAAAACCGTCGGCACTCTAAAATGTTGATGGGCACCGGCTCACCTCCTTTTCTGATTTTCAATATAGCACGAAACCTACAGGATGTCAATAATCCTATATTATATGTGAACTTATCCTATTGTAACCCCTGGGGTGCAGTGATAAAATGACATTATGATATCCAATAGGAGGCGTATCTATATGCAGAAACTGAAAGTTTACAGAGGTCGCTATCCCCAGGTGTTTGGCGGTGCGGGCTTCAACAACATCGAGGCGATGATGTATCCCGCCATCGAAAAGGAGCATTTTGACCAGATCCTGTGCAAGTGCTACCGGGAGGTGGCGCCGGGCTTTATGCGTACTTTTGCAGGCTACTGCGATCAGACAAAGGAATCTATGGATGCCTTTGCGGAGTACTACGAACGGATGCAAAAAGTCACCGATACCCCCATTTTCCTCACCACCACCCGTGCCCGGGTGAACTTCACCGAGGAAGAAATGGTGGATTACTGCGAAAAGGTGGCAGATAAGCTGCTCTATATGAAGAAGGTGAAGGGCCTTGAGCATATCCGCTACTACTGCTTCTCCGGTGAGATGTCCGAGGGCGACTGGGGCAAGCTGATGAGCGACCTGCCCCGTTACAAGCACTATCAGGAGCTTTTGTACCGGGCATTTAAGAAGCGGGAGCTGGACATCGGCTTGCTGGCTACCGAAGCCACCGGCTATCATACCTGGGACACGGTGGACTGGGCCATTCGCCATATGAATGCCATCACCGAGGACTACTCTCTGCATATTTACGATAATACCCACAAGCTGGATGATCTGACCTTCTACGATTTCTTCTATCAGAAGTGTAACGAAGTGGTTATGAAGGCCATCAAGACCGACGGCAAGCGGCTGATCCTGGCAGAAATGGGCATTCAGGACGGTGTGCCGGGCCTGGTTTACGGTAAGGGTTCTGTGGCGGATGTGTGCCGCTTTATCGAAAACCCCGAAACCTGTGCTATGGCAGGTCTGATGCTGGTGGAAATGGCATTTGCCGCCATCAATGCCGGTGTGTTTGCCTTTGCCTACTGGAGCTTTGCGGATCTGCCGGATCCTTACTCCTGTGCCTATTCTTCCAAGCCCGGTTACTCTCAAAAGTGGGGTCAGTGCGAACGGGTGCTGCTGCCCGGCACTACCGACATTCGCTACAATAAGTGGGGCAGCTTCCGCTGGGAGGATGACGGTGACTATTCTCCCAAGGATGTGTGGTTTGCGCTTGGACCGATGATCAAGCTGTTTAAGCGCAATTCCAAGGTACTGACTTTGGAAAGCGAGGATAAGCTGCTGCGTAGCTGTGGTGTGATGAACCGGGACGGCTCTGTCAGTATGGGTGTCATCAACCGTCACGCTGAGCCGGTGGAGATCAAGCTGGACAGCACGCTGTTTAAGAAAAATATTCGGGTCTATGAGTTTGATCCTGCCAATGTGCCCTATAATAAGTTCGGCGACCTGCAGGGCGTTGCCGCTGTGATCGATCCGGAGAATCCCGTCTATACCCTGAAGGGTACCAGCGTCACCTTCTTTACCACCGATTATGAAGAAAAGGCCGCAACTGTGGCGGCAGACAATGTGGCGGTGCAGGACAGCACCCTCACTTGGGCACCGGTTGCCGACGAAAACCACTGCTATTACCGGATCTTTGCCGGAAAGACAGCAGATTTCGTTCCCACCCGGGAAAATCAGATCGCCTCCACAATTGCCTGCGATCTGCCGGTAGAGGACGAAAGCCTTTATTATAAAGTACTGTCTGTGGATCAATGGGGGAATGTATAATGGAAAAGAATTATGATCTGATCGTAGTAGGCGGCGGCCCCGGCGGACTGCCTGCCGCTATCGCAGCTGCCCGTTTGGGAATGAAGACCCTGCTGGTGGAGCGCAGTGCCGCACTGGGCGGCCTTGCCAATTCCGGTCTGCCCCTGCTGGGTTTTGTGGACCGGGCGGGAGACCATGTGGTCGGCGGTATCCCTCAGGAATTTGTGGATCGGCTGGATGCACTGGGCGGCACTATGGGTCACACCCCTTGCCCTGTACATAACAGCCTGACCATTATCAATCCCCACTGGTTCCGAATCGTGTCCTTTGAGATGTGCCTGGAAGCCGGTGTGGACATTCTGCTCTACAGCGAGCTGATGGATGCAAAGAAGGAGGGCGACCGGATCACCGAGATCACCGTCCTTTGCCGGGGACAGGTGCGCACCTACAGTGCCAAGGTCTTTATCGATGCCACCGGTGATGCCTGCCTGGCGACCCGTGTAGGCGCGCTTTGCCGCAAGAGCGAAAAGCTGCAGCCGCCTTCTCTGACTTTTACGGTGGGCAATGTGAACCGGAAGGCATTCCAGGACTATCTGGAAAAGCACCCGGAGACCGCCAAGCTGCCGGATACTTATGGTATGGAGCAGAATTTCCGCCAGTTCTTTGAGGACGATGCTTTTGTGTTCACCGGCTTCGGTGAGCTGATCGCAAAGGCCCGGGAAAACGGTGACTATTCTCTGCCCCGTGACCGGATCATCTTTATGACCTTGGGTGAGCCGGGTCAGGTGCTGATCAATACTACCCGGGCAAACGGTGTGGATACCTCTGATTATGAAAGTGTGCTGCAGGGTGAATTTGAGTGCCACCGGCAGATCAAAGAGCTGATGCTGTTCTTTAAGAAATACGCACCCGGCTTTGAGGCGTGCTATCTGGCATCTGTGTCTCCCTGCCTGGGCTCCCGGGAGAGCTGGCGCATCGAGGGTCAGAAGACCCTGTCCGCTGAGGCACTGAACGGCTATGCCGTGCCGGAAGATACGGTGACGCTGGCAGGCTACAATGTGGATGTCCACGTGCCCCACTCCAACAAGCTGTCCATTCAGCCTGTGGAGCACGCAATAGGCATTCCCTACGGCTGTCTGGTGTCCAAAAACATCGATAACCTGTTGGCGGCAGGTCGGTGTGTGTCTGTGGAAAGCGATATTTACGGCCTGACCCGTGTGATGGCCACCTGTATGGGCCTGGGCGAGGCGGCAGGTACTGCTGCGGCAATGTCTGTGAAAAAGGACATTGCACCGAAGAACTTAAATACCACAAAGCTTTGCGCCCAGCTGAAAGCACAGGGTGCGATCCTCACCACCGGCAAAAAGTGGAAC
>JAZNRQ010000016.1:0-7908 GCA_045590735.1 Faecousia sp. | reverse complement strand
GTATGCTGCAACACCTTTGCAGCATACCCGTTTTATTCATCATCTTCAAGTTCCAATTTAGCGAGCAGTCTATCGATAGAATACGTAGGGGCGAGCATTGCTCGCCCGCCCGATTTGTAAAACAAATCGGGATCGCCATCGGCGATAAGTCAATGATTTCCTTCGGAAATTCCAATAATTTGCGAGCAAATTATTGGACGGGCGACCAATGGTCGCCCCTACATTCCTCATCGAAACAGCTCGCTAAACCGGAATTTAACTCTCAACTCTCAACTCTCAATTCTCAATTCTCAATTCGGGGCTCTCAATTATTTCTCCCTGCCCGGGGATCGGAAGGAACTTGCCTTCCGGCTGCAAACCCCCACAAAAAAGAGGGTGTCTACATTGACACCCTCTTTTTTTAGCTGTTGCGAACATTCATAAACAGGCTTTCCATATACCGGGAAATGTCCTCCGGCAGGAAGGCAAATCCGGTACCCTTTTCCAGAACGCTTGCTTCCGGATAGACCACTTCGCTTTCCGCCAGTACCGGATCCATATACGCCTTCGCCTCCGAGACGGGAGAGCCGTACCAGATATAATCCATATTGGAGCCGGAAATATAAGGATCGCACATAAAGTTGATAAACTTCTCTGCCGCATCCTTTTCCTGGCAGCAGGTGGGGATGCACATAGCATCAATGAAGAAATTAAAGCCCTGATCCACCGGCAGGTAGAATGCCAGATTCTCATTATTCTGCATCATTGCCATACAGTCGCCCGCATAGTACGGTGCGATCCAGGCAACCTCGTTTTCCATCAGGTCGTAGACCTGATCCATTACATACTGCTGCAAAAGGGGCTTTTGTTCCTTCAGCTTTTCCGTACATTCCTGCAGTTGGGCTTTGTAGGTTTCCTCCGGGGTCTTCTCTGTGATGTTCAGCTCATATCCCAACAGGAACTGAGCAATGCCGAAGGCATCCCGGGAGTTATCAAACATCAGGATCTTATCGTCGTACTTTTCATTCCACAGAAGCTCCCAGCCGGTCACATCTGCCGGATCCACATATTCTGTGTTATAAAGGATGCCCACAGTACCCCAGGTATAGGGCACAGTATATTGATTCTCCGGGTCATAGTCCCGGTTTTTAAACTTATCGTCCACTTTTGCGTAATTGGGAATGTTGTCGTAGTTCAGCTGCTCCAGCATACCCTCATTGCGCAGACGGGCGATCATATAGTCCGACGGGATGATCACATCCACCGTAATGCCGCCGGTAGACAGCTTGGCATACAGCTCCTCATTGGAGGAATAGGTGATGTAATTGACCCGGATATTGGGATTTTGCCGTTCAAATTCCGCTATAATATCCAGGGTTTCATCACTGCCGTCGGCAATGTTCTGACCCCAGTTGTAGACATTGAGGGTCACAGTGGCATTGTTGCCCTGGAAGATCAGCGCACCCATACCGGCAACCAACACCGCCGCCACCGCTACAGCACCGATGCGCTTTGCGATGCGTCTGCCCCTACTGTCCACGGTGGCTCGCTTTTTGCCCTTTCTCTGCTCACCCCGCAGCTGCAGAAGATTCATCGTGACCATCAGCACCAAAATGATCAAAAACAGCAGCGTAAACATGGCATAAATCTTGGGCTGGATGGGTTTTTTCGTCTCTGAGTAGATCTTGACCGGCAATGTCATAAAGTCAGAACCGGTAACAAAGTAGCTGATGACGAAATCGTCCAGGCTCATGGTAAATGCCATAATAGCACCGGAGATCATACCGGGCATAATCTCGTGAATGGTCACTTTGAAAAATGCCTGCAAGGGTCTGCAGCCCAGGTCCATTGCCGCATCCCGCAGTGCCGGATTCATCTGCTGCAATTTGGGCATCACATTTAAGATCACATAGGGTAGATTAAATGTGATGTGGGCGATCAGCAGCGTGGTGAAGGTAAGGCTCTCCCGCTGCTGCAGCAGCTTGGAGCCTACAAACACAAACAGCAAGGAAAGGGAGATACCTGTCACAATATCCGGGTTGGTCATAGGGATATTGGTCAGGCTCATCACCACTTTGCGCATCCGGGGTTTCAGACCGTGGATGCCCACCGCCGCAAAGGTGCCGAACACAGTGGAGATACCGCTGGCAAGCACCGATACCAGAATGGAATTTCCCAACAGTGCCAACAGTTTTTCGTCCTGAAACAGGCGAATATACTGCCGGAAGGTGAAGCTTTCAAACTCCGTAATATCCTTGCCGCTGTTAAAGGATGCCACGATCAGCACCGCCATAGGGATATAGAGAAATACAAAGATCAGGATGGTGAAAATGCGGTTCGTCCGTTTCATACGATCACCGATCCTTCCTCATCGCTGCCGAAGCGGTTCATAATGCCGGTGCAGACAAACACCAAGACCATCAGCACCAAGCTCAGTGCCGCGCCCAGATTGGCATTGTTGCCCTGCTTAAACAGACGCTCGATCACATCGCCGATCAGCACCGTACCGGGGCCGCCCAGCTTTTGCGAAATATAGAAAGTCGATACCGCCGGTACGAAAACCATCGTGATACCGGACAGAATTCCCGGCACACTCAGAGGCAGCACCACCTTGGTAAATACCTTTACCGGCGGACAGCCCAGATCCTCCGCCGCTTCAATGAGCCGCTTGTCGATCTTGACGATCACCGCGTAAAGGGGCAATATCATATAGGGCAGGTAGTTATAGACCATACCCAGCACCACCGCGGGGGGCGTGCGAATCAGCTGAATCGGGGGCAGACCGAGAAATGCCACCAAGCGGTGGATACCCAAAATGCCCAAAATATTGCTGATAATGCCGTTATCCTGCAAAAGACCTACCCAGGCAAGGGTGCGGAGCAAAAAGCTCATACACATGGGCAGCATCACCAACATATAAAGGATCTTCTGCATCGTCGGTGAACGATGGGCAATAAAATATGCCACCGGATAGCCCAAAAGCAGGCAGATCACCGCAGAGATCAAACTATAGAGGATAGACTCCCACATCACCTCGGCATATTCTGTCAGCTGCCACAGATTCCCGAAGGTAAAGCTGCCGGTATTGGGATCTGTCATCGCATAGTAACACACCACACCCAGGGGGATCAGCGTGAATACCAACATCCACAGAATATAGGGAGAACTCAGCAGTAAAGACTTATTCTTCCGCATCGTCGGCATCCTCCGTCAGCTCATCGTACTCCGCAGAGTAGGAGCTGTAGTCACCAAACATACCGGAATATTCACTCTTACGCATAATATGAATATCTTCCGGGTTCAGACGGATACCGACCGTGGCACCTTCCGGCTGGTGATCCGTGGTCTGGATCAGCCATTTAAAGCCGTGGAAATCCACGATAATGTCGTAGTTCAATCCCTTGAAGGTAACCGATGTGACCGTACCGGTCAGGTGGCCCTCCTGGGGAGGAACAAAGTCAATATCCTCAGGACGGATCACCACGTCCACCGGCTCGTTGGGCTCGAAGCCTGCGTCCAGGCACTTAAAGGTGCGTCCAAAGAATTTAACTTTATAATCTGCCAGCATAATGCCGTCCAGAATATTACTTTCGCCAATAAAGTCCGCAACGAATGCATTGCGGGGCTCATTATAAATGTCCTCGGGCTTGCCGATCTGCTGGATGCGGCCCTTGTCCATAACCACCACGGTGTCGGACATAGAGAGGGCTTCCTCCTGATCGTGGGTCACATACACGAAGGTAATGCCCATTGCCTGCTGGATACGCTTCAATTCGTTCTGCATATCCTTACGAAGACGCAGATCCAGTGCCGCCAAAGGTTCGTCCAGAAGCAGCACTTTCGGTCGGTTGACCAGTGCTCTGGCTATCGCAACACGCTGCTGCTGACCGCCGGACAGTGAATCGGTACGGCGGTTCTCATAGCCTCGCAGACCCACAACGTTCAGCATATCCTGCACCCGTTCGTGGATCTCTGCCTTAGGCAGCTTCGCTACCTTCAGGCCAAAGGCAATATTATCGTAAACATCCAGGTGCGGAAACAGCGCGTAACGCTGAAAAACCGTGTTGATCTGCCGTTCATAGGGCGGTACATCGTTGATGCGCTTTTCATCAAAATACACATCACCGGATGTGGGATTTAAAAAGCCGCCGATGATCCGCAAAGTGGTGGTTTTACCGCAGCCGGAAGGTCCCAGCAGTGTGAGAAATTCATGGTCGTAAATACTCAGGTTGATACCGTCAAGTATCCGTTCCCCGTCGAACTCCATAACAAGATCCTGGAGTCTGATGAGCTCTTTGGACATTATCCTCCCCCGTTCCTTTTTGAAAAATGCGTCGAATTCGACAAGTATAGATATACATTAAAATACCCCCTTTGTCAATGAATTTTTCACAGGGCTCGATCCTATCCTTTTTCTTCCCCGAAAGAGAGCAAAACCGAGAATAAATTCCAATTTCTCGAGCTGTTTCCAAACTCGCATAACCCAATTCTCATTCCGAGCCAGTTCGCAAACTGGCGTGGGAATCTATTGTTACAACTTGGTTTTTGAGATTGCCACACCAGTGACATCGGTCACTGGTTCGCAATGACAACGAAGATTGTAATTGCTCGATAAACCGAGATTTTAGGATGTAACGGTACCGAAAAAAGAGAAAACAGGGTGCGGGTGCACCCTGTTCAGATGGTTTCCAGTAGGTTTTCCAGCTGGGTAATACTTTCGATCTCATAGTCCGGTTGGATATCCGGTGGGGCGGTCTTATGCTTCGGGTTTACCCAGCAGGTAGCGATCCCCGCCCGGATGCCTCCCTGAATATCGGATGACAAGCTGTCACCTACGATCATCGTTTTTCGGGGATCAAAGCCGGGGATCCGGGCAAAGCACCGGTCAAAAAATACCCGGGAGGGTTTATCCGCACCCATATCCTGAGAAATGAAAATATCGGCAAAATAACCTTCCAGTGCCGCGCCCTCCAGCCGTGCCTGCTGCACATATTTCGTGCCGTTGCTGGCAATGTAGAGCTGATACTTTTTCGAAAGCCGCGCCACCGTCTCTTTGGCACCCGGCAGGAAATG
Source organism: Faecousia sp. (assembly GCA_045590735.1). GTDB lineage: Bacteria > Bacillota > Clostridia > Oscillospirales > Oscillospiraceae > Faecousia. The sequence continues at coordinate 2,856 of JAZNRQ010000016.1, read as the reverse complement.
GTGTTCTTTGGACAGATTATCCGCATACCGGTCGGCACATTCCCGGGGATCTGCCTGAACCCCCAGCTCCCCGAACAGCACCCGAAACCGTCCGGAAAGCACCTGCTCCCGGGTCATTTCCTTCCTCTCCAATGCCTCCCAATGGGCTTTGTTGATCACGATATACCGGGCAAGCAGCGGCTGCGTCAGCTCCACGCCGTATTCCCGGAGGGTCTTGGTCAGGGCAATATGCTCCGCTTTCTGAAAATCCAAAATGGTATCATCCAGATCCAGAAACAAGAATTCAATCATTGCGTTTTCTCCTGCATATCTCATTGGCAATGGCGGCAAAACCGGCAATATCCAGCGTTTCCCCCCGGACACCGGGAGCAAAACCGCAGGCTGCGATCACCTCGCCTGCCCCCGCCTTTCCCAGCTCCGGGAATCCGGCGGCAAGGCCGTTTTGGAGGGTCTTCCGGCGCATGGCAAAGCTTGCCCGTACCACCCGGAAAAAGGTCTCCTTGCTGCATATATCCCAGGGCAGCTCCTTCCGGGTACGAAGGGTGATCACCGCAGAGGTGACCTTCGGCTGAGGCAAGAAGCATCCGGCAGGCACATCGAACAACAATTCCGGTTCTGCGTAATACTGACAAAACACCGTAAATGCGCTGTAATCTGCCGTGCCGGGCTTGGCAGCGATCCGCTGTGCCACCTCTTTTTGCACCATAACCGTCACGGACTCAAAACACTCCGCCTCCAAAAGGGCGGTCAAAATGGGCGACGTGATATAGTAAGGCAGGTTGGCACAGGCCATAGGCCGCAGACCTGCAAATTTTTCCTGCACCAGTGCCGGAATATCCTGCTTCAGCACATCGTCCCAGAGGATTTCCAAATTGGAAAACTCCCCTACCGTCTTTTCCAAAATGGGCTTCAGCCGCTGATCCAGCTCCACAGCGCAGACCTTTCCCGCCCGCAGTGCCAGCTGTTGGGTCAGCGGACCCACACCGGGACCGATCTCCAATACACCTGCTGTCTCATCCACACCCGCATCCTCTGCGATCTGCCGGGGGACCCAGCCGGCAATGAGAAAGTTCTGTCCCTTTGCCTTGGAAAAATGGAAGCCCTGCTCTGCCAACAGCGGTTTCATAATATGAATATCACATACATCGATCATAAAAAATCGCCCTCCTCCTGCCCCAAAAGCCACTTTTGCAGCTATTATAGCAGGAGAAAGGCGTTTTTTCAATCTAATTTATCAGTCCAGGAAATAAACGGTACATCTGCGCACACCGTACTGGAAGCATTCCGATCTTGTGGGCATATACAGGTCGATCTCGTTACCCTTGATGCCTCCGCCGCAATCCTCCGCGGTGGCAGTACCGTAGACATAAGAGCCGTCATTGCAGACGATGAACATCCGGGTTCCGTAAGGAATGACCTTGGGGTCCACCGCAACGGTGCCAACGCGGACCGTTGTACCGGTAGCGGTGATCATATCACAGCCGGCATCCATGTGGCTGTAGGCCGTGGTCTTGAACTGCTCGCTGTGGGTATAGGTCAGCACCTCGCCGGAGGCGGTGACGATCACACCGTTTCCAATGGCAGGCGCACCGGTTTTGGCACCTACCTGCTCACCGGTTCCCACCGCAACGATCTGATTCACAGGTTCCTGCAGCACCGTCTGAGACAGCACCTCCCTGCTCTTTTCCACGGAATTGACATACTCCACATTGGCGGTCATAGCCTTCTGACCTGCCACACCCGCCACCCGGACGACCTTTTCGCCCTTAGGCAAGGTGGGATCGTAGCACTCCACCACCTCATAGGGAATATCAACGGTGTAGCTCTGCTGCATTTTTACAATGCTGTCAACCGCCACTTCCATACCGTCGTAGGTTTCGGTCTCCAGCGGTACGGACACCGCATACTCGCCTTCTGTGATCTCAAGGCGGTTCAGCAGCATTTCAAGCGTTTCGCCATAGCTGCTGACACGGTGGCTTTCCCCACGGTAGTGTACCGTGATATTCTGAAGCCGCTGCACCGTGATCTCAGACACACCGTCACCCGGATGCGTTGTATAGGTATCCTCTTCTCCCAGATGGACGCCTGCTCTGTCCAGGATCGAAACCGGATCGGTAGCGTATGTAGTGTAGATCTTGACCTGGTCGCCATCGGTGATCACATAGGTATTCATAGCGAATACCGTCGGTGCCACCAGCGCCAGCAAAACCACTACAGGCAGCACCACAGCGCCCACTCGCACGAGAAGATTTTTTCTCTTAACAATAAACGAAGTTATAGCTTGCATGGATTGAACCTCCTTTCGCAAAAACTGGTTTATCCGCCCAAAAATAAGCGGTATCAAATGGTTACAAAAATACAATCCTCTATGGGATTGTGAGTACATTATAACAATTATTTCAAAAAAGTCAAGCTTTTCTGCTAAAATACGGCATTTCCACAACTTTTCCACAGAAAATTGGTAAAATTTTATGTAAACTTTTTTCCAAAATATTCCGTTTTTCTACCGTAAAAACCACAATAGATAGTGTATTTGGTTACATTCGTTTACATAACTCGACGAATTATGTAACATAACCCCAATTGTCGACCAATCGCCGTTATGGTAAACTGCTGATGCCGGTTTTTTCCCGTTTCCGGGATTGACAGGGGTATAAAACTGTGTTATATTTTGCTTGTAAAAGGCTGTGATGAAGACACGCGTGCCCTGTCAGATCCCCAGAGAGAAGCCGGTTGGTGCAAGGCTTTCGCCGGGGCAGGAGAAGGCATCCGGGAGCTGCGGGCAGGAAATGGCCCGCCGGCCTCCGCCGTTATCGGAAATGAAGTGCGGATCAGCCAGATGTGAATTCAGGTGGA
>JAZNRQ010000015.1:0-2732 GCA_045590735.1 Faecousia sp. | reverse complement strand
TCCGGGGGCTTTTGTGTGTATGGCTTATTCTTCTTCGAAATCGGCCTCAGCAGCCTCTTCCTCTTCGCCCTCGACGGGAACGAACTTGGCTTTGCCAAAGCTGATTTTATTCAGCAGTGTCTTTGCCCAGGCGACGATCTTATCACCGTAAGCGGCAATAACAAAAACGATGCCGGCAACGATGGCAAGGGCGGCCAAAATCTTCATAACGATCCAGAAAGTTTTCATAGTGAACCCCTCCATTTAAAAATTCTCTAATACTAGTATAACCAAAGGCACTGAAAAATGCAACAGCTTTTTTTAAAGATAGCCGTACATTCCCCGGACGCTGACTTCTCCGGAGCAAAGATGTTCCTGCCTGCCGTCGGGGTATTCTACCACCAAAGCCCCTTGCGCATCCACATCCAGTGCCCGGGCGGGGGTAACGGTATCCAGGCGGATCACCTGAATCTCTTTCCCCAAAGTGACGCAATCCCGGCGGTAGACCGCCATCGTATTTTCGGGGGAAGAGAGGTTTTGCGCCATCGTATAAAGGGCTTCGATCATATTGGCTGCCAGCAGTGCTGTATCCGGTACAGTACCGGTGACAAGATGCAAAGATGTGGCGATCTGCTGCAATTCCGGGGGAAAATCCGCCTGCAGCTGGCGGCAGTTGATACCGATGCCGACCACCGCATGATTTACAAGACCTGTTGCAGGATCGGTGGAAAGCTCCGTAAGGATGCCGCCCAGCTTTCGGTTGCCGGCGGTCAGATCGTTGATCCATTTGATACCGGGACGGAAACCGGTGGTCTTTTCCACTGCGTCGCACATTGCCACACCGGCGGCGCAGGTCAGATGCATCAGCTTTTCCGGCTTGCACCGGGGGCGCAGCAGAAGCGAGAGATAGATGCCGCCGCTGGGGGAATCAAAGGTTCTGCCCATACGGCCTCTGCCACCGGTCTGATGTCCGGCAATGACCACAGTGCCGTGGGGTGCATCGTCAAGACCCTTTAGGTAAGTGTTGGTGGAATCAATGGTGTCAAACCAGTGAATCTGCCAGAGGAGATCCTCTGGCAGATGGGAAAGAATTTCATTTTTCATCAGTCAATATCAGAAACCAGTTCTTCCGGCGGCAGGTCCATCACTTCCGGATGCCGCAGGATATTGCGGTAATGCTTAAAGAAAGCGGCATAATAGTAGCCGTCCACGATCCGCTCGTCCAGGACGAACTTCACGTCTATGTACTTGCGCTGTACCACAGTGCCGTCCTCCTGTACCTCCAGCGCCCGACGCTTGCAGCCGAAAGAGCCAAAAGCAGGCAGGTTGCCGAAGTCGTACAGATGGTGATAGATGGGAGGAATGCCCAAACTGCCCATAGAGGTCAGGAACAGACTGCCGTGGAAGGGACTCAGCTCCAACAGGAACTTGGGCAGCAGACCAAAATAGTCCAGGAATTTCAACGCCCAAACCACAAATTTCAAAACCACACTGGGGATCAGATTCAAATAGGCGATCAGATGATCGATACCGGAATCCAGCTCCTGTGTGCTTTTTACCTTTTCCACAGCGGCATTGAGCTTGTGGTAAACATCTGCGGCGGTGTCGGTGCGCTTTAAATGGACTTTAATGGAGGTGTCGGGAGAATCCACGGACATCTCCTTTTTAATGACCATACAGTACTGGATATCCTCCACCCGGGAATAAACCTTCTGACCGGAAATAAAACGGTTCAGCTGAGGATATTTGCAAAGACCCCGGACATAGGCAGCCAGCAGCACGTGGGTCAGACCGAAATCCGTCAGACCCTCCCGACGCTTTTGCCGGATGTAACGCTCCACGTGGGAGATCTCGAAGGAATCCTCAAAGTAGTTGGAGCAGGTATTGCGCTCCACCTGGAAATAGGAGGTGATCTGCGCCATAGGTGCCAGGGTGCGGATTCGTCGACCGTCGTTTCGGTCACCCCAGGTGGGGTGATAGCCACCGGCAGGATGGATCCGGATGGCAAACAGAGTCAGAACACATCCGGCGATCATCAGAATATCCGGCAAAAAAGCCTTGTAATCCGCACTGAACAGTACCGGTCGATCTAGATACAGCTGCGCAGCCAGGGGCGCGCATATCATAGGAAGCAAAATCCAGGTACCGCCGTATTTACCGGCTGTGATCTGGGTGTACACCGCTGCGATAAACAGCAGAGCGATGGCGTACAGCAGCACGATCATTTTGTGTAATCTCCCAAAATCGTGATCTGCAAAGACGAAAACATAGTAGGCGCACATCATCCAAATGGGGATTGCGGACTTATAAAACTGCTCCTTACCGGCGAGCAGTACGATGAACGCAAAAAGCAAGGCGGCTGCGATAGGCAGAATGATTTGACTCCACAACTGCAGGGTGCTGTCAGTTCCTTTCATACCGACAAACACGATGCGGGTCACTGCCGAACCGACCATGCAAAGCGCCATCAGCCAGGTCAGTACATTTTTGTAGCTGACGAAATAGCTAATTCGATTTTTCATAGCAACACCATTATAACAGAACAAATTGGATTTGACAACGAAAAAGTGAATAAAATGTAAACAACACCATAAATTCCAATTTACCGAGCTGTTTCGATACACCTTGTCATTCTGAGCGAAAGCGAAGAATCCGTATTCTCCTTGAGATGTCCCTGTTGCGGTGCCCGGCAATGTCTGCAACGACAAGCGTCTTGACATTTGCCGACCGCTGCCACTCGCTCAGGTCGCTTC
>JAZNRQ010000014.1:0-3570 GCA_045590735.1 Faecousia sp. | reverse complement strand
TAAACAGGCTTATCGTAGGAATAGCCCTTTGCCTGCAGCATTTCATTCAGCGTTGCCTTCAAAGTGCTGTCAACACCACACTCATCAGACAGGCAGTATGCCTTTACGCTGTCTGCACGCTCCTGGGACAGCTTTGCATTGTGCTCGTAGCTGCCGCTGGTGTCCGTATGGCCTTCGACCATAATTGTGGAAACAAAGTCTTCATACTTGTCGGAGAACACTACGCTGTTGTACACTTCCATAAACTTCTTCAGGAAGGTCTTGCCTTCAGCGCCGATAACAGACTTATCGATCTCAAAGAGAACTGTGGGGTCCATTGCGATCTCACCGGACATTTCGTCAACACGGACTTTTAAACCGGCTGCCTGGTAAGCAGCTGCCAAGTCTGCAAACAGATCTGCTTTCTTCTGCACCAGAGCTTCCAGCGCACTGTCAGTCATATTTTCCAACTTGCTCAGATCTTCGATGTTCAGATTTCCCTTCAAGCGATTGCAGTTTCTGTCGCTGTATGTATCATTGTAGTAATAAATTTCGTTGCCATCGGTTAAAACGATGCCGTCATTGCCACAGTAAAAGTACACATACTGGTAGGTTTTCTTGCCTGCTTCCCAATGTACTGTAAAGGTAAACAGACCGTCTTTCGTTAACTTACCGGTACAATTATGGCTCTCCTCCCGGTTCACACTGTCTACATAAAGACGGGATCCGTCCTGCTTGTGCCAACGGAAGCCGATATAGTCCACGCAATCCAATCTCTTGGAACCCTCAGACAAGTAATGCTCCACATTCATATAGGGATCGTCATTAGAGGGGAAAAGATTACCCTGCAAATTCACGCTCTTTCCGCCGGCTGTAAGCGTAAGCTCCATACCCTTGAATGCAAAGGTATACTCCAAAATCTCGTCGCTCAGCTCATAGGAAATAGTTTTTGTTGCATCATCATACTCATAGGTCTTAAAGGGATTCAGCTTTAGCGTGTTGCCCTCAATGTTATAATCGCAGAAGAAACGGTTCATATAGCCGCCTTCCGCATATAAATAGATAATCATAGGATTGATTCCCGGAATCTGGGAAATGATATGATTTATCGTATTGGGACCGGCTTCAATTCTATAGGGAATAGCCGTATACTTCTTTCCCTCAAATGCCACATGCTCCATATAATCCATATCGGCTGCATAGGACTTCTCCCCTGCTTCACCGCCCAGGATCCGGTAGTTACCGTAGAACATCTTATGATCGTAGGTCAGCTTGCTGTAAATGCTTGCAGCGTCCAGTTTTGTATCGGGTTCAGCCAAAAGTGCCGCATCCTTATGCTGCAGCATATAGTAACCGTTTGTCTCCTGCACGTCCGCATTGATCTGATGACCGTCACCGGAAGAACCGGAACCGGAGTCAGAGCCACAGGCTGCCAGTGTCAGCAGCATAGCCGCCGCCAGAAGGATCGCAAATAATTTCTTCATCTTTCTTCCTCCCAAGCAAGAAGCACGCAATGCGTAGCTCTTGTATAAATTTAGATTCTTTCAAACAGAGTGGAAACACCGATACCGCCACCGCAGCAGGAAGAAACCAGACCGTACTTGCCATTGGTATTTTCCAGATGACGGATGGCAGACATGGAGATACGGGCACCGGATGCGCCATTAGGATGACCGAATGCGATAGCACCGCCGTTGGGGTTCCAGTTATCCATATTGATGGTCTCGCCGCTCATCTTCTCCATCTGACGGATGACGCCCAGGTTCTGTGCGGCAAACGCTTCGTTACACTCGAACACATCGATGTCAGAGGGCTTCAGACCCATCTTCTGCAGCACCTTCATATTGGAGTAAGCAGGTCCGATACCCATCAGCTTGGGATCCACACCCACATCAGCACCGGCGACCCAACGGGCAATGGGAGTGTAACCCAGCGCCTTTGCCTTCTCCTCGGTCATAACCAGCAATGCAGCACCGCCGTCGTTACGGCCGGGAGCGTTACCGGCGGTAGTCACGCCGCCTTCGTAGATAGCCTTCAGCTTTGCAAGGCCCTCTGCGGTGGTCTGGGGACGGGGATGCTCGTCCTTGTCAACAACGACCTCGGGGGTCTTCTTGGTAGCGGGGATCACAACAGGGATCACCTGGTTATCCAGGAAGCCGTTGGTCATCGCTGCGGCAGACAGCATCTGGCTGCGCAGTGCGTAAGCGTCACACTCCTCACGGGAAATGCCCCAGGTCTTAGCCATCAGGTCGGAAACCTGGATCATAATGATGTTATCCTCGGGATCGGGAGCCAGGTTGCTGGGGAATGCGGTGGGAGGAATCATCTTGTAGGGCTCCTGAGATGTGGAGAACTTGAAATACCGCTGGCTGAAGGTCTCCGCACCGGCAACCACAATGCAGTCGGCATCACCGGCCATGATCCGGTATGCTGCGTGGTTCATAGCCGCAATGGCGGAACCGCACTGCATCTCAACACCCACGGCAGAGGTCTCATAAGGGATACCTGCCTTCAAAGAGGCATACCGGCCGGGGTTGGGACAACGGGCATCACCGTTGGCAGTGCCGAAGTACACAGCGTCGATCTCCTTGGCATCCAGCGCATTGCGCTCGATCAGCTTGGAAATGGCAATTGCACCCAGGTCCGCAGTGTGGAACTGACGCAGACCGCCGCCCAATCTGCCGAAGGGAGTACGAACGCCGTCAACAACAACGATATTTTTCATAATAATCGCTCCTTATGTATTTGTTTTTCAGATATCTGTAGAATACCACAGCGGTCAAACAGTGTCAACACCGCTTAGGCTTCTGTTTTGAATATTTTCCAGTTTTTAACGATTAAATCTTTATTTGTGCTGCACGCAAAAGTCTTTTTACAGCTTAAACCTTGACATAATGTTCCGTGTTGACTAAAATAAATTCGTTAGAGAAATTTAAGGAGGCACTATATATGAGCAAACCGTTAGAGGGCATTAAAGTACTGGATCTGACGACCTTTGTCGCAGCCCCTGTATGTGCCCGTATGCTGGGCGATCTCGGTGCCGAGGTCATCAAGATCGAACCCCCCAAGGGTGATGCCTGGCGCGAAACCAGCCGTAATTTTAACGTATCCCGTTTTGGCGACCACATGAACCCCATTTTCGACATTTATAACTCCGGCAAGAAGCTGATCGCCCTGAATCTGAAGACCCCGGAGGGTATGGAGATATTCTGGAAGCTGATGGGTGAAGCCGATGTGTTTATCACCAACAACCGTCCCGACGCACTGAAGCGTTTGGGTATTTCCTATGAGGATGTGAAGGACCGCTTCCCCGGTCTTATTTACGCAATGATCCTGGGCTTTGGCGAAGCCGGTCCCGAAGCCGCCACTCCCGGCTTTGACGTGACCGCTTTCTGGGCACGCAGCGGCTTCCTTCGGGATATGGCTCTGACCGATGGCGAGTATCAACCTTTGATGCCGCCCTCCGGCGCAGGCGACGCCGTCACCGGCACCAACCTGTGCGCACAGGTCTGTGCGGCGCTGATCCGGAAGCTGCGGACCGGCAAAGGCGATTTTGTCCGTTCCTGCCTGTATCAGAGCGGTATCTTCACC
>JAZNRQ010000013.1:0-4211 GCA_045590735.1 Faecousia sp. | reverse complement strand
TTAAGAATTATGAATTAATAATTATGAATGAACGTGTCGCCTTTGGCGACGATTTAAATCATTTTCCTCAGGAAAATACCACAATTCTTAATTCTAAATTCTTAATTCTTAATTCGCTCGACAGAGCGATAAACCGGAATTTGACCAATCTATGTATTTTCACATAAGGAGTATCTTTATGGACATTTGGCAAGAAGCTTTGGCGGTTGAGGACTATATCACCAAATGCCGCCGCTGGCTCCACGAACATCCGGAGCTATCCGATTACGAAGAAGAAACCTGCGCCTTTATCTTAAAGGAACTGCAAAGCTTTGGTGTAGAAGCGGTTAATGTGCCGAAGGGCGGTGTCATGGGCTTTATTCACGGTGAGAAGCCGGGTAAGACCGTACTGCTTCGGGCCGATATTGACGCACTGCCGGTACAGGAAGATCCTATGAACGAAAAACAGCCGAAGGTATGCGTCAGCAAGAACCCCGGTGTCTCCCACGTTTGCGGTCACGACACCCACACCGCTATGCTTTTGGGCGCTGCCAAGATCCTGCAGGCAAATACCGCACAAATCGCAGGTGAGATCGTTCTGTACTTTGAACGGGGCGAAGAAGCAGGTAATGGCGACTATTATATGGTCAAGTACATTCAGGACAACAACATCCACATCGACGGCTGCTGGGCGCAGCATATCAAGTCCTTCCTGCCGGTGGGTGTTATGGGTATGATCCCCGGCGGTATCTATGCCGGTACTGCCGGTTTGAGCGTTACCATTCTGGGCGAAAATGCCCTTGCCTGCGGTGTTGCGGTTGTAAATTCTCTGAATACCGCCAGAATGCGGGATATGAACCCCTATGAACGGGTGACCCTGTCTGTCAACAAGCTGCAGTACAAAGACGGCATCTGCAAGATCAGCGGCACCTGCCGTTACTACGACTTCGATAAAGCCGGCATTCCTATGCGCAGAGCCATTGAACGGATCATCACCGAAACTGTCAAGGCTTACGGCTGCACCACCGAAAAGCCGGTAAAATCCAATGCCGGTAACCGGGGTGTTATCAATCACCAGGTCTGTTACGAGATCGCAAAGAAGGCAGTTGGCGATGTGATTGGTCACGAAAATATCTGCGAACACGAGCCCACTATGGGCGCAGAGAGCTTCTCCATTTTGTCTGCCTACTACCCTTCCTTCTATGCCTCTACCGGCGGTGGCAACCCGGAAAAGGGTATGACCGCCCAAGGTCACAACCCCAAATTTGAGACCGACAATGCAGCCCTTAAAACCGGTGTGGCTGCTACCATTGCCTATGCACTGGCATTCCTTGCCTACGACAAACCCATCCCCTTTGAACCCTTTGTAGGCAATATTGACGAATATTTGGCATCCGGCAGGAGGTAAGCAATATGCAATTTCATATCACCATTCAAGGCAGAGGCGGTCACGGCTCCCGCCCCGACCTTTCCATCAATCCGGTAGATTGCTTTGCAGCCGTTTACGGTGCGCTGCAGACCGTCGGCTGTGAGATCACTTCCGTAGACGGCGGCACTGCCGGCAATATCATTCCCGACGCGCTGCATTTTACCTGTAATTGCAGCGATCCTGAGGCGGTCAGGCGCATTCTGGAGCACACCTGTGCCGCCTACCTGTGCAGCGCAGAGTTTAATTGAGAATTGAGAACCCCGAATTAAATTCCGGTTTATAGAGCTGTTCAAACTCGCACAACCCAATTGTCATTGCGAGCCAGTTCGCAAACTGGCGTGGGGAGCGATGGGAGCGCCGCCTGTGGCGGATGAAGCGACCTGAGCGAGTGGCAGCGGTCGGCAAATGCCAAGACACTTGTCGTCGCAGGCATTGCCGGGCACCGCAACAGGGACATCTTAAGGAGAATACGGATTCTTCGCTTTCGCTCAGAATGACAAGGTGTATCGAAACAGCTCGATAAATTGGAATTTGATCAAATTTCCAGGAGGATTTCTATGCTTGCTATTATCAACGCGACCCTCGTTATGAAGGATCATCTGATCCCCGATGCCGCCGTTCTTTGTGACGGAGGTAAGATCGCCGCTTTCGGGCCTATGAAGACCCTTTCCATTCCTGAAAATTGTGAGATCATCGACGCAAAGGGTCTGTATGTGGGCCCCGGTCTGGTGGATATTCACGCCCACAACGGTGGCGCACCTGCCTTTACGGATGACCCGGCAGCAGCCTGCCAGTACCACTTGCAACGGGGCACTACCACCATTTTGCCCGCCATCTACTTTAAGTACAATCAGCAGGAATACCTGCAGCACATCGAAACCATCCGGGGTGCTATGTCCGACCCCCAGTGTGCCAACATTGGCGGCATCTATATGGAGGGTATGTATATGAACCCCAAATTCGGTGCCAACCGGGAGAAAAACCCCTGGAAAGGCCCCATTTGCCGGGAAGATTACCTGCCCGTTGTGGAGGCCGCGGGAGATCTCGTGAAGGTGTGGGTCACCGCACCGGAGCGGGAGCATATTGAAGACTTTGTGAAAGATTGCAAAGCCGTTAATCCCACCGTCCGCTTTGCGGTGGGTCACAGCGAAGCATCGCCCCAGCAGATCGAGGCTCTGATGCCTTACGGTCTGTGCATCGGTACCCATCACACCAATGCCACCGGTGACCGCCCCATGTATCCCGAATGCCGGGGTGTCTGTGTGGACGAGGCGGTCAATTACAACCGGGAGATCTATGCGGAAATGATCTGCGACAGCCGGGGCATCCATGTGGATCCCTATATGCAGCGGCTGATCCGGAAGATCAAAGGAGAAGACCGGCTGATCCTGATTTCCGATGCCAGCTATGACGACGGTGTGCAGCCGGAAGGCTACGAAGGTGTCACGGACATTGCCTTCGATACTGCCGGTGAGATCTCCGGCTTTATGGGCGCGGTCAGCGTTGCCTGTGCCAATATGATGGTACATACCGGTGCCTCTATCGTAGATGTGTTCCGGTATGCATCCTTAAATCCCGCCACCGCCGTAGGCTTTACGGACAGGGGCAGGATCGCCGCAGGTCTGCGGGCAGACCTGGTGATCTGCGACCACAAGATGCAGATCCAAAGCGTGATCCTTCAGGGAAAGAAAGTAAACTGAAAACGATCCCGATACGCATCATCTGTGTATCGGGATTTTTATGCATATATTCATTATTTTATGTATATTTTTTCACGCAATATTCTATGCACCACCTCTGTTCCCTATCTTCTCACGGGCATTTTGTCTAATTTTCTCTTTATATATAGCATTTCTGTGGCTGTTTTTTACAAATGATGGATATTTATGCATAAACCGTTGACATTTGTTTCCGGTGGGTGTATAATCCGTTGCATAACAAACGAATACTTTGGAGGCACTTATTATGAGTAAAGAAATCAAAAAAATCGTCCTGGCTTACTCCGGCGGTTTGGACACTTCCATTATCATTCCCTGGCTGAAGGAGAATTACAACAACCCCGAGATCATTGCCGTTGCCGGTAATGTGGGTCAGGCTGACGAGCTGGAAGGTTTGGAAGAAAAGGCTTTAAAGACCGGTGCATCCAAGCTGATCGTCGCCGATCTGGTGGACGAAATGGTGGATGAGATCATCATCCCCGCTATGAAGATGGATGCCAAGTATGAAACCTATCTGCTGGGTACTGCTTTTGCCCGTCCCGTCATCGGCAAGGCACTGGCGGAGATCGCTCTGGCTGAGGGTGCAGACGCGGTTTGTCACGGTGCTACCGGCAAGGGTAACGATCAGGTTCGTTTCGAGCTGGCTATCAAGCGTTTTGCGCCCGGTATGAAGATCATTGCCCCCTGGCGTGAGTGGGATATCAAGTCCCGTGACGAGGAGATCGACTACGCGGAAGCACACAATGTGCCCCTGAAGATCAGCCGTGAGACCAACTACTCCAAGGATAAGAACCTGTGGCATCTGAGCCACGAGGGTCTGGATCTGGAAGATCCCGCCAACGAGCCCCAGTACGAAAAGCTGGGCTTCCTGGAAATGGGCGTTTCCCCCATGCAGGCGCCCGACGAGCCCACCTATGTTTCCATCGACTTTGAAGCCGGCGCACCTGTTGCCCTGAACGGCGAGAAGATGAAGGCATCCAAGATCATCGAAAAGCTCAACGCCATCGGCGGTGCCAACGGCATCGGTATCATCGACATCGTTGAGAACCGTCTGGTGGGCATGAAGGACCGCGGCGTCTACGAGA
>JAZNRQ010000012.1:0-5845 GCA_045590735.1 Faecousia sp. | reverse complement strand
GGGAAGGTGGCAAAAATCTTTGATTTTTGACGGATGAGGTGGAAATGTAGGTAGATTGCAGCGGTTACGATGGTGCGGTAACACCTCATCAGTCGCCTGCGGCGACAGCTTCTCCTCAAGGAGAAGCCTTTTTAACAGCTCTATAAACCGGAATTTGAACAACTGAGGTGCAGATATATGACCGAACTGAACAAGATTAGAAATTTTTCCATCATCGCCCATATTGACCACGGCAAATCCACTCTGGCAGACCGTCTGCTGGAGGAGTGCAATGCCATCGATAACCGGCAGATGCAGCAGCAGATCCTGGACTCTATGGAGCTGGAGCAGGAGCGTGGCATTACCATCAAAGCTACGGCAGTGCAGCTACAGTACACTGCCGACGATGGGGAAACCTATGCCTTGAACCTGATCGACACCCCGGGTCACGTGGACTTTAACTATGAGGTCAGCCGCAGCCTGGCAGCCTGTGAAGGGGCTGTGCTGGTGGTGGATGCTTCTCAGGGCGTGGAGGCCCAGACCCTTGCCAATACCTACCTTGCCATCGATGCGGGTCTTGAGGTGCTGCCGGTGATCAATAAGATCGACCTGCCCTCAGCACGGCCGGCGGAGGTCAAGGCAGAGGTGGAGGACATTATTGGTATTCCCGCAGAGGACAGCCCGGAGATCTCCGCCAAAAACGGCATCAATATTCATTCTGTTTTGGAAATGATCGTCAAAGATGTACCTGCGCCCACCGGTAACCGGGAAGCACCGCTGCAGGCACTGATCTTCGACAGCCAGTACGATTCTTACCGGGGCGTCATCGTCTACACCCGGATCAAGCAGGGCACTGTCCGGGCAGGACAGGATATTAAAATGATGGCAACCGGTGCGGTTTATAAGGTAGTGGAAGTGGGTACGATGAGTCCCACGGGTCTGATTCCCCGGGATGCGCTGGGTGCCGGTGAGGTAGGCTACATCACCGCGTCCATTAAAACGGTGCAGGATACCCAGGTAGGCGATACCATTACCATCGTGGAAGGTGGTGCTACCGAAGCACTGCCCGGCTACCGTCCGGTACAGCCGATGGTCTATTCCGGTGTTTACCCGGCAGACGGTGCAAAATACCAGGATCTCCGGGAAGCACTGGAAAAGCTGAAGCTGAACGATGCCTCTATGTCCTATGAACTGGAAAGCTCCATTGCCCTGGGCTTCGGCTTCCGTTGCGGTTTCCTGGGTCTTTTGCATATGGAAATTATTCAGGAGCGTTTGGAGCGGGAGTATAACCTGGATCTTATTACCACCGCCCCCAATGTTGTGTACCGGATCACCAAAAACACCGGCGAGGTAATGATGGTGGACAATCCTCTGGATTATCCTGACCCGATGGAAATTCAGCTGGCAGAAGAACCTTATGTGAAGGTAAGCCACATCGCACCACAGGAGTATGTGGGCAACATTATGGATCTTGCCACCTCCCGCCGGGGCGAATTTAAGGATATGGTCTATTTGGATGCCAACCGGGTGGAGCTGCATTACGAAATGCCCTTAAACGAGATCATTTACGATTTCTTCGATGCGCTGAAATCCCGCACCCGTGGTTACGGCTCTTTAGACTATGAGCTGATCGGCTACCGTCCCAGCCGCCTGGTGAAGCTGGACATTCTCCTAAACGGTGATGTGGTGGACGCTTTGAGTTTTATCCTCTTTGCGGACAATGCCTATCCCCGTGCCCGGAAGATCTGCGAAAAGCTGAAGGACAATATTCCCCGTGCCCAGTTTGAGATCCCGGTGCAGGCGGCCATCGGCGGCAAGATCATCGCCCGGGAGACCATCAAGGCACTGCGTAAGGATGTGCTTGCTAAGTGCTACGGCGGCGACATCACCCGCAAGAAGAAGCTGCTGGAAAAGCAGAAGGAAGGCAAGAAGCGGATGCGCACCTTCGGTACGGTTTCCGTTCCCTCTGAGGCCTTTATGGCCGTCCTGAAGCTGGACGAAGACTAAACCGAACCCGATTTTCAAATTCCAATTTCTCGCGCTGTTTCAAATATGCACAACCCAATTGTCATTCCGAGCCAGTTCGCAAACTGGCGTGGGAATCTATTGTTACAACTTGATTTTTTGAGATTGCCACACCAGTGTGAGCACTGGTTCGCAATGACAACAAAGATTGATCTGCTCGATAAATTGGAATTTAATTCGGGGTTCTCAATTCTCAATTCTCAATTCGGAGGCGCTTATGCCCTTTTTATCCCGTAACAACAAAATACCGCTGGGCATTTATGTACACGTGCCCTTTTGCCGCAGCAAGTGTGAATACTGTGATTTTTACTCCCTTCCCGTTCGGGATGACCGACTGATGGATGCGTATCTGCACGCAGTCTGTACCCATATCCGGGAGGCAGGTGCACTGGCACCGGACTATCTGGTGGATACGGTCTATTTTGGCGGCGGCACTCCCAGCTTTTTCGGCGCGGAGGGAATGGCGGCGATCTTAAACACTATCCGTAAAAGCTTTGATGTGTCCCGCAATGCGGAGATCACTTTTGAAGCCAATCCCGATTCCGTTTCGGAAAAGCTGCTGCGGCGGCTCCGTTCCGAAGGCTTTAACCGGGTGAGTCTGGGTATCCAGTGCGACAACGATGCACTGCTCAAGCAGCTGGGCAGACCCCATACCTATGAACAGGCGGTCAGTGCGGTGGCACGGATCCGGAAGGCAGGCTTTCGGAATCTTTCACTGGATCTGATGTACGGCTTGCCGGGACAGACTCTGGAAAGCTGGGAAAAGACTCTGAAAAATGTACTCTCTCTGAAGCCGGAGCATATCAGCTGCTACGGTCTGAAGGTGGAGGAGGGGACACCCCTTTATCAGTACCGCAACGATTGCAATCTGGCAGACGACGATACCCAGGCGGATATGTACCTGGCGGCCATCGGCATTTTGCGCGGTTTTGGCTACCGGCAGTATGAGATATCCAATTTCAGCCGGAAGGGAAATGTGTCCCGACACAATTTAAAATATTGGACCGGCGGGGAATACCTGGGCTTTGGCCCTGATGCCAGCTCAGACTTTGCCGGCAGACGGTTTACGGCGATCCGGGATTTGCACGGCTATATCGACGGCATCCGCAGCGGCGGTACCGTGCTGCGGGAGGTGCAGCAGATCCCCAACCGGGAGCGGGCAGGCGAGTATCTGATGATGCGGCTGCGGATCAGCACCGGTGTGGATCCCAGGGAGTATGAGCGGAAATTCCTGCTGCCTTTTGCGCCTCTGGAGGCAAAGCTGGAGCAGTTCCGGCAAAACCGGCTGGCGCAAAAGACCTTTGACGGACGCTGGCAGCTGACCCCGGAGGGGTATCTGCTGTCCAATACGATCATTTCCGACTTGTTGCTGGTCCAGGATCAGACGGCACCGTTAAAAAAGAGAAAATAACCCTTTTCTTTTTCACACAAATGTGCTATAATGCGCGTATCAAGCATGTCAGGAGGCGGTTTGCGTGCCCAGAACTACCGATAAAGCAGAGCTGATTTTGGATTTTGTAAACCGGTTCGTCCGGGAAAACGGCTACGCACCCTCTGTCCGGGAGATCGGTCAGGCGGTGGGTCTGCGCTCCACTGCATCGGTTAGCTACCATTTGCAGCAGCTGCAGGCGAAGGGGCTGCTCCGGGGCACCGGATCTAAGGGCAGTAAGCGGTCGGTCATCGCAACCCAGCGAAACGGGCAGATCCCGGTGATCGGTATCGTCACTGCCGGTATGCCGATCCTGGCAGTGGAAAACCAGGAGGGAACAATGGCCTGGGATGGAGACCCGGAATGCTTTGCCCTGCGGGTTCGGGGCGACAGTATGGTGGGTGCCGGTATCCTGAGCGGCGATAAAGTGGTGGTTCGCCCCCAGCAGACCGCCGAGGACGGGCAGATCGTAGTTGCCCGGATCGAGGATGAGGCTACCGTCAAGCGTCTCTCCCGGAAGGACGGACAAATCTGGCTGCTGCCGGAAAACCCTGCCTACCCGCCCATCGACGGCACATTTGCCGAAATCATCGGCATCGTCAAAGCGGTGGTAAGAGAATATTAAACATAAAAAAGAATAATATAAAAAGCTGTCATTCTGAAAAGGTAATGCTCGGAATGACAGCTTTTTATATTAGCTATATGTGGTTATTTTTGCTTGTAATCTTCAATGATTTGGGTCAGGTGTGCCACAAAAGAAACCGGCAGACCGTCAACGTTAATGGTTTGGGTATCGTCCAAGCCCAGCAGGTAGTCGGTGGACGTATGGAAAAGATTTGCCAAACGAACCAGCATTTCAATCGAAGGTTGGATGTTTTCATTTTCCCAGTTGGAAACGGTTTGCTTTGAAATGTTGAGCTTTTCGGCAAGCTGCACTTGGTTCCACCCGAAGGCTGTTCGTAATTTATATATGCGCTTCCCTAACATAGAGCACCTCTTTTGTCAAATATTACAATACTATTATCCGCTAAATGTTGACAATATAGAAATACTATGGTATTTTAATATTAGACTATCCCGAAATATAGAAACAAGGAGAAGAGGTAAATGAAATATTGCAATCAATGCGGAAATCAATTAGTGGATGCAGCAGTGGTTTGTCCTAAGTGTGGTTGTATGTCTGGACCAAAGCCTGTTCCCAATGCTCGTTCTCAAGAGAAAACGCAAGAAAAGAATGTTAATTCCGGAATGGTAAACATAATAAAGGCGCTGCTTATTGTTGGAACTGTATCTTTGGCTATAACTATGTATTTTATTCCGTTAGCCTGGTGCATACCGATGATTTTGTACTATAACAAGAAAGTTGGCAGCGGACAGCCGATTGGCCTTGGTTTTGCAATTTGCACGATGCTATTTGTTTGCATGCCGGCCGGCATACTTATGTTGTGCGATCAAGATAATTTATACTAATATTGGGTGGGGAACCTGAGATGTTTTGTACGAAATGTGGCAAGCAAATAGAAGATGGAAATAAGTTTTGTACCGGATGTGGTTCTCGTATTGAGAATCAAAGAGACCAAATAACACTTTCAACACCGACAGAGAAGATTTGCTATACTTTTCCTCAAGTGCCATCAAAAGTGCCGCTATCATTAATGCCGGGAGAGATTCTCATCGCTCAGCATACCGCGGCTTTTGTTGCGGGTTGGGCTACACAAGGGATATTCTCTTTAACAAATAGTCGTATTATTTTTACGCAGGAAAGCGCGGGAAAAGCGTTTATTAAAAGAGGATTAATTGGGCTAACGTTTAACGGAATGAATGTTCCAAATGAGCTAAGGCTTGGTGAAATTACAAGCATTGAGAGTGTTTCCTGTATACAAGGCAGAGCAGCAATGTTGATTACATTAAGCTCTGGAGATCAATATAAAATTGCTTTGCAAAATGAATTTCCTGGTAAGACAGATGAATTATGTGAAGAAAGAGATCGTGTTGTTTGGATGGTTCGCAGTATGTGTCAATGGATACATTAGCGACAATCATATGAACTGCATTAGAAATAAAAAGTTTTGTCGATAAAAAAGTGCAGATAGTGACGAATAATGAATAGCCCGCAGACCGGAAAAGCCGGTCTGCGGGCTTTGTAATGCTGGCGGGTCGATGTGGTCATCGACCCCTACAGATCTGCTAATTATGCACTAAAACATTATAGAGTAGTATCGAAAGTGCGCGCCGGGAGGGGTCCTGGGGAGGGTGGCTTTGGGAGCGGGAGCTGTGAGGCTCAACGCCGCTCCTGTTGCGGTACCCTGTGTGCGCCTTGGCGATGACACGCCTGCGTTGCACACAGACCGCTGCCACTCGTTCGGTTGCCTTGCTCTGCCACAGGCAGCGGCAACCTCACTCCCCCAGGTC
>JAZNRQ010000011.1:0-12744 GCA_045590735.1 Faecousia sp. | reverse complement strand
AATTGTCATTGCGAGCCAGTGCGCACACTGGCGTGGCAATCTATTGGTAACACTTGGTTTTTAGATTGCCACACCAGTGACATCGGTCACTGGTTCGCAATGACAACGAAAATTGTAATCGCTCGCTAAATTTCGAATTTGAAGATGCTGCGGACCAGGGAAAAGGGGACGGAATTACCCGTTCCCGGAAGAAAAGAATGTATATATGTATATCGTAAGAATTCTTTTGTACATTGAATACAAAAAACAGCTAAAAAACGGAGATTGTATTTGTACGGTGTATAAATGTCCGCGAAAAACGGATTTTTTGGTTGACACCGGAGATGTCCGGTGGTATATTAATACACATCTAACAACCCCAAAGGAGAGAATGTTATGAAAAAGCTTATCGCAATTTTATTGGCACTGACGATGCTGGTATCTCTGGCTGCTTGCGGCGAGACAGCTACAGGTGACGAGAACAAGGATCCTGCGGCAAAAGAAAAGTTTACCATCGGTATCTGTCAGTTTATGCCCCACCCTGCACTGGATAAGGCAACTGAGGGCTTTATTGCAGCTGTAGAAGCAGGCCTGGGCAAGGAAAACATCACCTGGAAGAATGAGAACGCTTCCGGTGAGGCCACCAACGCTACCTCTATTGTTAACTCCTTCGTTTCTGCCGAGGTGGATCTGATCATGGCAAACGCTACCCCCGCTGTGGCAGCGGCTTACAATGCAACGGAGATCATCCCTATTCTGGGCACTTCCGTTACCGAGTACGGTGTGGCTTTGGGCATTAAGGATTTTGACGGTTTGGTTGGCACCAACCTTTCCGGTACTTCCGATTTGGCTGATTTGGATAAGCAGGCACAGATGATCATTGACTGGTGTCCTGATGCCAAGAATGTTGGCTTGCTGTATTGCAGCACCGAGCCCAACTCCAAGTATCAGGTGGACAAGGTACAGGCTTATCTGGAAGGCAAGGGCCTGACCTGTAAGCAGTATGCGTTTTCTGGTACCAGCGATATGAACGCTGTTACCCAGTCTGCTGCCAACGAGTGTGACGTGATCTATGTTCCTACAGATAACACCGTTGCTACTTATGCAACTGCCATCGATGAGATCTGCCGCCTCGCAAAGGTGCCGATCATTGCCGGCGAATCCGCTACCTGTTCCAGCTGCGGTATTGCAACTATGTCCATTGACTACTACGACCTGGGCTATGCTACCGGTGAGATGGCAGTCAAGGTTCTGAAGGGCGAAGCAAAGATCTCCGAAATGCCCATTGAATATACCCCCGATGAAAAGGTTTCCTATCTGTATAACGAGGAGATCTGCACCGAGCTGGGAATCGAGCCTCTGGAGGGTTACGATAAGCTCAGCTGATTCATACTAAAACAAGCGGGGGCGAGGTGGTGACCCATCTCGCCCCTGTTTACTGTGTTTTTTGGAGGAAATCATGCTGGAAAATTTGACTGCCTTTGCAAATGCAATGCCCGGTGCGGCTTCTCAGGGTCTGATCTGGGGCATTATGGCGATTGGCCTGTATATTACTTATAAAATTCTGGAATTGTCCGACTTGACCGTAGACGGTTCCTTCTGTACCGGTGGTGCTGTGTGTGCAGCGATGATGCTTACTGGTCACAATGTGTGGGTTTCTATGCTGGTGGCATTTATTGCCGGTGCAGCTGCCGGTGCTTTCACCGGCTTTCTGCATACCAAGTGTAAGATCCCTGCGATTCTGTCTGGTATTTTGGTGCAGCTGAGCTTGTGGCCCATCAATATGGTGATTATGGGCTTTGCTTCGGAAGGAAAACTGACAGAGTCTTATCTTGCGCTGCAGTCCAGAAAGTTTAATGTGCTGGTTGCACAGTCTTTTGTGTCATCCGTGCCGGCAGGCATGAAGCCCTTTTATTATCACCCGCTGCTTACAATGGGCATCTTTACGCTGGCGATCATCGGTGTGCTGTACTGGTTTTTCGGCACAGAAAAAGGTGCGTCCATCCGGGCGACCGGTGCCAATGAGCACATGGCTCGGGCGCAGGGCATCAACACAAATGCCAACAAGCTGCTGGGTCTGATGCTGGCAAGCGGCCTGGTGGCACTGTCCGGCTCTTTGTTTGCCCAGTATCAGGGCTTTGCACAGAACGATATGGGCAGCGGTGCCATTGTCAATGGTCTTGCTGCTATCGTGATCGGTGAAGTGCTGTTTGGAAAGCTCTTTAAGAATTTCGCACTGAAGCTGCTCTCTGTCAGCCTGGGTGCGGTGATCTATTTCGGCATTATTCAGGCGGTAATCGATCTGATCGATATTGATACCAACTTCCTGAAGCTGTCCTCCGCGCTTGTGGTCGTGATATTCCTGACAGCGTCCAATTTGCTGCCCGGAAAGGCCAAAAAGCATAATAAAGCCGGGAAGGAGGTCAAATCATGCTGAAACTGAGTAATATCTACAAAACCTTCAACCCCGGAACCATCAATGAAAAGAAGGCACTGGTTGACCTGACTTTGCATTTAAAGCCCGGTGATTTTGTAACCGTCATCGGTGGCAACGGTGCAGGTAAAAGTACGCTGATGAACACCGTTTCCGGTGCTTACCCCGTAGACGAGGGCAAGGTGCTGATCGACGGTGTGGATGTGACCCACCTTCCGGAGCATAAGCGGGCAAAATACATTGGCCGTGTGTTCCAGGATCCGATGATGGGTACTGCTTCCACAATGCAGATCGAGGAAAACCTGGCACTGGCTGCCCGTCGGGGAAAGGTGCGGCTGCTGCGTACCGGCATTACTAAGAAGGAACGGGCCATCTATAAAGAAAAATTGGCAATTTTGGGACTTGGCCTTGAAGACCGTATGACCGCAAAGGTCGGTTTGCTTTCCGGCGGCCAGCGGCAGGCACTGACGCTGCTGATGGCAACCCTGCAAAAGCCCAAGCTGCTGCTTTTGGATGAGCATACTGCCGCGCTGGATCCCAAAACCGCCGCAAAGGTGCTGGAAGCGACCCAGCGGATCGTGGAGCAGGACAACCTGACCACCTTGATGATTACCCACAATATGCGTGATGCCATTGCCTACGGCAACCGGCTGATTATGATGTGTGATGGACGGATCGTGGTAGATGTTTCCGGTGAGGAAAAGAAAAATCTGACTGTGGAACAGCTGTTGGGACTGTTCAGCCAGGCCAGTGGTTCGGACGAGGCAGATGACAAGCTGCTGCTCTCATAAGCATAAATTGCCATTGGAAATGGGTTTTCCAATGGCAATTTTGTACTTTCTCTAGGAAGAAAGCACAATTATTTTTCTTGATAACTGTTAATTTTTTCGGTTAAAACAATAGGTTTTATGAATAATGTGTTGAAATCCGTGGACAGGTGTGCTATAATAGGCGGACATTATAGTAAAACCCAAATGATACCCTCGTGACTTTTGATGCGATGGTATATGCAGAACTCCATACGGAGAAGGCTGCGAAAGAAAGGAAAATCCCTATGAATTCCAAAACTTTGATGTATATTATTAAAAGATTGGCACTTGCGATCCTGACGATTTGGGTCGTAATCACCATCACCTTCTTTGTTACCCGTGCGGTGCCTGGCGGTCCGTTTATGGGTGAGAAGGCACTGTCTCCGGAGGCGCAGGCTGCTTTGGAAGCCAAATACGGTCTGGATAAGCCTGTGATGGAGCAGTATTTCACTTATCTTAAGGATATTGTGACCAAGTTTGATTTCGGCCCCAGCCTGAAGGACCGCGGCCGTGATGTTACGGATATTATCCTGGACGGTATGAAAGTCTCAGTAAAGCTGGGTCTCATTGCCGCTGCTTGTGCTACGGTAACGGGCATTGTGCTGGGTGCTGTGGCGGCACTTCGCAGAAACAAACTGATCGATAAGATTATTATGGTGATCACCACTGCCTTTGTTTCGATGCCATCCTTTATTATGGGTACGCTGTTACTGTTGGTGTTTGCACTGGCACTGAATTGGGTGCCTGCCAACGGTGCGATGGAGGGCGGCCTGATCCTGCCGATCATCACCCTGGCACTGTACCCCACTGCGTACATTACCCGTTTGACCCGTTCTTCTATGCTGGATGTGTTGGGTCAGGACTATATCCGTACCGCCCGCGCTAAGGGTGTTTCCTCTGTGAAGGTTATCTTCGGCCACGCACTGAAAAACTCTCTGATCCCGGTTATTACATACTTGGGACCTATGCTGGCATACATTGTTACCGGTTCTTTGGTGGTTGAGAAGATTTTTGCAGTTGGTGGTATTGGCAGATCCTTTGTCAGTTCCATTACAGACCGTGACTATCCTCTGATTATGGGTACCACCATCGTGCTGGCGACCCTGATCGTAATTATGAATTTGCTCAGCGATATTATGTATAAGGTCGTTGACCCGAGAATCAATCTGGAGTAAGGAGGCATCACCGTGAAAAAGTTTCCCTTTAGTATGCACGTGAAGGTGGATGATTTCATCCCCGCAACGGCAGAAGAAAAAGAATATATGGTGCAGATGCGTCCTTCCACTACGTTCTTTAAGGACGGAGTCAAGCGTCTGCTGAAAAATAAGATTGCAACGGTCAGTTTTATTATCGTGGTGCTGATCACCCTGACCTCTGTTTTCCTGCCTATGTTCTGGCCCTATCAGTATGATAATATGCTGGGTGTTAAGCCGGGTAAAGCGGTAGATGATACCTATAACGATCTGTCTCCGCTGCGCTACGGTTCTACAGAAAGTAAGGATATTTTGGGCGAAGCGATCGTCGGTGAGATTTTCCTGGAGGCACCTCTTAAGGAAGTCTACAAAAATGCCAAGGAAAAAGAGACGGCACAGGCGAATCGTGACCAGATGATCGAAGAGGCAAAGAAGCTTCTGGCGGCTTACAATGCCGGAACCAAAACGCTGGATGCCTTTGGTGAGCTGAAGAGCCAGCTGCCGGAAGGCGGTAAGTACGAAAAGTACGATGGCGCAGTGCCGCTGCACTTTGAAAAGTCTACAATGGTGGTCGTGAAAGAGGGCACCAATGAGCATACCAAGGATAAAACCGGTATTTCCCAGTGGATTTGGGAGCTGGACCTGATGGCTAAGAGTGTCCGTACCTCCGGTGAGGCGCAGATCTTTGAATCCACCAAGGGTGTACATATTGTGTGTGTGGATTCCTTTACAGGAAAGATCAAGGATGTGTTCCCCCATCTGTTCGGCACTGACTCCCAGGGCCGTGACTACTTTATCCGTGTTGTTTACGGTGCCAGAATCTCTCTGGCTGTCGGTTTCTTCGCAAGTATCATCGTGCTGATCATCGGTATGACCGTTGGCTCTTTGGCAGGTTATATCGGCGGCAAGGTGGATATCGTCATTATGCGTATCGTGGATATTATCTATTCTCTTCCCGATACTCTGATGGTCATTTTGCTGGCAGCCGTGATGAACTCCGCCCTGGAAGGTGTCATAGAAGGCACCGTGCTGGAAAAACTGGGCGGCAATATGATCAGCCTTTTTGTGGTGTTCGCACTGCTTTACTGGGTGTCTATGTCCCGTCTGATCCGTGGTCAGATCCTGTCTCTGCGTGAGCAGGAGTATGTGCTGGCCTCCAAGTCTGCCGGTGCAAAGCCCGGTTGGGTCATCCGCAAGCACCTGCTTCCCAACTGCATCAGCGTGGTGATCATCTCCACCGCTTTGCAGATCCCCAGCGCGATCTTTACCGAAAGCTACCTGTCCTTCCTGGGTCTGGGCGTTAATGCCCCGATGCCCAGCTTGGGTTCTTTGGCTTCTGATGCGCTGAACGGCATCAATACCTATCCCTATCGTCTTGTGATCCCTGCTATCGTTATTAGCTTGATCGTTCTGTCCTTGAATTTGTTCGGTGACGGCCTGCGCGATGCTTTCGATCCCAAGCTGAAGAATTAAGAAAGGAGAATCCTGATATGGCATTACTTGAAGTGCGCGATCTGCATACGGCGTTTTCTACGCCCGCAGGCACGGTCAATGCGGTTAACGGCATCTCCTTTAATCTGGATCACGGCAAGGTGCTGGGCATCGTTGGCGAGTCCGGTTCCGGTAAGTCTGTTACTGCATATTCCATTATGCAGATTTTGGAAAAGAACGGTAAGATCGTTTCCGGCTCCATTAAGGTGGACGGTCAGGAACTGGTCGGTGCCGGTGAAAAGGTTATGAAGACCATCCGCGGCAACAAGATCTCCATTATTTTCCAGGATCCCATGACCTCTTTGAATCCCACCTATACTGTGGGACATCAGCTGATGGAAGCCATTATGCTCCATACGCCCCGTAACCGCCAGCAGGCTTGGGACCGGGCTGTAGAAATGCTGCGGCTGGTCAATGTGAACGAGCCGGAAAAGCGCATGAAGCAGTATCCCTTTGAGTTCTCCGGCGGTATGCGTCAGAGAGTTATGATCGCTATGGCACTGGCGTGTGAGCCGGATATTCTGATCGCTGACGAGCCTACCACTGCACTGGACGTTACCATCCAGGCACAGATCCTGGAGCTGATGCAGTCCCTGCAGAAGGAACTGGGTATGGCGATCATTATGATCACCCACGATTTGGGTGTTGTGGCACAGATGTGTGACGAAGTGATCGTTATGTATGCCGGCTCTATCTGTGAGCAGGGTACTGCGCACGAGATCTTCTACAATCCCCGCCATGAGTATACCAAGGGTCTGATGCGCTCCATCCCCACCGTGGCTGACGACGATTCCCGGTTAGAGCCCATTACCGGTACACCCATCGACCTGCTGAATATGCCTGCCGGCTGTCCCTTTGCACCCCGCTGTGATGCGGCGATGAAGATCTGCCTGCGGGAGAAGTGTCAGCGGATGGAGATCAATGAAGACCACGCAGCTGCCTGCTGGATGAATGTAAAAGAACAGTTTGAAGCATCTCAGGAAGGCGGTGAGGAACAGTGAGCGAATTTGAAAATCTGATTGAGGTTAAGAACCTTAAAGAATATTTCCCCATTAACACCGGCCTCTTTAAAACCACACCGCTGAAGGCTGTGGATGATGTATCCTTTGCCATCCGGAAAGGTGAGACTCTGGGCTTGGTTGGCGAATCTGGTTGCGGTAAGACTACCGTTGGCCGTACGATCCTGCACCTGTATAAGCCCACTGCCGGTGAGATTTGGTTCCAGGGCAAGAAGATAGAGACCCGTGCAGACATTCTGGAGTACCGGAAAAAATCCGCAATGGTGTTCCAGGATCCCTATTCCTCTCTGAATCCCCGTATGACCGTTTCCGATATTATCGGTGAGCCTATGGATATCCATAAGCTTTATGCCAATAAAAAGGAGCGGGAAGAGAAGATCCTGGAGCTGATGAACCGGGTTGGTCTGAACTCCGAGCATGCCAGCCGGTATGCCCACGAATTCTCCGGCGGTCAGCGTCAGCGTATCGGCATTGCCCGTTCCCTGGCAACCAGCCCGGAATTTATCGTCTGTGACGAGCCTGTTTCCGCACTGGACGTGTCCATTCAGGCACAGGTCATCAATATGTTTGATGAGCTGCAGGAGCAGATGAATCTGACCTACCTGTTTATTGCCCACGATTTGTTGGTTGTGCGGCATATTTCCGACCGGATCGCAGTAATGTATTTGGGCAAGATGGTGGAGCTGGCAGATGCCAAGGAGATCTATGATCATCCTCTGCATCCCTACTCCAAGAGCCTGATGTCTGCTGTTCCGCTGCCGGATCCCAAGAAGGCAAGAGCCAATCAGCGCGTTGTGCTGTCCGGTGATATCCCCAGCCCGCTGAATGCACCTTCCGGCTGTCCCTTCCGTACCCGTTGCCCCCACGCTTGCGAAGCCTGTGCGGAAGCAATGCCGGAGCTGAAGGAACTGTCTCCCGGCCATTTTGTGGCTTGCCACAGAGCGGAGGAGATCAACTGATCTTTTCTGAAATCAAGTCACCGGTAACGGTGACGGTAGAATCGGTTCGTCCCGATTTGAATGCTTGCCGTGCATCCAAATCGGTATGAATATATAAGCTAAAATTAAAATGAAGAAAGGATATGTGTAATTATGAAGAAACTGCTTGCACTGCTTCTGGCAGTCGTAATGGTGTTCGGTCTGGTTGCCTGCGGTGAAACCGAAGATGAAGGCAAGTCCGGCGCATCCACGGCTACCGTGAAGCCCACCACCGCAGAAGAAATCGAGGCTGCAAACGCTGAGATCCGTTACGCTCTGGGTCTGCTCCTGGACCGTAACTACATCGTTGAGTCTGTCGCTCAGGGCGGCCAGACCCCCGCTAACTCCTTCGTTGCTGACGGTATGGCCGACGTTAACGGCGGCAACTTCCAGCTGAACGCAGGTGAAGGCGACGGCAAGGGCTACTACAGCGTCAACAAGGCTGACTTCGAGAAGAACTTTGAGGAAGCTAAGACCATCCTGAAGAAGTACTACGACTTCGATGGCGAGAAGTTCACCAACGTTCCCACTCTGAAGTACCTGTACAACACTTCCGAAGCTCACCAGGCTATCGGTGAGTACATCCAGCAGGCCCTGGCTACCGTGGGCATCACCATGACCATGGAGAACCAGGAGTGGAACACCTTCCTGAACACCCGTAAGGAAGGCGACTTCTCCGTTGCTCGTAACGGTTGGGTTGCTGACTACACTGACCCCATCTGCTTCCTGGATATGTGGGTTAGCGCTTCCGGTAACAACGACGTTCAGTACGGCAAGGGTGCTCACGCTGATCTGAAGATCTATGATCTGGATCTGACTGAGTACGGCTACGACATCAAGGTTGAGAAGGGCACCTGGGCTGAGACCTACGACGTTCTGATCACCGAGATCAAAAAGTGCACCGAAGACGAGACCCGTTTCGCTATGATGCACCTGGCTGAGGATATGCTGATGGCTACCGGCTGTCTGACTCCTGTTTACTACTACACTGACCTGTACATGGCTAGCTCCAAGATCGAGGGCTTCTACTCCATCCCCTTGGGCTACAAGTACTTCCAGAACACCACTGTTGATGGCAAGGGCGATTCTCTGCCCATCTGTCTGGCTTCCGAGCCCGACACCATCGACCCCGCTCTGAACTCCGCTGTTGACGGCGCTACCATGCTGACTCACCTGTTCGCAGGTCTGGCAAAGTGGGTCCAGAATGAGGATGGCACTCTGAGCGTTGTTGCTGACTGCGCTAAGGAGCTGGTTGAAGGCAAGGTTAACGAGGACGGCACCGTTACCTATACCTACACCCTGAAGGACGGCCTGAAGTGGTCCGACGGCAAGGCTCTGTCCGCTAAGGACTTTGAGTTTGCTTGGAAGCGTGCTGCTTCTGCTGAACTGGGCGCTGACTACGGCTATATGTTCGAAGTTGTTAAGGGCTACGGCACCGAGAACAAGGAAGACCTGGCTGTTAAGGCTATTGACGACAAGACCCTGGAGGTCACTCTGAACAACTCCGTTTCTTACTGGAACGAGCTGCTGGCATTCCCCACCTACTTCCCCGTCCGCGAGGATGTAGTTGCTAAGGAAGGCTGGGCAACCGATCCCAAGACCTACATCGGCAACGGTGCTTACACCATCTCTGCTTGGGAGCATGACTCTGTCATCACCATGACCAAGAACGAGTCTTACCATGATGCCGCTTCCGTCACCATGAACGAGATCAAGTTCTACCTGTCTGACGATGCTAACAACATGCTGACCAACTACAAGAACGGTGACTGGCTGCTGATCGACGACGTTCCCACCAAGGAAATCGCTACTCTGAAGACTGAGTACCCCGAGGAGTTCGTCATTGCCGGTCAGATCGGTACCTACTACGTCTGCTGGAACGTGAACGAGAACCTGCTGCCCAAGGCTTAATCGCCCAAACAGTAAGTAATTCGTTGCGCTAAGCAATTTTGTCCCCTGCCTCTTCGGAGGCAGGGGATTTTTTCGCACATAAAGCAATCCTCAAATTCCCGATTTACCGAGCTGTTTTAATTATGCACTGCACCAATACCTTCCCCCGGGGGGAAGGTGGCCGAGCGTAGCGAGGTCGGAAGAGGAATGCGGGTGGAAATCCAATCATCATTGCATAATAACAGGCTTTTTGCTGACTATCACTGCACGCCATTCCTCTCCCGCCCAGTGTGCGCACTGGGCACCCTCTCCCCGGGAGAGGGTATAATTGGTGCAAATTAAAATTTGAAACAGCGCGCTAAACCGGGATTTGAAGATGGTTTTATTGCAATCACTGCTGTTTCGTGCTATAATACCATCACAAATATAGGGGATGGGTTTCCTGTCCTAAATAGCGAGGGATTATTATGCATAAAGTACTTTTTGTCTGCCACGGGAATATTTGCAGAAGCCCGATGGGGCAATATGTGCTGCAGGATATGGTTAACAAGGCGGGCATCGCAGACCGGTTTCAGATCGCCTCGGTAGCGGTGAGCAGGGAAGAACTGGGAAATCCCGTATATCCCCCTGCAAAGCGGGAATTAAATCGCCACGGTATTTCCTGCGACGGGCATCGCGCCCGGCAGATCACCCAGGCTGATGTGGACGGCTATGACCATATTTACTATATGGATTCTTCCAATTTCCGCTATTTGCAGCGGATGTTCCCCGGGGAGAACAAGTTCAAGCCCTTTTTGAACCGGGATGTGGCAGACCCCTGGTACACCGGCGACTTTACCCAAACCTGGGCAGATATCTGCGAAGGCTGTACCCGGATCCTGGAGGAGCTGATGTAATGAACAGAGAATTGTTGGAGCAGCAGCTCTCCCAGCTGCCGCTGTATGTGTATGTGTATATAGATCCCCAAAGCATCGAGTATTCTGAGCGGATTCGCTGGATCTGCCAGCACGAATGTCCTATGTACGGCAAAACCTGGGCTTGCCCGCCCGGTGTGGGAGCAGTGGAGGATTGTGCTGCCAAGTGTAAAAGCTACAATAGTTGCCTGATGGTAGGTACGATTACCGAAGCGGAGGATATTTCTGATATTGAAGAGACCCTCAAAACCCGCCCGGAACACGAAAAACTGACCAATCAGATCCGGGATCTGTTCCGGGAGCAGGGGATAGAGCCGTACATTTTATCTACCGAGGCCTGTGCTGTCTGTGACCGTTGTGCCATTTTGGACGGCCTGCCTTGCCGTATGCCGGGACGGATGCACCCCTGTGTGGAAAGCCACGGCATCAATCTGATCCCCACCCTGGAAGAAAACGGATTGGAGTTTCAGTATGGCGGCAATATCATCACTTGGTACTCACTGCTGTTCTTTAACGAATAAATTCCGGTTTATCGAGCTGTTCTACCTTTGTTGTCATTGCGAACCAGTGACCGATGTCACTGGTGTGGCAATCTAAAAACCAAGTGTTACCAATAGATTGCCACGCCAGTGTGCGCACTGGCTCGCAATGACAATTGGGTTATACGAATTTGAAACAGCTCGGTAAATTGGAATTTGATCCACAAAATAAATGAGGCTATCGTAAATTTACGATAGCCTCATTTGTTATTTCATAAGTTTGCAAACAAGCTGGGTGTAGGCAATGGGGTCTTCCAGGGGCAGGTCAGCCAGCAGCTGCGCCTGGCAGGAAAGAAGGTTTACATAATCTTTTGCCTTTGCGGTATCCTCGATCATTGCCTTTTGCAGTGCCTTGACCGCGTCGTGGTCCGGATTCAGCTCCAAAATCCGCTCGCTGGGAACAGGCATATCCGGATTCATCCGCTTAAAATACTTCTCCATTTCAAAGCTCATACCGGTGCCGGGTACCATACAGACCGGGGAATCTCCCAAATCCGCAGAGAGCCGAACATCCTTGATGCTGTCACCCAGGGTGTCCTTGGCGAAGGTCAGAAGGCCCTTCAGTTCCTCGGCTTTTTCCTCCAGCTGCTTCTTTTCTTCCTCGGTCTGCAGACCCAGATCCTCGGTAGCCGCGTTGCAGAAAGATTTTTCGTTGTAGTTCATCAGGGTCTGTGCCACAAACTCGTCCACCTCGTCGGTAAAGAGCAGCACATCATAGTCTTTGTTCAGCAGCGTCTGTACCTGGGGCTGCTTGGCGGCACGCTCCACCGTTTCACCGGAAATGTAGTAGATCTTTTCCTGACCCTCGGGCATTGCTTCCACATAAGCCTTCAGAGAGATCGGCTTGCCTTCCTTTTGGCTGTGGAACAGCAGCAGATCCTGGGTCATATCTTTGTGGGCACCGTACTGAGAAACAGTGCCGTATTTCAGCTGCTTAGAGAAGGCGGCATAGAATTCTGCGTACTTTTCCGGTTCTTTATCCATCAGCTGCAGCAGCTCGGATTTGATCTTCTTTTCCAGGTTCTTGGCGATGATGGTTAATTGCCGGTTGTGCTGCAGCATCTCACGGCTGATATTCAGAGAAAGATCCTGGCTGTCTACCACACCCCGGACAAAACGGAAATGCTCCGGCAGCAGGTCTTCGCAGTTTTCCATAATCATTACACCGGAGGAGTAAAGCTGCAGACCGGATTTATAATCCTTGGTGTAGAAATCGTAAGGTGCTTTGGCGGGGATATACAGCAGTGCCTTGTAAGACACCGTACCTTCCACGCTGGTGTGGATCACCTGCAGAGGCTTTGCATAGTCGAAGAATTTCTCCCGATAGAAGCTGTCATACTCCTCCTCGGTCACATCCTTCTTCTGCCGCTGCCACAGGGGTACCATAGAGTTGAGGGTCTCTGTTTCCTGATATTCTTCATATTCCGGCTTGTCCTCGGGGGAGTCGGCGGTTTTCCGGGACTTGGTGACTTCCATACAAGTCGGATCGTAGCCATGTC
>JAZNRQ010000010.1:0-6982 GCA_045590735.1 Faecousia sp. | reverse complement strand
CACACTGGCGTGGCAATCCCAAGGAGAATACGGAATCTTCGCTTTCGCTCAGAATGACAAGGTGTATTGAAACAGCTCGATAAACCGGAATTTACTACTTTATCCTCAATAAAAACGCACCGCCAAAGCGGTGCGTTTTTGCGTTAAAACTGGGTAGGTTCAATGTGCCAGATCTCTTTGGCGTACTGACGAATGGTACGGTCAGAGGAGAACTTTGCACCGCTTGCCACATTCACAAGGCACTTTCTACCGAAAGCGATCCGGTCCGCATAGTCCCGGTTTGCCCGCAGCTTGGTGTCGATATAGGATTCATAATCCATCAGCAGGAAGTAGTGATCCGCCTGATGCCACTGGGTGCCGTCCAGCAGGGCATGGAACAGCTCTCTCTGATCATCGTCGGTAGGCACCGTGCCGTCCACCAGGGTGTTGACCGCCCTGCGCAGGCACTCATTGTGGTCATAGATCCAGCGGGGATTATAGGTAGCTCTGCTGGAGTTGATCACATCCACCGTTGCACCGAAGATATAGTTGTTCTCCATACCCGCTTCTTTCACGATCTCCACATTGGCACCGTCCAGCGTACCCAAGGTAACCGCGCCGTTCAGCATCAACTTCATATTACCGGTACCGGAAGCCTCTGTGCCTGCGGGAGAGATCTGCTCGGAAATATCCGCAGCGGGAATAATATACTCCGCATAGGAACAGTTATAATTCTGAACAAAGACCACCTTCATCTTGTCGTGCATATCGGGGTCGTTGTTAATGAGCCGGGCAATCCGGTTAATATACCGGATAATGGCCTTTGCCCGGGCATAACCGGGAGCAGACTTTGCGCCAAACAGGAATACGGTAGGCTGGAAGTCCGGCAATTTGCCTTCCTTCAAGCGGAAGTAAATATCCATAATGCTCAAGGCATTCAGCAGCTGCCGCTTATACTCGTGGAGACGCTTGACCTGCACATCAAACACAAAGTCCGGATTCAGACGGATGCCCTCCCGGTCATAGACCACCTGGCACAGCTGCCCCTTCTTCTGCCGTTTCACTGCGTTAAACTGACGGACCATATCATCGTCGATCATCGGCTTCAGCTTATTGAGCCGATCCAGGTCTGCCAGAAAATCGCCGCCAATGCGGTACTTGATCAGTTGGGTCAGCTCCGGGTTGCACAGCCCCATCCAACGACGGGGGGTAACACCGTTGGTCTTATTCTGGAAACGCTCCGGGAATACCTGGTACCACTCCTTAAAGCAATCATCCTTCAGGATCTGAGAGTGGATCTCTGCCACACCGTTGACATAGCTGCCCACATACACGCTGAGGTTTGCCATGTGGGCGGTGTTGTCCCGGATAATAAACAGCTCCGGATGCTCCGCCTTCAGCTTGCCGTCGATCCGCACAATAATGTCCACGATCTCCGGCACTACGCTGCCCAGCAGATCCAGGGGCCATTTTTCCAGTGCTTCCCCCATAACCGTATGGTTTGTATAGGAGAAGGTCTTTTGTGCAGTGGCAAAGCTCTGCTCAAAGTCCATACCCTCCAGCATCAGCAGCCGGATCAGCTCCGGAATGGACATTGCCGGGTGGGTATCGTTCAGCTGCACTGCATAAAACTCCGCAAAACGGCTCAGATCATTGCCGTGAATGGACTTATAGACCCGCAGCATATCCTGCAGGGATGCGGAGGACAGCACATACTGCTGCTTAATACGCAGGCGTTTACCTTCCCAGGTGGAATCGTTGGGGTACAGAACACGGGTAATATCCTCTGCCTTATTCTTTTGCGTCAGTGCCCGGAGGTAACCCTGGTCGTTAAAGGCATTAAAGTCCAGCTCTTCCTCTGCTTCACATTGCCACAGGCGCAGTGTACCCACATTAGAAGTGCCGTAACCGATCACAGGCACATCGTAAGGAACCGCCAGAACCGTATGGTCAGGGAACTTGACCTTTACCGTATGGTTATAGCGGCGGTAGGACCAGGGATCACCGTACTTTGCCCAGTCATCGGCAGACTCTACCTGAGAGCCGTTTGCGTCAAATTTCTGCTTGAAAAGACCAAACCGGTACCGCAGACCATAACCGGACAAGGGAATGTTGGTGCTTGCCGCACTGTCCAGGAAGCAGGCTGCCAATCTGCCTAAGCCGCCGTTACCCAAGGCCGCATCCTCAATATCCTCCAAAATTGCCAGATCCACACCACGCTCCGCGAACACCTGCTTCATCTCGTCCAGAATGCCCAGGTTGTACAGATTGGAATAGACCAGTCTGCCGATCAGATACTCCGCAGAGATATAGTACGCCTTTCTCCGGTGCATACGGCACTGCTTGCTTTGGCTCCAGTTGTCGCTAATGGTCATCATAATGGCAGTGCCCAATGCCTCGTGCAGCTCTTGTGCGGTAGCATCCTTCAGGGATACATCACAAGTGAATTTCAGCTGTGCTTCTGTCATTTTCAAAATGTTTCTGCAATCAAATTTCATAGTTCGTCTCCTTATAGGGGGCAAGTTTTATTTATTTGGCACTGTACGGCTATACATCCGGGTAAGACCGTACAGTTCTTCACCAATGGCACAATTACAGCTACCGGTCAATGTCCTGGCAAGGATGTAATTTGCATTACTATGCCGCTTCCACGCACAAATCTCTCCTTGCCACGTGGCTGCGGAATTGGGTGACAAACAGAAAGAGAAAATCCCCCCATTGTCACTATATGTACTAGAGAATAATACTTTTTTGCCACTTTGTCAAGGGGAATTCCACTAAGAGGAAACCTACTATTAATTCCAATTTATCGAGCAGTTTCAAATTTTCGTTTGCACCTCATCTACACCCTCTCCCGGGGAGAAGGTATTGGGTACGTGCGCCAATTTAACACCTCGCTAAGCCGCAAGTTAAATAAAAGAAAAACCGGACCTGTCCGCGGACAGGTCCGGTTATGTATTTTGGAATTAAGCTTCCAGATTGATACCGGTCTCCTTGTTGAAGACGTGGCAAACGTTGCCGCCAAAGCCGATCTTAATATGGGCGCCTGCAGCCAGAGCCGCGATCTCAGCACCGGTCATATTCATAGTGGAAACAATGACGATCACGTCCTTGCCGCCAACATTGACGTGCAGGTGGACAGAGGAGCCCATCAGCTCGTTAACTTCGATCTCAGCCTCAACACCGCTGGCATCCAGCAGCATATGCTCGGGACGGACGCCCAGAGTGATCTCCTGCTCCTCAACGTTGTTAGCAACCAGTCTCTCCTGCTTTTCAGCAGACAGCTCGACCTCGTAGCCGTTCAGGGAAACGACATACTTGCCATCCTTCTTCAGCAGATTTGCCTTGAAGAAGTTCATCTGGGGAGAGCCAATGAAGCCAGCGACGAACAGGTTGTAGGGATGATCGAACACCTGCTGAGGTGTGCCGACCTGCTGAATGAAGCCGTCCTTCATAATGACGATACGGTCACCCAGAGTCATAGCCTCAGTCTGGTCGTGAGTAACATAGATAAAGGTGGTATCGATACGCTTACGCATCTTGATGATCTCAGCACGCATCTGGTTACGCAGCTTGGCGTCCAAGTTGGACAGGGGCTCGTCCATCAGCATAACCTTGGGGTCACGGACGATAGCACGGCCGATAGCAACACGCTGACGCTGACCACCGGACAGAGCCTTGGGCTTACGGCCCAGGTACTGGGTGATGTCCAGAATCTCAGCTGCTTCCTTAACTCTGCGGTCCAGCTCCTGCTTGGGAACGTGGCGCAGCTTCAGTGCGAAAGCCATGTTTTCATAAACAGTCATGTGGGGGTACAGAGCATAGCTCTGGAAGACCATGGCGATGTCACGGTCCTTGGGAGCCACGTCGTTGACCAGACGGTCGCCGATCCACAGCTCGCCTTCGGAGATCTCTTCCAAGCCGGCGATCATACGCAGAGTGGTGGACTTACCACAGCCGGAAGGACCAACCAGAACCACGAATTCCTTATCCGCGATCTCCAGGTTGAATTCCTGAACGGCTACGACGCCCTGCTCAGTCACCTGCAGCTTTGCCTTGCCTTCCTGCTGCTCTATGTAGTTAGCAGCAGCGGAAGGATCCTTCTTTTCGAGGCGCTTCAGCGTTTTTTCTTTT
Organism: Faecousia sp.; assembly: GCA_045590735.1. Lineage (GTDB taxonomy): Bacteria > Bacillota > Clostridia > Oscillospirales > Oscillospiraceae > Faecousia. Next base: position 2,869 of record JAZNRQ010000010.1, on the reverse strand, counting down.
TTCTTGTTACGCTTGATGTCGTCGCCACTAAAGGGATAGATCTTCTTTACGTTTTTCAGGGTTACATTTGCCATAATGCACGACTCTAAGTATACCGACTCCTCGCGTATACTCTCACCGACGGCCGGGTAAAACAGCCGGGGTATTACGACAGGTCTCCACACTGCCGCACCGTGAGTCCAACGGTTGTTTATTTTTCCTCCTTTTGTGACATAGGACAACTATTTAGTGGAGTAGATGACCCTATGCCCGGATACTATAATAGTACCACATAAACAGCAATCCTGCAATGGTGGTTTTTAACAGTTTTTGCCTTCCGTTTTTGTGTATTCTGCCAGTTTTAGTCGATCGCCCACTGCGCATCCCCGGAAATCCGCAATGTACAGGAATAATAAACTTCCATTGCTCTTTCCAAAGCCACCGCATCCCGAACACCGGCAGTTTCAAAGCAGGAGTGCATTGCCAGCTGTGCAAGGCCGATATCTGCCGTGGGAACCGATACCTGTGCCAGAGAAATACTGCCCAAGGTAGAGCCGCCGGGCAGGTCTGCCCGGTTGTAATAGGTCTGCACAGGCACGCTTGCCTTCTCGCAAACCTGCCGCCAAACAGCGGCTGCAAAGCCGTCTGTAGCATAACGCAGATTGGCATTGAATTTCAGCACAACACCACCACCCACAGTAGGCGCATTATTTGCGTCACTATACTCCGGATGATTGGGATGCAGTGCCTGTGCATTGTCCGCAGAAACCATAAAGGATTGGCTGAGAAGCTGCGCCATATCCAAAGAAAGACCCTCACAGATCCGCTTAAGCGTACCTTCCAGCAGACGGGATGCTGCCCCCTGTACCGAGGAAGAGCCTACCTCTTCGCTGTCGAAGACGCACAGCACGGGGATCGCTTCTCCGGCAGTGCTGTTAATAAAGCCCTGGGTACAGCACCAGGCACACATCAGATCATCCAGTGCCTGTGCAGAGATGTATTCCTCCTCCACGCCCCAGACCGATGCCTGCTGACGGACATACAGGTACAGATCGTGACCCAGGATCTTTCCACCGGCGGCCTCCTCCAGAAGTGTCTGGAGCTTTCCCTCTGCTGCGGCACTACCCACCAGCGGCAGGGTGTCTACCGCCGGATTCCAGGCATAGCCTTCATTTGCTTTTCGGTTAAAATGGATAGCCACATTGGGGATCAAAAGCAGATCCTGATCGATATCCACCAGCTTTGCCGCCACCCCCTCAGGGGTCTGTACCATCACTCTACCTGCCAAAGAAAGAGGTCTGTCCAGCCAGGTGGAGATCAGCATACCGCCGTACTTTTCTGTGGCAAGACGGGTATATTCACCGCACAGTTCTCCGTTTTCCTTAATTTTAAAGGTGGGACGGTCACTGTGGCTGGCACTAAGCAAAAAGCCTTTCGGAGTCTTCTCCGGTATCCGGAATGCCAACAAGCCGGTGCCGCCCCGTGTCAGGTAATATTTTCCTCCGGGGGTAAGCTGCCAGGCATCCTGCTCACGCAATTTTTGATACCCGGCATTCTCCAATTTTTCTGTCAACGCGGCAATTGCGTGATAGGAGCTATGTGCCCGATCCAAGAAATTTTTTAATGCTGCAACGGAAGTATCCATAAATGACTCCTTTACCGATTTTTCTTTTTGTAATTTTACAACATTTCACCAAAGCCGTCAACTGTCCATCGCCGTCGTCTTCGGATCGTTTTTGTCGAATATGTTCGATTTTTATACATTTTTGTCGGTAATATGTCGATTTTAGTCGAGCGATTCTTCGCCTTTTGCCCTTGCAAATTCCCCCTCATTATGCTAAATTATAGGTGTCGCACAGCGGTGGCAGCCACCGCTGTCAAGTAGTCTGTCCAAAGAGGCAGCTACCCAAGGGGGATCGATTTTTTACAGTCAGGAGAGGAGTTTATGGACAATCATACAACCGTGATCATCGCAGACAACACCGAAGAATTTTGCAGCAGCTTAACCGCTGCACTGAAACGAACCGACGGTTTCCAGGTGCTGGGAACCGCGAACGACGGCGAACAAGCCATCCGGCTGGTCACCGAACGAAAGCCGGATGTCTTAATATTGGACCTGATGCTTGCAAAGCAGGACGGTTTGAGCGTGCTCAAAGCCATTTCCAATATGGAGCGCAAACCGGTGACACTGGCTACATCCCGTTTTGTTACCGATTACGTGGCATCGGCGGCGGCGAATTTGGGGGTTCGCTACCTGATGCTCAAGCCCTGTGATATGACCGTACTGGTAGAACGGTTGGAGGAGATCCGTGGCTCCGGCACGCAGAAGGCCGCAGCAAAGCGAGCCAGTGCCAACAACATCGAGTCTATGGTCACAAATATCATTCACGAGATCGGTGTGCCTGCCCACATCAAGGGCTACCAGTATCTCCGGGAGGCCATTATCATCGCAGTGGAGGATATGGATGTGATCAACGCCATCACAAAAGTATTGTACCCACAAGTGGCAAAGACATTCCAGACCACCCCCTGCAGGGTAGAGCGTGCCATCCGCCACGCCATCGAGGTTGCCTGGGACAGAGGCGATCTGGACACGCTGCAGCGGTTCTTTGGCTACACAGTTTCCAATACAAAAGGCAAGCCGACGAATAGCGAGTTCATCGCCCTCATCGCCGATAAGCTCCAGCTGCAGCTAAAATCCGCCGAAGCCGTAAATTTCTGAGTCAGAAACTTCAACTTCCGGTTTATCGAGCGATTACAATTTTCGTTGTCATTGCGAACCAGTGACCGATGTCACTGGTGTGGCAATCTCAAAAACCAAGTTGTAACAATAGATTCCCACGCCAGTTTGCGAACTGGCTCGGAATGACAATTGGGTTATGCGAGTTTG
>JAZNRQ010000009.1:0-18664 GCA_045590735.1 Faecousia sp. | reverse complement strand
GTGGGAAGTTTTCCCCTGTCTCGGAATGTTTGTGATTGTTACCATGGGAATCCCTCCATTTTCTCCGTTGGAATCGAAATTCAAAACAGAATGTGTTGCTGTACAAATTCCGCGCGTTCTTTCACGGTAGATATGATTAGTATATTAGATAATGTTGCATAAATCTACATATATCTTGGGAAATGATGAAACTATTTTGGGATTTTAACGATTGTAATTACGAGCGAATGGGCGTATGAGATTCTTTGCTTTGACATTGGAAAAAAGTCTGCTATACTATTTAAAATAAGGGGGTGGTGGAATGGAAATACTCTTTGCCAATCAAGGTTTTGCGGTTTGCATCAAGCCGGTAGGATTGGACTCGGAACAGCAGGTGCCGGCGCTTTTGCAGGAGCAGTTAGGCGGTACGATCTATACCCTCCACCGTTTGGATAAAAATGTGGGCGGCGTGATGGTGTACGCCCGGAATAAGCAGGCTGCGGCAGTCCTTTCCAAAGCCATCACTGACGGGAAAATGGTGAAAGAGTATGTCGCCATGGTGCATGGCACACCCCCACCGGAGGGCGACTGGGAGGATCTGCTGTTTAAAGACAGCCGCAAAAACAAGGTATTTGTAGTCAAGCGGATGCGAAACGGAGTAAAGGCCGCACGGCTGGAATTTACCCGTCTGCAAGCAGGTGATCCCGCCCTTATGCGTATTCGGCTTCACACCGGGCGCAGCCATCAGATTCGGGTCCAGTTTTCCAGCCGGGGCTTCCCCTTGGTGGGCGATCACAAGTACGGTGCGAGAGACGAACACACCGCGCCAATGCTTTACTCCTGCTGCATCTCCTTCCCCTATTCCGGCAAAAATCTTTCATTTTCCCATTTTCCGGACTGGGCGCAAGAGAATTAGTGCAATCTGCACAATTCTCCCCTACGCATTTTTACATCCTTCATACTTTTTTAATAAAATCCATATTTTCCCTTTAGAATTATCTGTTATACTGAATGTAACAACAGAGTTTTGATGAATTATTCTTCCTTTTTCGCATTCTCTCTTTCGTGGAAAGACGCGGTATCGTCTGGTCAACGATACCGGGTCTTTTCTTATGTATTCATAGCTGCCTGTCTTTCAACACGCTTTTTAAGCTTTCTTCTGCAAATCAAATAGTAAGACAACTGTAGTCCCGCACTGATTATCCAGGATATGGGATAGCACAAAAACAGGAACGCCATATCCGTGGTATAAACATCCTGGAACTGAGGGAATACGAACATAGCCCAAATGATTCTTGGTACGCAAATACCAAGGAAATTCAGAAGACTCGGGATCGTTGACTCCTTCATCCCTCGGAGACATCCCAAAGCCGTTTCCGAAACGGTATAGAGCAAATAGCCCCAACAGTTGATCAGCAGGATGCTGACGCCCGCCTCGATCACCCTTGGATCATCGTTAAACAGCGACAACAGCTGTCGTGGGAACAAGGTACACAAGACGCTGATGGAAATCATAAAACTCCAACACAGAAGCGTACCTTTCACAAACAATTTATCGATCCGCTTGTAATTTCCTGCTCCGTAGCACTGTCCGGAAAAACTAACCGATCCCGCATAGAAAGCAACAATAATCTGATACAGCAGTGTACTGATGTCGCTGGCAGCGGTTTTTCCCGCAATCATATACGGCTCATAAGTATTGACAGCCGTTTGCAGAATCACATTGGATACTGTAAACACCATACTGTTCAGACCGCAGGGAACACCCACACGAATTACAGACATAGCCATTTGTCCATGGATACGCAGCTTCCGCAGCTTCATCTTATAAGTACCCTTGGGGGAGAACAAGATCACCAAAACGGATATCGCAGAAATGTATTGTGCGGTGATCGTAGCAATGGCCACACCGTCCACATTGCGATGGCATCCAATGACCAGCACCAGATTCAAAAGCACATTCACCATACCAGTGACGGCCAAAATGTACATAGGCCGCTTGGTATCACCGTGAGCCCGAAGAATGTTTGCGCCGAAATTATAAACGATCGATGCCGGCGAACCCATAAAGTATATCCGCATATAGAGGGTTGCCAGATCCAGCACCTCTTCCTTTGTGCCCATAAGTACCAATAGCGGCTTGCAGAAAATAAAGCCTATCATACCGATACCTAGGCCGCACACCAGTGCCATCAGCATAGAGGTGTGCATACAGCGCTCCAAACCCAGTTGGTTTTTTGCACCGCGCATATTGGAGCAGATCACATTTGTACCTATGGCAAGACCTGAAAACAGGCTCAAGAACATCGTTGTCGCTGCAGAGGTAGAACCCACCGCTGCCAAACCGAATGTGCCGTTCTCCGCGAACTTGCCCACTACTACCCTGTCTGCCACATTGTAAAGCTGTTGCAACAGGTTGGAAAGTATCAGCGGAATCACAAAGGCCAACAGTTTTTTGCTGACGGATCCTTGCGTCAGGTCCAGTGTTTTTGAAGTACGCATATCGTTAACTCCTTTCCTTTTCCGGAAATTGCGTTTCACAATAGTTTCCCTTCCGTGACCCATTATAACCCCGAAAAAAGCGATTGCAACTCTTTTTGCTTTTTTTGTAGAAAAAAACGAAGGCGTCCGCCACTGGCGCACGCTACCCTTTCATTTTCCCCCGTCCGGGGTATAGCTGTCAAGTCAAAAAAGTCTGCTGCACAGGTCAAGGGCTTCTTTGATTACCGCATCCATATCGAAATAACGGTACTGCCCCAATCTGCCGCCAAAAATCACCTTGGATTCTCTGTCGGCAAGTTCCCGATACCGGGCATAAAGGCCATTGTTTTTCTCATCATTCACCGGATAGTAAGGCTCGTCCCCGGGTTTCCACTCGGCACTGTATTCCCGGCTGATCACCGTTTTTGGCTGATCGCCAAACTCAAAATACTTATGCTCGATGATCCGGGTATAGGGTGTTTCCCCATCGGTATAATTCACCGCTGCGTTGCCCTGAAAGCTTGGCATATCCAGCACTTCCGTTTCAAACCGAACGCTGCGGTATTCCAGTGTACCCAGTTGATAATTGTAAAACGCATCGATGGCACCGGTATAGACCACGGTCTCTGCCAGGGCATCCAGCTCCTGTCTTCTTTCCAGATAATCTACTCCAAGGCGTACCTCAATGCCCTCCAGCATCCTCTCCACCATTTTGGTGTAGCCGCCCATGGGTATTCCCTGATACAGGGCATTAAAATAGTTGTTGTCGTAGCTCAGGCGCACCGGCAGCCGCTTAATAATAAATGCCGGCAACTGACTGCAGGGTCTGCCCCACTGTTTTTCCGTGTAGCCCTTGATCAGCTTTTCGTAAATATCGGTGCCCACCAGGGAAATGGCCTGTTCCTCCAGATTTTTCGGCTCCGTAATGCCGGCAGCGGCCTTCTGCTCCGCGATCTTGGCAGCAGCTTCCTCCGGCGTTACCACGCCCCACATTTTATTGAAGGTGTACATATTAAAGGGCAGGCTGTAGATCTCCCCTTTATAGTTGGCGATGGGCGAATTGGTGAAACGGTTAAACTCCGCAAATCGGTTTGCATAATTCCAAACCTGCTTATCATTGGTATGGAATATATGGGCGCCGTACACGTGGACCCGGATGCCTTCTATTTCCTCGGTGTACACATTGCCACCGATGTGGCTGCGCCGGTCGATGACCAGCACCTTCTTACCCGCATCCGTCGCCTGCCGTGCAAACACCGCCCCGAAAAGCCCTGCCCCAACGATCAAATAATCGTGCATAGCTTATTTCCCTTTATTTACAAACTTTCTTTTCACTATCTGCAGTGCTTCAATAAATATCTCATTTTTCATTACGACCTGCACCACACAATAGGCAAGCACGGAGACTGCTACGCAGAGGACTGTTTCCACATACAGCGGCAAGCCCACGGAACAGATCCACACGCATATCGCCACAATTACCAAACAGCCTGCAAAAATAGCCAACAGCGTCTTCCCAAGGTCTTCAAGCGGCACAAATTTTCTGGAACCGCAATAGCAAATGACCAGCATCAGCATTTCTGCCACCAGCGTAGTGAATGCCGCTGCATCCTGCTGGAACAAGGGAATTAACACAAAATTCAAAAGAATATTGACCACAGCGCTGATAATCGTCGCTTTCAAGAATACTTTTTCAAGCATATTGGGTATAAGCACACCGGAGGCATACAAGCACGCAAACAAAGATGCTCCCAGAGCAACACTCAAAATCCGCATTGCGTTGGTAGCTTCCAAGTATTCCGATCCACCAATGATCTCCACAACATTATCGCTGAGCAAGAACAAACCTGTCATTGCCGGAAGTATTATCAACGCCATAATCTTTAAAACCCGGTTAAAAAACGGTTTAAATCGCTCTGTTCCCGCGTACAGTGTCAACCTGGGAATCGTCACTGTAAGCACTGCTGTTATCACCTGCTTAATGATGTTATACACCTTCACCGCAACACTGTAATAACCAACCGCCTCATCATCAATCAGCCAGCCAAGAATCGTAACATCGGAGTTGACATAGATAGATATGGATATGGTCGTGGAAAAAATAATTAAAATCGGCTTGATATGCCGTCTAATACTTCCAAAACCCACCAATCTGACATCCATATATTTCCGACTGCGCAAACCGTGCAGCAGATTCGCCCCGGCATGGGAAATCACATAGGTAATTGTGTACACATACACATCACTGGGCGAGCGAACAAACAGAAACATAACCGCCAGCGCAACAATTTGAAACAGAACCTGCGTAACCGTAATATAACCAAAATCCTCATATACATTGTATATCCAGGAACGGCTAAAAGCAGTCAGCGGGATCTGAATACAGAGGATCAACAGCAGCAGCCAGTATTCCTGCATTTTGGATACAGTCAGCATCAAAACGACCAGCAAGCAGGTGGATATCACCGCAGCAAATGTCTGTAATGTAAAAATCTCGCTGGCAAATTTACTGAGAGCACTTCGTTCTTCCCGAAGTTTTGTACCCTCTCTAACGGCATACGTGAAGACTCCCAGTTCCGCCAGCAGCACAAAGTATTTCACGATGGATACTGCAAAATCATGTTTGCCTACCGCCTCGACCTGCAAAACCCTGGAAATATACGGGAATGTCACCAAAGAAATGACCATAGACAGCACCGTCTTGATCGATGACAATATTGCGTTTAATTTTAGTGATTTTTTTACCAAGGAGTCAACATTCCTTTATTATGTTATTTGTCCTTGCCGGACAGGACCGGATTTCTGTCAGGTTTCAGCCAATTACGCATAGACCGCAGTACGTAAAGGCCCTTGTGTCCGCACTTGTCCACCAACAGAAGTGTGAAAAAATGTCTTCCAAGGAATAGCTTTCTGTACACGCACAGTTTTTTAGAATAGCTTTTCGCACTGATAGGACCGGTGTTTCTATACCGTTCCATTGCCGTATGACAGAAAATCCCGCGCAAAACATCCGTCTTTTCCCGAAGGGAAAGTGTCTTTCCTGCGCTGTTTAATTTCAGGCAGGAGGACGCCACCAACTGCCGCGTCACCACAGCGTTATAATCCCCATCTGTAGTCACCGTATCAATTCCGTACTTTTGATAACGCGCATTGGATTTTTCCAGCAAGTACAGATGCGACCAAATAACTGCATCCGAATATTTTGAGGATGTGCTAAAGCCGATGCGGCTGTAGTGCCTGTAATAACAAACGGGATTGACCACCAGTTTATTGCAGAAGTCCGCAAAAATCTCACAGAAATCAATATCCTCATTTCCGTGCTTGAAATTGGTGTCAAACCGGAGATGATTTTTCTCTATAATATCTCTGCGCATCAAGCTGTCCCACACAAAAGTCATTGCACCAATATAACGCAGGTGCATAAGCGCTTGCATAAGACCATCGCGGTCATAAACAGCTTGACAAAACTTGCTCGGCGCAGTATTTACCGTACGTCCTGCTTGTATCAGAATCTCCGTTTTACCGAACTTGACCCAATCCGCACCATACTCACAAGCTAACTTATAGTTATCTTCCAGTGCCCGGGGCTCCAAATAATCGTCATTGTCAATAAATCCGACAAATTCTCCGATCGCAGCATCCAGCCCCTTGTTTCTGGCGTCACAGATTCCGCCATTTGGTTTGTGCACCACCACGACTCTGGGATCTTTTTTCGCATAAGCGTCACAAATCTCTGGGCTGCTGTCCGACGAACCGTCATCCACCAGGATCAGCTCAAAATCAGAAAAGGTTTGCGCAAGAATACTCTCTACCGCTTCCGCCAAATACTTTTCCGAATTATATACAGGCATAATCATACTAATGGCAACACACCGCAAAGGCCTTGCTTGATTCTCACAGTTAGCCATCTGTTTTCTCCAATCTCCCAGTTTGTTTGCAATAAGCATCTGTTGGTTTATCTTCCATGTGGCTGATAGTCAGCAGCAAAATTGGATAGCACAGCATCGCGCAGAAATAGCAATAGAAGAAATTGAAAAACGCATTAAAAAACCAGATAAATACACATACGCACTTAATAAAAAAGTGTCGCTTGCGGGTCTTCATCAGCGTATACATACTATAGATCATCAAACCTAAATAATTGAGCAGACCTACATAGCCGTAGCTGCACAAGATCTCAATAAAATCGCTGTGCGCCCAGATCCCCACCTGATTTGTGGTAAAGTTGATACCATTGCCAAACAGCTGATTCAGCACCGGTGTTTGCTTAAATGCTTCTAACTGGTCTACCCAAAACACAGATCGGGAATTGGTCAGTCTGCGCAGGAATTCATGCTCTGAAAGCCCATGCTGGAAGGTAGCCGCAAATTTGTCCATCATCGAACTGTTGAGTACCACTACTGCCCCTACAAGTCCCAGCGGAACAAGGCTCAGGAAAAACCATTTTTTTTGGGGAATCATCACATAGTACAGCACCACGATCGCACACATACCCAGTACGAAATAAGTGCGGCTGCCGCCCATTAGGAATACATAGACCTGGGGTATGGCCAAAAACGCCACAGCTCTATGCGTGCCGGTTTGGATCAGAAAGGCGATCAGTACAACAACGAATAGTGATGCCGGACCCACACGGTTGGGGCTCCCAGAAATAGACATAAAATAGGCGTTGTCTCCCCAACCACCGGCATCCACCTGGGAATAGGAGCTGGGCAAGAAAACAGACACTGTTACCACGGCAGTGTACACAAGCACCGTATAGAAAACATAGCGTCTGTTTTTCAGAAGCAGCTGCCATATTTTTTCACGATCCGTCAGCACAAATACCAGATAGAACACCAGAAAGATATAGTAAAACGCCATATTCAGGTTCAGCTTCAGCGCCTCCAGCGGTGTCACCGCCATGGAGAACAGCCACAGGACACCCACTGCTCCCAAATATATCAGTGGTCTGTGCCTTACAGCATTTACTGAAAACATCACCAACAGTACCACGAAAAACAACAGCTTATTGAGTACACCGATATGATGCTGAAACAGTGTGGACAGAGGAAACAACAGTATTAACTTAATTAACAGGTCTGTTCTGGTGAAAGAGAAAAATCCATCACCCAACACATTCCTTTTTCCGGTACTTCCCATGGTAACTCCCTAAATATTTGAATTCTTCCGCTCAACCATCCAGCAGTACGCAGCCAATCACAGGCTTATTCTGATCTTCAATGCGCTCCAGTGCCAGCACCACATCCTGGTACCGGGATCTGCCGCACTGCTCCACTACCAGCACCGCATCACATCGAGGCAATGCTTCAAGGGTCTGTGCAGAAGCAAGCAGACTGCCACAGGCTTCAACGCAAACATTTGCTTCCCTCAGCAGCTGAGCAACTTTCTGATTTGCCTGCTCACAGCTGCCTGCAAGCAGCAATTTCTGACCCTCCTGGCAGTAATTCTTTACCGTTGCCGCCACTACTGCCGTTTCATCTGTTACACAGCGGCCTTCCAGCTTTCTCAGCCAGCGATCCACCTTGCACTTAGGTTGTTTGAACATCAGACAGCCCAACAGCTTCACGCCTGTGCAGTTTTTCAAAGTGCGTCCGGAATAGATCACGCCTCCTGCAATGTGCCAGAGGCAGGCAATTCCCGCTACCAGCATTACGCCCAGAATCGCTCCCAACACCGCAAATATTGCAATTTTCTTTTTGGAGATTCCGGCTGTCACCGTAGGTGCCTGCAGAGAATTCAACTCTTTTTGTACATCGGAAAGCTGCGCTTTCAGATCCTTCAGCCGTGTTTGCGCCTGCTTCTGTGCGTCAATAAGCTGCAGATCGATCCGTTCATTCACACTACTGACAGCCACTGTAACATTGTAGTTTTCCATATTCTGCTCTATCTGCGCGCCAGCAGCTTCCACACCGGCCATCAAAACATCCAAAACTTTCTGAGCATCCTCTGCAGTCGCACAGGTGACAGTGGCCGTCAGGCTCCGTGTTTCCGCACCGCCGTTGGCGATCTGCACCAGCTCCATTAAATACTTGCCCTCCATGCCCAAGGTCTGTGCCGCCTGGTCGATCACCCGATCACTTTCCAGGTGTGTAGCATAGGCATTGAGCACTGCATTGGCAATCTCTGCGCTATCCTGTGCGCTCTCGCTTTTTGAAGGCCAAATGGTAAGCGCAATGCTTGCTCTGTATATGTGGTAAGGATCCAGCAGCATCAGCGGAGATTCTACAATATAGACCTGCTGACTGTCCACCAGCTTTTGGCAGTTTTTCACCTTTTTCTCCAGCTGCAGTCGCGTAGCTTCATATTCCTCTGTTGCAGAAGCAAACGCCCCCCCGGAGGTGCCTGCAGACACCCTTTTGCCTTCCATCAGACCTGCCGCAGCTCCCAGAAGCACCGCAAATACCAGCCCAACTATCAGCATCTGCCGCCAACGATATATCGAAGTAAACAACAAGTCCTTTATAAAGACCACCTGCTCATTTTTTTCCTTTTCCATAATATCCTCCTTATTCCGAGATCAGGTATCTGTAGTAGGTACCTTCCTTCTGCACCTCAGCCTGATCGAATTTGTATGTCAGCTTGTGGAAGGGTGTCATTGCCATCACCGCACGCAAGGTATCCTCCTCGCAGTGCTCAAACAGTCGCAAAAGCAAAATATGCGGCACCGCATTGCTGAAGGGCACCACTTTTTCCCACTCTTCCGGGTACGTCTCAATAGCCAGCTGAAAAAAATCGTGGAAAATAAAATAGTCCACCAGCTTGTCATGCTTACGCCAATAGTCATACAATAGTGCCTGGGTCAGTTGCAGCAAGGGGTGACCTGTACAAGCGGTAATAAACCAATTGGATATGGTTGTGGCATGTCCATCCAGACCAGGCTTCAGATTCTGGAACACAAACAGCTCAGAATCCAGCATATAACCGGGGATTTCTTCACCGGTACAAAGCACTGTCGCATCGATCCACGTACCGCCATGCTTCAGCAAAAGCTCCAGTCGCATCAGATCCGCATAGTGGGCGCGAGATATGATCCCCTTGCGTGCCTTTTCCTCGATAAACTCCGGCAACCGGATATACTGCCGATAGTTTTCCTCGGTCAAAAGGATGATCTCCCGGTCCGTCAAGTTCTTCTGCAAAGATGTATAACATTTTTGCACCAGCTCCGGTGCCTGCTCCATACCCTGCAGCCAGCAGACCCATACCTTGTTGGAGTGCTTTCGTTCACCAGACTGCGCAGAGGCTTTAAAATCTCTGATAAATCGAGCGTATTTCTTTCTTAATTTGCATAATACTCTATTGTTCACCGACAAGCGGACGATCTCCAAAGATTTTCTGGAAAAGCCCTGCATAAAGGTCTGTACAATAGCAAACAGCAGTACATGGGCGCGATAGTATTGCTTTAATACCTCCTTGCCGCCCACCTTATTAAAAAGTACCAAAAATTTTTTCATATTCCGCTCCTGTGGAATTATTCTTCTGCTACCTTCTGACCGTGGATCTCCAGAATTTTGAAATGAGTCTTTCTCTGATCCTCCGGGGGCAACTTCATATAATCACCATAAGTAAAGGTCAGGTATTCGTCAGCCTTCGCCATACCCCGTAGCTGCATATCCTCAAAAGGATAGTATGCCCCTTCGCCATAAAAGTCCGCTGGGACGATCTCCCTTGTACGGTAGGCCCCCATAATATTACCAATGTATCGGGAGCCCTCCACCTTTTGCTTGCGCAACAGCTTATCGATCTTACATTTCTGCTTATAGGGGGTAGTCAGCTTTTCCACAGGGATGCGCTCCATGACCCACAACAGCAACTTTTCCTTCTTGCTGCGCTTTCGTTTGCGGTCGATGGAGTCCTTGTAACACAGCGACATCAGTGCCCGGTGGTACAGCACCCGGAAAAAGTAGATCTTACGGGCAATTGGATTGTTGGGCGTACCATCTACAGGGAAAATATCGATAGATGCGCAGGTATACTTGCTGTCGTTTCCTATACGCTCTTCCACTACACGGGTCTGGGTATCCTGCACACGCGTAATATAATACTGATAATTGGGATCGTTGCGATAGTTAATCACCTTCATATATACCGGAAGCTCTTTTTCAGCAATCTCCAAAAATGCCTCATAGTCATCCCGGAGCATACCTAGATCGATGTCGTCATCCCAGGGAATAAATCCCTCGTGCCGGATTGCACCCAGCATCGTGCCGCCTAGCATATAGTATTTGAAACCGTGGGCATCGCAGATGCGTACAACCTCTTTTACAATGTCCATATCCACCTTATGAAGAAGCTCCATATTGGTCATAGCGGACTCAACTCCTTACTTCAAATCGTTCTTGATTTGGGTCGTACTGATCTCCGGAGTGCGGGGCAGATAGACTACCTCCACCCCTTCTTCCTTCAGGAAATCAAACTTACCCTTCCAATCATCACCCATAACAAAGGTGTCAATGTGGTACTCGTGGACATCGGTGCGTTTCTGCTCCCAGTTTTCCTCAGGAATGACCAAATCCACATACCGGATGGCCTCCAGCAGTGCCTTACGCTGTTCGTAGGTAAAGTAACACTTCTTCTGCTTTTCATTCCAGTTAAATTCATCAGTGGATACCACAACCACTAGGTAATCGCCCAACGCCTTTGCCCTGCGGAGCAGATTGATGTGTCCGTAATGCAGTAGATCAAAGGTGCCGTAGGTAATGACTCTTTTCATGTTTTATTCCTCCGCACTTTTCATAAAAATCTTTTTATATTCATCACATATAAATTGCCAGCTGTAGGCTTCTGCAATGCGATTTTTTGCCTTTTGCCCCATAGCGGCGATCTGCGCCTCGGTCAGCGTATCGGCAGAATCGATGAGCTTTGCCAACTCGCCCGGTGCCTTGCTCCAGTAAAGAGCAGCATTCTCCGCCACCTCACGGTTGAAGCCCACATTTAAGAGCAGGTTCAGATCCGTGCAGCCCAGTGCCTCCAAAAGGCTGGGATTGGTGCCGCCTACCTCGTGTCCGTGGAAATAGCCGTAAGCATTTTCCCGGATCTTCATCAAAAGCTCCTGATCATACACCGTGCCTACAAATTGGATCCGCTTATCCTCCCGGAAGCCGGTCTTTTCCTCCAGCTCTCCCAGGAATTTGGCGGATACATTGGTGATCAGCGCAAAGGTCTTGTCCGTTTCGCTCTTCATAAACTCACGGATCATCGTCTCGTAGTTATTTTCCGGCACAAAGCGACCCACCACCAGATAATAGCTCTTGGGTGACAGTCCTTTTTCGGTATACCAGCTTAAGAGCTTTTCATCATCGTCTGCCAGCTGACTTTTCCGGGTCTCCGCACCATAGGCAATAAATGTGGTAGCCGGCTTATAACCTGCATAGCTTTCCTGAATATACTTTTCGATATTCTTGCTGTCGCAGACCATCAGATCCGCGTGCTTTGTCATCAGCTTTTCAGAAATTTTCCAGTACTTTCTCACCGGTGCCGGCCACTTTGCCCGCAGCCACTCGTGACCGTCCGGATTCACATATACCACACCGCCCAGCTTATGGATCTTACGGGTAAAGTGCCTCATAAAGGGACCGATACGGCAGGCAAGGATGTAAACGATCGGTTTTTCGATCCGGTTCTCACGGATATATTTACAACAATCAGCCAGGGCTGCCACATCATACCAAATTGCCTGTGCCGGGCCGATATTGGGCACTTTGATGTGAAAACACCGGGCATTGTGATAGATTTCCTCTTTGTTGCACGTGTCCTTACAAGCCACGTGGTATTTTAATTCCGGATCGTTTTGATGATATTCCGTCAGCTTGTCCACGAAGGTCTCATAGCCGCCGTAGGCACCGGGAATTCCCTTGGAGCCGATGATAAAGACGTGCTGCATAAGAATTTCTCCTAATCTCTGTTTTTAAAAGTGAAAGGTATCCTCAAGACACTGCCATTTCTGATCCTTTTCCGAAAGATTCAGCGGCGTACCATCTGCCATCCTATAACCCTCTGCCCGGGCTTCACCGGGATATTCCCCTGTCAGCTCCGGCCACCGGATACCGATAGACGGATCATTCCAGGCAAGTCCGCCCTCGTCGCCGGGGTGGTAAAAATCGGTGCATTTGTAACAGAATTCTGCCGTATCCGACAGCACCAAAAAACCGTGGGCAAAGCCGGGAGAAATATAAAACTGCTTTTTATTTTCTTCTGTCAGCTCCACACCGTACCATTTTCCATAAGTTTCAGAACCGACGCGCAGGTCTACCGCCACATCAAAGACCCGACCCTTGATCACCCGCACCAGCTTGCCCTGGGGATGCTCCTTCTGAAAATGCAGACCCCGCAGCACACCCTTGACGGACATAGACTGATTGTCCTGCACAAATGTCATTGTAAGACCCGCCTCCTGCATATCCCGCAGACTGTAGGTCTCCATAAAGTATCCGCGGCTGTCGCCGTGTACCGTCGGCTCAATTACATAAAGGCCCTCAATAGGTGCTTTTGTTACTTTGATCTGGCTCATAGCTTATTCCTCGATTTCTTTTAAATAACGCTTCAGCGCATCCTGCCATACCGGCAGCGGCTGGAAGCCCATTTCCTTCAGCTTGGACTTATCTAAGCGGCTGTTGAAAGGACGCGCCGCCTTGGAAAGACCGTATTCTGCCGTGGTCACCGGCACCACCTTGGTGCTGTAGCCTGCCTGCCGGAAGATCTCACAAGTAAAATCATACCAGGAAATATAGCCGCCCTCATTGGTAGCATGGTAATAGCCGTACTTATCCGTCTGTACCATATCTACCAGCAGCCGGGAAAGGTCCAGCGTATAGGTAGGTGTGCCGACCTGATCGCAGACCACCCGGACCGTATCGTGTTTTTGTCCGACACTTAACATGGTTTTAATGAAGTTCTTGCCGTTCAGTCCAAAAACCCACGCGATACGGACAATGAAATATTTATCCAAAAGTCCCGATACTGCCAGCTCCCCTTCCAGCTTGGTCTGACCGTAAACGTTCAGGGGCTTATAATCCTTGCAATCCGGCTGCCAGGGTGTCTCTCCCTGGCCGTCAAACACATAGTCCGTGGAGATATACACCATCTTGCAATCCAGTTTCTTACAAACTGCCGCAATATTTTCCGTGCCGCCTGCATTGATCGTCCGAACCTTATCCATATTCTCCGGTTCCTCAGCCGCATCCACAGCCGTCCAGGCTGCACAATGGATCACCGCATCCGGGCGGATCTCTGTCAGTGCCTTTTCCACAGCTGCTGCGTCGGTAATGTCCAGCTGCACATAAGGCGCATTTGTCACCGCCGTGCCATCCTGCACACCACTGTACTGAGGTGCGATATCACTGCCTACCGCTTCCAAACCGCGGCCACACAGTTCATTGACAATGTCGTGACCCAGTTGACCGCCTACACCGGTAACAAAAACCTTCATATTTTCACCCTCCATTACATCGCTCAGCTGATATAATCGTTTTTATGATCCCTATCGGGCGCATAACCGCCTTTCGGACATAACTTTGCTTATACTTTCTCGCCATTATACCTCATTTGGCACAATCTGTCAACTTTCACCAAAGTCGCTTTTACATCAAATAGCACAAAACAAGCCCTTGTTTTACCCATATTTTTACCACAAAGCGCACAATCGTAAACATAATGTTTAAATTTGGAAGAATCTGAAAAGTTGTTATTTTCCAATGTATTTTTAAGATCATTGCCTTTCGGGCACCCTTTGGGCCCCTCCAGGCATGTGCGCAAGCAAATAAACTGTGCCGGGAGGAAACCCATCCCGGCACAGATCTTCATTTGGACAAACAGATCACTGACGATCTTTCCGCCATTTTTTCATCAGCAAAGGCATAAAGCAGCCGCCCTGGACACTGCGGGCGATAAATGCCTCGCAGGTCCCCTCTTGTGTATCGTAGAAATCCGTAAAGGGAACACGGCTTTCGCTCTCCCGCAGAAATTTTGCCAACGGTGCGCAAAGTGCGTCGAACACCTTCCGGTCTTCCGCCATTGCCGCCACCCACATCGTCCAGTCGGACTTGGTATAAGGTGCGCGGGAATCCAGTGGCAGACCGTACTCGTTGATCCGGGGCAGATAGCTGCGCAATTCCTTTTCATAGAAGCTGTCAGGCAGAATATTCCAGCCAAAGAGCTTATCCCAAACCAAATTATACTTTTGGCTCCAACCCTTACCTTCAAAGGTCAGGTAAGTATGGTCACCGGCATCTGCACGCTCCAGCCAGCTCTTGCCCATAGTCCGGGCCTTTTCCATATAGCTCCGGGCTTCTTCCTCGTATCCCAAATTGCCCAGGATCATAGAGAAGGCGGCGACGCCCATAATCGCCTTGGCAGAAAGGTTAATGTTATGGGCCAAATGCCCGGCAAAATCGTCGGTACAAAGCTGCTCTCCGGGATCTTCTCCGTACCGGAGCAAATACTGATTCCACATACGCAGCGTATCCAAATTTTCCTTCGCCATATCCCAGTTGCCGTCCGCATATCCCACAGATGCAACCATCAGCAGCATATTGCCGCATTCCTCCACAGGCATCTGTGCCTTATGGTCATAGGCATCCACGCTTTCGGGATAATAGTAGAAGGGCACATTGGTGTTGCCTTCCGAATGGTTAAAATTGCGTCTGTAAGCGGCATAGACCTGACCGTTCAGCACAGGATACCGACCTGCATCGTGGGGTGCGAAATCATAGTGCCACACAGGCATTTTTATAAATTTCATAATGGGGCGGCACATCGCCCGCACCAGCTCAGGACAGTAAAGCAGATACAACGGCACTGAGGGATAGCTCACATCCACCGTAGCTGCACAGCCGTTGGAATTATTCTCCTTGGAGATAAACAAAAGATCGCCGTTTTCATCTGCCACCAGCTTGTGGGCCGCAATGGACTGGCGGTAGGATGCCACCAGGATCGTCGCATAATCTATACCGCCCAATGCCTGGGCATCTGCAAGCAGCTGACGGTCAAAGGCATCACAGCGGGACAGAATTTCCTGCTGACGGTCGCGAAATTCCTTCAGAGCAGTAATAATGGTCTTGCCGTTTCTTGCATAGTATGCAGGCAGCATCCTGCCAAAATAGTTGATGGATGCGATATCGTCATAGCCCACCAGCAGTGTCATTTGGGAAGGGGTGACCACCCTGTTGGTATAACGAAGCGTCACATTTCCGCCGGCAGTTGCATTGTCCACAACACCCTTTTCCGACGCAAAGAGCAAATAACCCCAGTCGATGGTCAGCATATCGCCGGAGGAATTCAGCGGTGCCTGGCGCTTTCTGCCCATATAACCAATCTTCAGACCCGTATCTTCAAAAAAGTCCAACCGCATCTCCGGCGCAAGTTCTCCGGCATAGCATACTTTTTCGCTGGCATTTAATGTCAGCTCCACCTGGTGTTCCTTACCGTCGGTGGAAGAAACATCAAACTCCACATAGGTAATGGGGGTGGACAGGATGTCCAGATCGTCCAGCAGCAGCGGAGAGGTAAATTTCATCTGCAGACGAACACCCAGTGCCTCAAACACGAACCGGGTGGAAAGGGGTGTGATATCCGTTTCCACGCATTTCATACTGTACCGACCGCCACGACCTAAAAACCTGACCGTCGTGCCATCGATCACAGCGGTGCCACGGAAGGGCTTTTCTGCATTTGTCCAGTGACGAACATTATCGGCAGCCGGATGTTTTCCCATACTCCACAAAGAAAAATAGGGATCGTGGGTAAACAAAGGGATTGCAGGCAAGCGATCGATCTTATACATAGCGAATACTCCTTATTTTCAGCGGTTATATTCCTTCACAGAGCGCACTCACAGCCACTCCGGATACAGCTTTATCGTAGCAATACCACAGCCAAATTGCAATGCCTGTTTATATCCAAAAATTGATGTATTCTACTGTTTCATCCTCGCCCCGCCAGCTTGCATAGGTTTACATAACAAATCCCTCCCCCGTGTGAACTGCCCCAGTTTGTGCGGACAGTACAAAATGAGGCAGTTCATAGCGGGGGGATATTCTTGTTATTCAGTTAGTTTGACCATACTATAATGGCACGAATACCTACAAAAATCAATTTCTTTTAGCAAATCTGCTTTTTCTTCTTTTGGGCATAATATAATTCCGATGAGACGGATCAGTTTACGGTATTGTTTCGCATAAATCTAACGATAACCCACAAATCCAACGATAGCCCCATAAATCTAACGATTACCCCATAAGTCTAACGATTTGTAGCTGGGGGTGGTCCTGAAAATGCAAAATGCCCAGCCAGGAAATTGATCCAAGCTGGGCATATTCTGTAAAAATATTAGGTTTACCCCTGTTTCCAGGTAAAACACAAAAAATAATAACCGTAACTGCGTATCACAATTACGGTTATTATATGGTGGACGATATAGGACTCGAACCTATGACCTGACCCACTGCAAGCGGTTCCCCGCTTGACAAAAAAGACAGCCACCCGTAGGTGACTGTCTATGGTGGACGATATAGGACTCGAACCTATGACCTTCCGCACGTCAAGCGGATGCTCTAGCCAGCTGAGCTAATCGTCCAAGCGCATAGCTGATTATACTCAAGGGGGTCCCATTTGTCAAGCATTTTCTTTTATATTTTTTCACAAAATTAAAAATAAGGTGAAATTCCTTATATTTTCTGCCGAAAAAGCCTTGACTTTCCAATATAAGTTTGCTAAAATAGTCCAGCCGCATTGAATGGGCTTAAGTTGGTGCGCCCAAAATGCACCACGCCTTAAGAGCGAGACTACACAATATAAAGTAGGTGAAAAAGAAATGAAAGCAGTTATCGTGACCGGTGGTAAGCAGTATACCGTCTCCCAGGGCGATGTCCTGTACATCGAAAAGCTGGAGGCTGAAGCTGAGGCTACCGTGAAGTTCGAGCAGGTTCTGGCTGTGCTGGATGGTGAGAACTCCAAGATCGGCGCTCCCCTGGTTGAGGGCGCAAGCGTTGAGGCTAAGGTCGTCAAGAACGGCAAGGCTAAGAAGATCACCGTCTTCAAGTACAAGGCTAAGAAGAACGAGAAGAAGAAGCAGGGCCATCGTCAGCCCTACACCAAGGTGGAAATCACCAAGATCGCTCTGTAATTATGACTAGATGCGAATTTTTTACTGAGGACGACAGAATCACCGGATTCTCCGTCAGCGGTCACAGCGGTTACGCTGAGGCAGGCTCTGACATTGTCTGTGCCGCTATCTCCACCGCTGTCACCATGGCCGAAGCCACCATCAACGATGTGTGCGGTGCCAAGGCCAAAGTTCGGGTCAAAGAGGAAGATGCAAGAATCACTCTGACCCTCCCCACTTCCTGCGACGAAGAGGAAACTGTTCAGGCAGTTCTCTCCGGACTTATGCTGACGCTGATCAGCCTGCGGGAAGATTATCCTGATTATATCGAAGTTTTGGAGGTGTAATACCATGCTGAAGATTGGTATTCAGTTTTTCGCTCACCACAAGGGCGGCGGTTCTACCAAGAACGGTCGTGATTCCGAGGCTAAGCGTCTGGGCGTGAAGCGCGCTGACGGTCAGTTCGTTCTGGCTGGCAACATCCTGGTTCGCCAGAGAGGCACGCACATCCATCCCGGTACCAACGTGGGTATCGGCAGCGACGACACTCTGTTCGCTCTGGTTGACGGCACTGTCCGTTTCGAGCGCAAGGGCAAAGATCGCCGTCAGTGCTCCGTTTACGCTGTGGAACAGTAATCACGGAATTTATGTGCTTGGAAAGGCTGCTGCAAACTGATGCAGCAGCCTTTTTCTTGTGCATACTATTGTAAATTGAAAATTAAAAATTGAAAGTTGAAAATTAAATTCCGGTTTAGCGAGCTGTTTCCAATCTCGCACAACCCAATTGTCATTCCGAGCGAACGCAGTGAGTCGAGGAATCTCACGGAATTGCCGGTAGTACGGATATAATCGGGAGATCGCCACGCCTGCAAGCAGGCTCGCGATGACAACGAAGATTTCACAGTTTGGATCCTTTTCAATTTTCCATTTTTAATTTTCAATTGTTATACTACCCCCCTCATATAAAGGAGGCTTTTACTATGGAAATGTTTGTAGATAAAGTGCGCATTACTGTATGCGGAGGACGGGGCGGCGACGGTGCCGTAGCCTTCCACAGAGAAAAATACCTCGCCTCCGGCGGTCCCGACGGCGGTGACGGCGCGG
>JAZNRQ010000008.1:0-9343 GCA_045590735.1 Faecousia sp. | reverse complement strand
CGGATCTGGAAACTGCGGTTGCGGAACAGCTGGAGCTGGTACATCAGGGTATGTACGAAAAGGCCAAGAAGAATCTGACCGACCATATCTACGAAGCCCATTCTCTGGAAGAAGCAAAAAAGCTGCAGGAGGAGAACGGCGGCTTCATCAAGACTATGTGGTGCGGAGAGCTAAACTGCGAGCTGAAGATGAAGGAAGAAGCCGGTATGTCTTCCCGCTGTATGCCTTTCGCACAGGTGAACCTGGGCGATACCTGCCCCATCTGCGGCAAACCTGCCAAGAAGATGATCTACTGGGGCATTGCCTACTAAGAACCGAAAACAAGCAGAACCCTCGCCGATTCGGCGAGGGGTCTGTTTTTATTGCACAGCCTCAAATTCCAATTTAGCGGGCTGTTTCGATGGTGAATGTAGGGGCGACCATTGGTCGCCCGCCCAATAATTCGCGTGCGAATTATTGGGATTTCCGCAGGAAATCTGCATATTATCGCTGTCGGCGATCCCGATTTGTTTTACAAATCGACGGGCGAGCAATGCTCGCCCCTACGTATTCTATCGATAGACGGCTTGATAAACCCCGGTTTTGGCAGACCGTTCGGCATACTGCGTCACGCAATGCGAATGCTTTCGTTCTGCCTGCGGTATTCATTGGGTGTAAACCCGGTGACCGCCTTAAAGACACGGTGGAAATACGACACACTGTAAAAATTCAGATACTCGCTGATCTCGCTGGGGGTAATATCGCCGCTGCGGAGCAGTTGACAGGCTTTTTCTATTTTCAGCTGATTGATGTACTGGATGGGGGAAACACCTGTCAGCTGGCGAAAGCGTCTGCGATAAACGCTTTCACTTAAAGCACACTGCTTTGCCAGTTGCGGAATGCTGAACTGCTCTGCAAAGTGTGAATTTATGTATCCGATGCAGCAGTCGTCCTGCTGCTCTACGGGAAACAGCAAGCTCAGCACGCGGTAGACGACAGACTTTATCTGCGCCGGATGTGCATTGCTTTTATACAATGCCGCCGCTTCCATAAAAAGCGGGAGTAGCGTGCCGTTGTCCTTGCAAAGCCGTATAGCGGAATGGTCCAGAATCGGTTCGGTACCGTCCGCATGGCAGCACCGAAAATTGATCAGCAGGGGATGGGCGGCTTTGCCCGGCGGCAGCTGACAGCGGAAGGAATACCGTGCGCCTTTTGGCAGCAGCATCACATCCCCCGGCTCGGCAGTAAAGGTGCTGCCATCCAGATAAGTGTATACCGCGCTATAATCGGTCAACAGTATGATTCCTTGATTGCGTCGTGGTGTCTGTATAATA
Organism: Faecousia sp.; assembly: GCA_045590735.1. Taxonomy (GTDB): domain Bacteria; phylum Bacillota; class Clostridia; order Oscillospirales; family Oscillospiraceae; genus Faecousia. Next base: position 8,030 of record JAZNRQ010000008.1, on the reverse strand, counting down.
TCCACACCCTGCAGCTTCTGATTCCAATGCTGCTGAACTGCATAAATGTCATTTACATTGAAATCAGATTGAAAAAAATCCTTAAACGCTTGCAAATCCATTTTTATCACCAATGCCATCCTATCATAAAATGACCGAAAAGTGCAATACATTTTTCCAAAATCTGCATTGTTATAGTGGTTTTTCTGTGATAATATGACAGAAAAATGAAAGGGGAATGTTTATGCAAACGAAAGTTGTCAAGCAAAACGGTGTGCCTTATATTGCCATCGATGGCAAAGTGATCGACACCCTTGCTTTCAAATCCTTCCGTCCTACAGCCAACAATGTTTCCGACTTTTATAAAGCCGGTATCCGGATCTTTCACGTGTATGTGTCCGGACTGACCTCTGCGCTGAAGGTTCCCTATTCTCAATACGGCGAAACCTGGTTTGGCGACGGTGATTATCGCTTCGAAGCGCTGGACAAGCAGATCAAGCTGTTTGCGGACAATGCACCGGATGCGTATGTGTTTATCAATGTGCACCTGGATACCCGCCAGTGGTGGCTGGATCAGAATCCCGGACGTGTGAACTCTTTTACCCATCTTTCCCAAGTGGCTGCCGACGAAAAATGGCGCAAGGATACGGCGCAGTATCTGAAAGCGCTGATCCGTCACGTGGAAACTTACCACGATGACCGGGTGCTTGGTTACTTCCTGCTGGGCGGTTATACCACAGAATGGTTCAGCCAGGAGGATAAGGAAGAGACACATCCTATTAAGCTGGAAGCCTTCCGGAAATTTATGAACGATCCCACGGCGCAGATCCCCTCTGTGGAACAGCTGGAGCTGCCGGAAGAAAAGGTGTTCCTGGACCCTCAGGCAGACAAAATCATGATCCAATACCGGAAATTCCACAATGAACTGATTGCTGACACGGTACTGTACTTCTGCCGTGCGGCTCAGGAAGAGCTGCAGCACAAAAAGGTTCTTGGCGTTTTCTTTGGCTACATCATGGAGCTGATGGGCAAGGGGATCTGGAATCGGGGACATCTGGCAAACGATATGGTTTACAGAAGCCCGGATATTGACCTGATCGCCACACCGTCATCCTACCAGTTCCGCAGCTACGACGATGCCAGTGCCTATATGATCCTGTGTGATACGCTGGAACTGAACGGCAAAATGTATTTTGATTCCTTTGACCACATGACCTTTATGGTGCCTCAGCTGGAACATAACACCCGGCGCATCTGCGGTGACAACGAGGTTATGAAGGCAATGGGACAGCTGTCTATTTACCGAAAGGACTTGCTTGCTACCCGGGAACAGACGATTCAAGGTATCCGCAGAGAATTCATGCAGCGGATGGCGCGCCGGTGCGGTATGTGGTGGTTCGATATGCTGGAGGGCTGGTTCTACGACGACGGACTGATGGCTGAGGTTGCCAGGTTGGCGGATCAGTCCAAAGCCCTGCTGGAAAAGCAGCGTCATTCCGTCAGTGAAATTGCGGTATTTGTCAGCTGCGAAAGCCTTTATTACGTCAATAAAATGTCCAAGCTGAATACAGAGCTGATCTGCAATCAGCGGGATGCGCTGGCACGGATGGGTGCGCCTTATGATCTGTATTCACTGAATGATATCGACCGTGTAGATGCGGAACAGTACAAGCTGTTTGTTTTCCTGGATGCGCTGTATCTGACGGATGCGCAAAGAGCATACATTAACCGAGTGCTGAAAGGTGGCGGACGCTCTTTGCTGTTCATCGGTGCCTGCGATTATATCAGCGATGCAGATACCTCTCTGGACCGGGTCAGCACCCTTGCGGAAATGGATGTGGGCATTTTGGAAACAGACGAAACAACAGTGTGTACCCAGAATTCTACCTATGGCTACGCTGAACCGAAAGTGCCTACCATGTATATCCGGGACGAAAGCGCAGAAGCTCTGGGAACCTTTGCCATCAGCGGCAAGTGCGCATTGGCACGCAAGTCCCTTGCTGATTGTACGGTGTATTATAGCACCTTAGGTAATCTGTCGCATCAAGTGTTGCAGCAAATTGCAAGGGAAGCCGGTGTACATGTTTACGCAGAAAGCGGTATTGCCACCTACATCAACAGTGCCTTTGCAGGTGTGTATAATACAAAGGATGCCGTAACCGTTGTTACTATGCCAAAGGACTGTACTTGCAGCGAGTTGTTCAGCGGTAAAACCTATACAACACATAATCAGCAGATCGAGCTTCCCACGGGGGAAAGTCCCGCACAAATGCTGGTGATGATTGACGATTAAGAGAACTGGAGCGCAGTATGGGTTATTTGTTCGTTTTTATTGCCGTACTGGCAGGTGCATCGAAGGGTTTTTGGGTAAAAAGATAAGTGATAGAGTTACTACCCAAGGCCAGACGGCATTTGTAAATTCGATAAGGATGCTGATTTGCATCCCTATAAGCCTGGTATCACTTTTGCTTGAGATGCTGAATGCCGATTTTGTGCTGGATTGGAATGCTTTGCTTTACGGCACACTGTCCGGAGTATTTATGTCGGTGTTTCTTGTGACGTGGATGCTGGCAGTTCGGTGCGGAGCGTTTATGCTGGTCAGCGTTGCGCAAATGTTTGGTGTGGTAGTTGCAGTTGTATGCAGTTTTCTTGTGTTCCGGGAGACGGTTCTCCCGAGACAGTTGGCTGCAATTGCGATACTTGTCGTATCGGTGCTGATTATGGTTTCTTACAGCACTTCCATAAAAGGAAGTCTTGGCTCAAAGGCAATCATCTTGCTTGTTTTGTGCGGTGTTTCCAGCGGACTTTATGACTTTTCTCTGAAACTGTTTACACACTATTCAGCCAGCAGCATATCCGTTCTGAACCTTATTACCTACGCAGTGTCTGCAATTGGGTTAGGCCTTTTATCCGGTTTTTCTTGTAAAAGCGAATCTTTTGATAAAAAAGCACTGCTGAAACAAACGATATGTTCTGTGATAATTATGTCAGTTTGTTTGTTCCTGAATTCTTATTTTAAGGCATTGTCAACCAACTATTTGACTGCTACGGTTATATACCCGGTAAACCAGGCGGGAGGATTGATCCTCAGTGCGCTTATGTCCGCGCTCTTTTTTAAGGAAAAGATCACGGTGCGCTGCATTATTGGTGTGATCTTGGCTTTTGTTGCAATTTTACTAATAAAATAGAATAAACAACGTCCCCGCCAATCTGGCGAGGACGTTGTTTATTTAGCTCTTGGTAAGATGCTACTTTTGATGGTGTAAACCAGGCTTTCCAATTCCTCCGGTGTTGTCTCTCTGGAGATGGACACACGGAAAGAACTGTCCATAATTTTTGGAGAAAGCCCCATAGCGGTCAGCGTATGACTCCTGTGTCCCTTGGCGCAGGCGGAGCCGGCAGAAACGTAAATACCCGCATCCTGCAAAATGTTGATAATATTTTGGGTAGGAATCCCGGGAACGGAAAGGTTTAAAATATGCGGTGCCTGGTGACAGCCGTTGATCACGATCCCGGGGATGCCGGAAAGTGATTCTGCAAGACTGTCGATCAAAGCTTTCTCACGGACAATATCTTCCCGGAATGTTTTTTGCATCATAGAGCAAGCTGCACCGAAACCGATAATGGCGGGCATTGCTTCCGTACCGCTGCGGTATCCGTTTTCCTGACCACCGCCAAGCAGCAGGGCAGGGAAGGATTTCAGCCGTGGGCTGATGTATAGCGCGCCTGCGCCCTTTGGGCCGTGGATCTTATGCGAGGAAACGGTGATCAGATCCGCACCCAGTGTTTTGGCAGAGAAGGGAACTTTCATAAAGCCCTGCACCGCATCGGTGTGAAAGATCGCATCGGGACAGACTTTGTGGGTGATCCTTGCCATCTGCCCAATGGGCATTACAGAACCGACCTCGTTATTGACCATCATAACCGAAACCAGGAAGGTATCTTTTCGCAGTGCCGACTTTAAGGCGTCCAGCGTAATAATGCCGTCTTGATCCGGCTGTAAATAGGTAACTTCATACCCCTGAGCTTCCAATTCTTTCAGTGTGTTCAGCACAGCGTGATGCTCAATGGCGGTGGTAACGATGTGCTTGTTCTTTTTTCCAAAGCGCTTGGCGGCACCCATCAAAGCCCAGTTATCTGCCTCAGTTCCACCTGAGGTGAAAAAGATCCGCTCTTGTTCTGCGCCCATTGCAGCAGCAACGGCAGCTCTTGCGGTGCGCAGTGCCTTTGCAGCTTCAAAACCGAAACCGTAAAGCGCACTGGGGTTTGCCCAACCTTCCGTTAACGCAAAAGTCATAGCCTCCAAAGTTTCCAAGCAGGGCTTTGTGGTAGCAGAATTATCCAAATAAATCATAGTGTTTTGTCATTGCGAACCAGTGCGCACACTGGTGTGGCGATCTCCTGTTTAAAAGTTATTTACCTACACAGAATCTTTCAAAGATCCGTGCGGTAATGTCCTCGCGGACAGTTGCGCCGGTGACCTCTCCCATAGCCTCCATTGCACTTTCCACATCGGTCAGTACGGCGTCCGGCGTGAGACCGGAACGAAGTCCCTTTAAGCTGCTTTCCATAGCATCATAGGCACGGCGCACCGCATCATATTGCCGGGCATTTGTCAAAATAGATCCGTCGCAGGGGGTGGAATCGGCAAACATAACCTCAACCACATCGCTGAGCTGATCCAACCCCTCGCCGGACTTGGCGCAGACATAGATCACATTCATAAAGGGCAGATCGCTGGGAGCGACCGCAGAACCCAGATCAGACTTATTGATCAGTGCAACGGCATTTTCCTTGTCAAGACAAATCTCGATGACTTCCTGATCTTCGTCGGTAAGTGGCATTGAACCATCGCAGACGAACAGGACAAGGTCTGCGTTTTCCACAGCTTGCCGGGAACGCTCCACACCCATAGCCTCAATTTGATCTGCGGTTTCCCGGATGCCTGCGGTATCGATCAGTCGCAGGCGGCTGTTTCCCAGCATAACCGTTTCTTCTACGGTATCTCTGGTGGTGCCGGCAATTTCGGTGACGATGACCCGTTCGTAGCCGGCCATTGTGTTGAGAAGACTGGATTTGCCTACATTAGGCTTGCCAACGATGGCAACGGAAATACCTTGCTTCAAGATCCGGCCTTTCCCGTATGTTTGCAGTAATGTATTCAGCACATTCGCATCCTTCTTTAAAGCCTGCTCGTAAGAAGAAAGTCCAAAATCTTCGATATCTTCATCGGGATAATCCAGCACAGCGTGAAAATGGCTGCAAATGTCCACTAAATTATCATAAACCGGGGCAAGCCTTCTTTGCAGAATGCCTTCCACCTGACCGGCTGCGTTTGCGGCAGCATCTGCGGTTTCCGCTTCGATCAGATCAATGACCGCTTCCGCTTGGGTCAGTGCCAACTGACCGTTGAGAAAAGCACGCTTTGTAAATTCGCCCCGTACCGCAGGCTTTGCACCTGCCAGATACAGCGCTTCCAAGCCTGCTGCAAGAACTGCCGGCGAGCCGTGGCACTGGATCTCAACCGTATCTTCGCCGGTATAGCTGTGGGGTGCGCGGGTATATACCGCAAGGCAGCTGTCGATAATGCGGTTTTCCTTATCCCGCAGTGTACCCAGTACCAGCTTTCGGTTAGGGGCTTCGGAAAGCGGTTGACCGTTATTTAATGTAAATACCTTGCCAGCCACATCCGCACAGCCGTCCCCGCTGAGGCGAATGATGCCGATGGCGCTGATCTGGTTGCCGGTGGACACGGCAGCAATCACGTGAGACATTCGGATTCTCCTTTGGTTACTCCTGAATATTTTAAATAAGTATAGCACAAAAGGACAGGGATTGCAATCCACATAATCCCCGGCGGAAAAGGACAAACTAGCCGGGAGGTGGTACTATGCAGCAAAAGAATTATCCGGGAGAAATGTCAGATGAGAATGTCAGCAATATATTCCGGGATGCGGCAGACTTTGTCAGAAGGGAACTGCGTTGCGGTCCGCATAAACTATATGCCTATGCTATTGATGGTTTGATCGCTGCAGCATACGCATCAGACTACATTTTTAAACCCATTATTCAGAATCTGCGTGCCGATTCTATGCAGATGCTGTACCGACACGCAATGGATGGTGCTATATATAATAATGTGGCGGTACCTTGTGAGGATCTGGATCAAATTGCGTTCTTGCTGGTAAACGGATTCTGCGTGGTATTATTTCCCGGTGTAGGTGCCATTGGCTTTGAAGTCAAAACGCCCGATAAGCGCGGCACTTCTGCACCGGAGGTGGAAAACACTGTAAAAGGTGCGAAGGATGCCTTTGTGGAAACGGTGCGTTCCAATACCAGTTATATTCGCCGTCATCTCAGATCACCGGATTTGCGGATCTTCGAAACCCAGGTAGGGAAAAGGTCCTTGACAAATGTAAGTGTGATTTGGCTGGAAGGGATCACAAATCCTACCCTTGTGTCCCGTATGAAAGAGCGTTTGGCAAGCATCGATGTAGACGGCTTTTTGTCGCCCTCCGCGGTGGAGGAATATGTGACTGGATCCCGCTGTACCGCATTTCCGCTGATGCAATATACGGAACGGCCAGACCGGTTTTCGCAGGGGATCCTGGACGGACGGGTAGGGCTTTTGGTGGATGGTTTGCCATTGGGGTATTTGGCACCGGCAGATCTTATGTACCTGATGGAAAGTCCGGAGGATAGAGGTAGGGACTTCATCGGTGCATCTGCAGTACGGCTGTTGCGGTATTTGGCGCTGATTACCGGGTTGCTTTTACCGGGGGTTTATATTGCCCTTGCTACCTTTCATCAGGCAGTCATTCCGTTGCCGCTTTTACGTGCGATTATTGAAAGCAAGCAATCGGTCCCGTTTTCCACCGCAACAGAGGTATTGGGACTTTTGATCGCATTCGAGCTTTTGCAGGAATCGGGTATTCACCTGCCGCAGGCTATCGGGCAATCGGTTTCGGTGATTGGCGGTATTGTGGTAGGTACGGCAGCAGTGGATGCAGGACTTATCTCACCTGTGGCACTGATTATGGTATCCATTGCTGGCGTTTGCGGTTTTGTGCTGCCCAATCGGGATCTTGCCAACGCAGTACGGATATGGCGGTTTGGGATCGCATTGCTGTGTGCGGGCTTTGGGTTGTACGGCGCGGCAGCAGGGTTTGTCATACTTTTGATCCACTTAACCGGATTACGCTGCCTCGGCATTTGCTATTTGTCTCATACCGGTGGGATCTTGCGTCGCAGATTGATTTTGCAAAAGTATCGCAGTGCCAAGCTGAAGCCGGAAGACGGGAGAAATCAAAAATGAGAAAGATAATTTATGCCGCAGTTTTGATTGGATTGCTGTTTGCACCGGTGCAACGGTTGGATGTTGCCAAGCTGGAACCGGTACAAACCGTTGCATTATATATGGAAGAGCAGCAACTTGTTTTGGAAACGGATACGGGGAACAAGGGGAAGGGGAAGAATCTTGCGAATGCGATAAAAGATCTGGAAGAGAAAACCCCTGGGGTGATCTATTTGGACACAGCCCAATATCTTTTGGTCACAGAGGAAACGGAAGCACTTTTGCAGTCGTTGGATGAGTATCTGCAGCAGGATGTCAAGGTAAGCAAATGGGACGGGAAAAGCAGCGTAAAATCTGCAGCGCAGTACTTGAGAATACGGAATGATCTGCACACTTTGCGGTATCTGAAAAATGTAAACAAAAAAATAAAAGAAAAGTAAAAAAAGTACTTGACAATTAGTTGGTGCTTTGATATTATACTCGGGCGCCTTCGGCAGAGGGTGCGAAAAAGCGACACAAAAGCACAGAAAAAATATGACAAGAAATGAAAAAAGTTCTTGACATATCAATGTGTTTGTGTTAAACTTAGCAAGCTACCCGCTTTTGCGGGGGAGCGCTCTGTACCTTGTAAATTGAATAACGCAAAGACGAACAAAAACACCTTGAACAAATGATAATGTTTAAGTTTGATTAATCGAATTTAAGCCAACGAAAATTCTTGAGTAAATTTGCTAGACAAATTATTCGGAAAATGATT
>JAZNRQ010000007.1:0-5520 GCA_045590735.1 Faecousia sp. | reverse complement strand
ACTCAACGCCTCCCCGGGTCGCATCTTTGGGTACTTTCTGTGCGAAACCAGAAAGTACCGCCGCCGGCAGGCACCGGAAAAATCGAAAAAGAAAAGTCTTGCTTTTAATCGGGAGATTGCCACGCCAGTTTGCGAACTGGCGTGGCAATCTCAAGGAGAATACGGATTCTTCGCTTTCGCTCAGAATGACAAGGTGTATCGCAACAGCTCGAGAAATTGGAATTTAATAGATCGCCAGGATGGTGCGGTAATAAAAGCGAAGGAAAATATTCTTCTTTTTCAGCTTTTGCCGGGCTTTTTCTGCGGCTTCCTCAAATTGCCGCAGCTGTTCTTCCGTAACGGTGTGCCGGCTGAACTTTGCCCGCTCCGCAAGGGCATAGAGAGCAGCATCCGGTGTTTCCTTCAAAAGGCGGGCGTACACCGTGGCTTCCCGCCAATAGTAAAGTGCCTTTTCGTTGGGAGATGCCCTCTGCAGCTTTTTAAGCCGCCGCTGTCTGCGGATCCGATACTGCAGCACCGCTGCGGTGATCAGCCCGCAAAGCACTGCCACCGTCAGCAATATCCAGCTGATACATTCCCAGTTCTTTTTCTTTTCCTGGGGTAACGGTGTCTGCTGCGAAGAGGGTGTATCGGGTACATCCGGCTCGGTAGTGCCAACCGGTTCCGTGCTTTCCGTAGCCGTGTTTTCCGTCTGTTCCGGCTGTGCCGAGTAATCCGGAGGTGTGGATTCCAGCACTGTCCAGCCAAAACCGGGCAGCCAGTACTCCACCCAGGCGTGTGCCTGATCAGAATAGACAACGATCTTTTCCCCTTCTGTTACCTGGGTCATATAGCCGGTAACATACCGGGCAGGGATTCCTGCCCCCTGCAGCAGCACTGCCGTCGCCGTGGCAAAGTGGACACAGTAGCCGGTTTCGCTCTCTTCCAAAAACCACTTGGCAAAATCCACTTGTTCGCTGCCCATTCGAGGGGTGTTGGTATCGTATTTGGCGCTGTTGCGCACATAAGAAGATATGGCCTGCGCCTTGTGGTAGGGACTTTCCTTCCCGCTGCATATTCTCGACGCCAGCGGAACCGCCCAAGCCTTGACTTCCTCCGGCACCGCACCATTCCGGCTGTAGCCATCCAGTAAGTTCCGGTATTCTTCCGGCACCCGGCTTTGCTCTGAGGGGTACAGATTTACGATCAGATCCTGCTGCGCCGGCTTTTTACAGGCGAAGGAATATCGCGTCAGCTGGGTTTCGTTTTCCATACCGCCGGACAGGTCCAGCAGCCGCATCGTATCGGTATAATAAGGTAAATACAGCATTCTGTGGGCAAACCGTGTGGATATTTCCACCTCGCCTACTGTTTCAAGTCCCTGGGACGGCCATTTATACTGACTGTAATCCACATCGCTGTTTGTCCAGCTGACACCGTCGTAGGTATCCATCGCCCTGCCCCGGAGATACAGTGTGCCGGTAAAGGGTGCTTTGACCTCCAATATCTGTGCGTGGCTTTCCACCCGGTAGCCTACATTTGTCAGATCCACCCGGTCTGCCGATACGGAACCAACCGCCGCACCGTCGTCCAGATGTCCCATCAGCAGCTGCATAGAATCGGATTGCAAAATCGAATCCGCCATTTTTTTCGCATTGTCCTGTCCCTGGTACGTATCCTGCGGGATCACCGCAAAGAGCACCAGCAGTGCCAATGCCGCCACAGGTGTTACCAGCAACAGCAATCGGTTTCCCTGCTTTTCATCCTGCCGCCGAACAGATCCGGTCAGCAGCAACACACCCAGAAGTAGCAACATAAGATACAGCCACGGAATGTCCGGAACCGTATCTGTTACAACAAAACAAGGCCCAATGGTCAGCAAGCCGAGAAGCAGCGCAGGGAACACCGGTTTTTTCCGGCAGACCACCCAGGCAGTAACCACCGCCAACAGGCCGCCCACAAAACACAGGATCAGCAATATCGACGGCTCCATCACATCTGCCGTCCGCCAACCCCAGCGAATAATACCCCAGCCGTATGCCCGGTCATATTGGCGGCTCAGCCGGTTCAGTATCGCCTCGATACTCAGCTCCAGATCACCGGTTTGCCAGAAAAAGCCTGCCAGCAGTGCGCCGATACCCAGGGGTACAAACCCCAGCGGCAGCAAGTAGCATATTGTGGCGATCAGCGCGCACAAACCGCAGTAGCCGATCAAAATTCCGGTATCGATCCCAAAATCAAAGGCTGTGGTCAGGCACATCACACCGGCGATACTGACGCCAAAACTGATGAAAAATCCCCATAGAGCGGTAATGACTTTATCACGCTTCATTGCCATCACCTCCGATATGGTGCTGCCAAAGAACACTTTCCTGCAGGTGGAGCGTTTCCTTTTCCAGGCTGCGCCGCTGCAGCAGTGTTACGATCCCCTGTTGGGCATCGGCAGTATCCGATACGGTATAGCGCACCGTACCATCTGCCGTATGGCAGCAAACATCGTGCTCCAGGTGTTGCTCCAACAGCGTTTCATTGATCCACATAAGCTGTCCCAGCTTCCGGTCCAGCTCCTCCGGCGTTCCGCAGAGGGTCATAGTCAGCAAGTACCCTTTTTGTACCGGCTCTACCGGCTCCCGGTAAATAAGTTTTCCGGTTTTTGCGGACATTTTCCAGTGGATATTATGCAGCTCATCACCGGGACGGTAAAAGCGCAGCTCGTGATTTTCCGAAAAACCACCACCGGGCTTTGGTCGCCACAGGCTCACCGAACGGTTGCTTTTTCCCTCCGGCAACCGGGCTTTTACGGATTTCGGCAAAATACAGATCTGCACAGACTCCCCTTTCCGCAACCGCCGTCGAAACAATCCCAAATAGTCATAGACTGCCAGCCGGTCATAGGAAATGACCATACAGCCGCAATGCTCCGTGGGGATCCGCTCTCCCGGCTTACCCACATACCCTCTGCCATTCAGGGTATTGTGCAGACGGATGCGGCAGCGCACCGGAGGTGCGGGAAACCGGCACTTGACCGTCAATGCGGTTCGCACCGGTACATCTGCCCGGACCGTTTCCGGACAACGAAGCTTAGCCTGCGCCGTCAGTAAGGCGGGCAGGCTGATCAGTAACGAAAACCAGGGCAGCAACACCACTGCCACCAACAAAAACCAGGAAAACCACTCCCGGTAACATCCGTAAAATACCAGGCAGCCCACAAGGGCGCACAGGTATATGATCCGCCGCCTCCACATACTTACTGCAGCTTCGGCGGGCGAACCTTACCCATCAGGGTCTTCAGGATCTGGCGGGCATCGGTGTCCTGTCCCGGTGCCGGCTGTACCCTGTGGGTAACCGCACTTAAAAACGCCTCCTGGACATCCTTCGGCACGACATAATCTCTGCCCTGTAGCTGTGCCACCGCTTTTGCCAGCGCACTGACCGCCAGAGTAGCACGGGGAGATGCACCCCGCAGCAGCATATCGCTACACCTGGTTGCACTGACCAATGCCACAATATACTGGGCGATCTCCGGGGCAATATGGGTATCTGCCACCTGCTGCCGCAATTGCAGCAGCATAGCGGTATCCCCCACAGGCTCTACGGTCTTCAGCGGCTCATTTCCCTGCCGCTGCAGCAGCATGGTCACCTCATCCTTCGGCTCCGGATAGCCAATGCTCAGCCGGATCATAAACCGGTCGATCTGGCTGTCCGGCAGCAACTGCGTGCCGGCCGCACCTGCCGGGTTCTGAGTCGCAATGACCGTAAAGGGCTCCGGCAGCCGGTGGGAAATACCGTCCACCGTCACCTGACCCTCCTCCATTGCCTCCAGGAGGGCAGACTGGGCCCGGGAGGTGGCACGGTTCAATTCGTCTGCCAAAAACAAATTGCAAAGCACCGCACCGGGCTTATAGACCATCCTACCGGAGGACTGCTCCAATACCGAATAGCCGGTCACATCCGAGGGCAGCACATCCGGGTTAAACTGCACACGATTACAGGTAAGTCCCAATGCCCGGGAAAATGCCAATGCCATCGTGGTTTTGCCTACGCCGGGAATATCCTCCAGAAGGATATGTCCCCCTGCCAAAATAGTTGCCAGCGTCCAGTAAAGCACCCGGTCCTTGCCCACAACGGCTTTGCGAACCTGCTGCAGGATCTGCTGTGCGCCCGCGGTCACCGGAAGTTGGGTATGTTCCATAACCATTTCTCCTCTTTCGCAATTTCGTAAGTATTATGAGTATAGCCGGATCCGGGTCAAAGCAATCACCCTATCAGATAATTTCGCTCCCCTATCTGCTTGCCGTCTTTTCGGTACACTCTTGTGACCCGGCGGCTGATGTCACAGACCTGCTCATAGTTAAAGCTGTGGGCTGCCTGTGCCAATTCTTCCACAGAAATGGCCAATTCTCCGTCTGTTCCCATCAGCACCACCCGGTCTCCGGTCATAACGCCGGGTATATCCGTTACATCCACCATAAACTGATCCATACAAATTCTGCCTAAGATCGGTGCTTTCTTCCCCCGGATCAGCACATAAAAGCTGCCGGAAAGGCTGCGGCGGTAGCCGTCCGCGTAGCCTGCGGGGATCGTAGCCACCCGCATCGGCTTTTGTGCCACAAACGTACCGCCGTAACTGACGGCACTGCCGGGGGTGATCTCCTTCACAAAGCTTACCGCCGTTTCCCACTGCATAGCAGGCTTCAGCGGCAGATTTTGCTGATCTACCTGGTCGCTGGGATACAAACCGTAAAGCACGATACCGGCACGGACCATATCCCAATGGCAGCCGAAATTCATCACACCGGCAGAATTGTCCAGATGCCGCACAGGGATCTGAAGGCCCTGCGCCTGCAGCATATTTTCAAACTTTTCAAACAGCACTGCCTGGTGCCGGGTGCTTGTCAGATCCCGCTCATCCGCTGTGGCAAAGTGGCTGAAAAGACCTTCTATACAAATGCCCGGCAGTGCCCCAATGCGGCTGCACAAAGCTGCATTTTCCTCTGTGGGCAAAAAGCCGATGCGGCTCATACCCGTATCCAGTGCAATATGGATGTTGACCGTTTTCTGCTGCCGCACCGCTTCATTGGACAGCAGTTGCGCCTCCTGCCAGTCAAAAATGGCAGGCCGCAGGCCGTATTTTACCACTTCCGGAAACAGTGCCACAGGTGTATGACCCAGCAGCAGCACAGGCTTTCCGATCCCGGCATTGCAAAGCTCCAGTGCCTCCGCCACGGAAGATACCCCGAAGAAATCGCACTCCTTTTCCAGAAGCTTTGCCACCGGCACAGCACCGTGTCCGTAAGCGTCTGCCTTGACCACAGCGCACACCATTTTTCCGGCTTTTGCCTTAACCGCACGGAAATTTTCCAAAATGGCATCCAGATCGATATTGACCCAAGTATTGGATGAAACCATACGTCCATCTCCCTAATGTTTCTGTAAATTCCAATTTAGCGGGCAGTGCCCGCAAACAATGCGTGCACGGTGCATTGCTTTTCGTTACTTCCCTGACCCGCTCGGTTCGTTACATCTTCAAATTCCAATTTA
>JAZNRQ010000006.1:0-6131 GCA_045590735.1 Faecousia sp. | reverse complement strand
CAGCTTCTACCTGTACAAAGCCTACTGGAACAAAGAGCCGATGGTGCATATTGCCGGCAAACGGTATGCCTACCGTCCGGAGAAGGTGACCCAGGTGCAGGTCTACACCAACTGCGACAGCGTAACGCTTTATGCCGACGGCAAGAAGATCGGCACCAAGTCCGGCAAAAATGTTCTCTCTTTTCGGGTCACTTTAGGGAAAGATACCCACTTGGAGGCAGTTTCCGGAACGGTCCGGGACGAAGCGACCTTGTCCTTTACCCCCGACCCGGTCAGTGCCTACAAGCTGAATAAGAAAACCGCCGGCGGCGGCAACTGGACCTGAAGAATTGAGAATTGAGAGTTGAGAATTGAGAGCCCCGAATTAAATTCCGGTTTATCGAGCTGTTGCGATACCCCTTGTCATTCTGAGCGAAAGCGAAGAATCCGTATTCTCTTTGAGATGTCCCTGTTGCGGTACCCGACAAAATCTTCGGGCTTACGCTTTTCCTCGATTTTGTCGACCGCTGCCACCCGCTCCCCTCCCTCCTCCCGCCACCGGCGGCGGTCGGCTCGCTCCCCACACCAGTGACATCGGTCACTGGTTCGCAATGACAACGAAAATTGTAATCGCTCGAGAAATTGGAATTTGAAGATTTTAAAGGAGAACGAAAATGAGCGAAAGAAGCGGCACGAACCGTGCCAAATTTTACCAGCTTGCGCTGTTTCCTATGAATAACGGCGCTACCAATGTGTATTTTGTGTTGATCCTTTCCTATGTGGCAATGTTTGGCGATGTGGTTTTGGGCATCGCTATGATCTTTGCGTCCTTTATGGTCACCGGTATGCGTGTTTTTGATGCCATCACCGACCCCATCATCGGTGCCATTATGGATAAGACCGACGGTAAATTCGGTAAATTCCGCCCCTTTATGGTGCTGGGTAATCTGGTTATGGCTGTATCGGTCATCGCGCTGTATATACTGACCCCTATGATCCCGGAAACGATGATGTGGCTGCGCTATACCGCATTTATCCTTTTGTACGCGGTTTGGGTCATCGGCTACACTTTCCAGACCTCCGTGACCCGTTCTGCCCAGCCGGTGCTGACCAACGATCCCAACCACCGGCCGCTGTTTACGGTGTTTAATACCGTAGGCTCTCTGCTGGGTATGGGCGCAATGCAGCTGGTGGGCCCTATCCTGGCAGGCGACAGCTTTGCCGGCGACTATAATGCTTCCTGGTTTGCCATTATGACCCCCATCGGCATCGTGCTTTCTATGGTGCTGACGGTGCTGGCCATCATCGGCATTTGGGAAAAGGACCAGACCAAGTATTTCGGCTTGGGCGGCAAGCAGGAAAAGGTGCGCATCCGGGATTATCTGACCATTATTAAAGGCAACAAGCCCCTGCAGCGGCTGATGATCGCCGGCGGAGGCTGTAAGCTGGCACTCTCCATTGCCACCAATGTGACGGTGCTTTGTATGCTTTACGGCTGTATGACCCAGTTTGGTTTGGGTATCAACAAAGCCGCCGTACTGAAGGGTATGGAAGTGGATTCCGCCACAAAACAGATCACAGGTCTGCAGCTTTCCGACGACACCCAGATGCTGGCGATCCAGCTGTCCGAGGACGCGCTCAAAACCGACGATGAAGGTAAGTGGAAGGTCAATACCAACGCCCAGATCCAGGAGCTGACTGTCACCAACGGCGCACAGCTTCTGGAGCGCACTGCCTCCGCGCAGCTGCGGGTGACGCAAAAGGTGGATGCCATCGCCTTCTATATCAACGACGACGGTAAGACCGACGCACTGAAGCTGGATGCTTCAGGCGCACCGGCAGGTCTGCAGAAAGATAAGTCCGGAAATATCACCGGTCTGACCGTCCCGGAGTCCGGACGGCTCGTTGCTCTGCTGGTAGACGAAACCGGCAACATTTACAATATCCAAAATCAACCGGTTGCGCTGCAGCTGGACGAAAACAGTAACCTGACCGGTCTGACCGCAGCGGATATGGTCAAGGTGGCAGGCAGAAATTCCTACGATAACCTGTATTTGATCATGATGGTTATGGGCTACGTATTCTCCGCACCCTTCTTCCTGCTGACGGTCCGCACTTCCCAAAAGCACGGACAAAAGCGCAGCCTGATGACTTACGTGACCGTGGCACTTTTAAGCTATGTGGGTGTGCTGGTAATGCTTCTGCTGTGGCAGCAGGGTAACCCTGTATGGAATCTGCGTGTCTTTGAAGGTGCGATTTTCGGCAGCGACTTTAAGCTGAGTATCAACCTGTACACCATTTTATTCGTGCTGTTCTTCGGCATCGGCTACGGTGCTTACTATTCCACCGCAGATATGCCCATTCCTATGGTGGCAGACTGTGCCGACTACGAAACCTACCGCAGCGGTAAATTCATTCCCGGTATTATGGGAACGCTGTTTTCCCTTGTGGATAAGCTGGTATCCAGCCTGTCGGCAACGGTGGTATCCATTGCGCTGGTGTTTATCCAGGTGGGAACTCTGCCCACCAAGACCACCCCTTATGCCGGCGGTATGAACTGGGTGGCCATCGCCCTGTTCTGCTTAGTACCTATGGCAGCGTGGCTGCTGACCCTGGTGGCTATGGGCGGCTATGAGCTGGACGGCAAAAAGGTCAAAACCATCCAGGCGGTCAATGCCGCCCGGAAGCAGGCCATTGCCGCCGGTATGAGCCAGGAAGAGGCTATGAAGACCATTACTGATGAAACAGTTGGTGAATAATTGGAAAATTTATTAAAAAACCCTTGCAAAATCAGAATAAGGGTGCTATAATACAGGCAATCTAGAGTATATTACGAAAGAGAGGAGCGGTCGCACCTCTCTTTTCGTTACCAAAGACGAGGTGAAATCATGAAGGTTACGGAATTGGTCGCATCCTTTGCCCAGCCCATTGTGGAAAGCTGCGGCTGCCAATTATGGGATGTGGAATATGTCCGGGAAGGCTCGGAGCAATACCTGCGGCTCTACATTGAGAAAGAGGGCGGCGTGGACATTGAGGATTGCGAGCGCGTCCACCGGGCAGTGGATCCGGTGCTGGACGAAAAAGACCCTATCCCCACCAGCTACCATTTTGAGGTCTGCTCCGCCGGTCTGGGACGGGTGCTGAAGCGTCCGTCGGATTTTGAGCGGTTTATGGGAGAGCCGATCCTCATTAAGCTGTACCGCCCCCGAAACGGCACCAAGGAGATCCCGGCGATCCTCCGGGGCTACGAGGATGGCAAGCTCACCGCCGAATGGGGCAAAGAGACCGTCACATTTGAAAAATCCGAGGTCGCCCTTGTGCGCCTCCGGGTAGAATTTTAACCCTCACGCATTCCAATGGTGAATGTAGGGGCGACCATTGGTCGCCCGCGCAGCGAAATGTTACGAATTCGCCCGCATTTTCGGCGTAAACGCAATCCTGTACCGCCGGGCGATGGATAATCGCCCCTTAGTAAACATTATAAAAAACAGTAAACACAGTGGAGCCTTGCAGAAATCGGTTTTACGGAACAAGCCGAAAGATTTTTTCGCAGATGACGGTTTGCAAACCGCAGACATACTTTGTGTATTTCAAGGTTTGCAAATTGGCAGCTGCGGAAAAAGATCCGGCTTGCACGGAAAAGCGATTTCAAAAGGCGGAACAAAAAATAAGGAGGAAAGAAAAGATGGCAAGACGTGCCAAAAAACAGGAAGCTCCGCAGATCGACATCGGTGCAGAGATCTTTGCATCCCTGCGGGAGTTGGAAAAGCAGAAAGGTATCCCCGTAGATTATATGGTGGAGCGTCTGAAGCAGGCACTGACCAACGCATACCGGAAGGACCGGGAGGACCGTCGGGATGTCCCCGCTGAAAATGTGGTGGTGGAGCTGAGCGAACAGGGTCTTTCTATGCACCAGGTGCTGACCGTTGTGGAGGAGGTAGAGGACACCGCTGTGGAGATCCACATTGAGGCCGCCAAGAAGCTGCAGCCCAATGTGCAGGTCGGCGACGCTGTGACCCTGCCCATCGACATTCAGAAATTCGGCAGAATCGCTGCACAGACCTGCAAGCAGGTGGTGATCCAGGGCATTCGTGAGGCTGAGCGGGGCGCAGCTTACGAAAGCTTCTCCTCCAAGGCACAGGAAATGCTTACCGGCACTGTTCTGCGGGTTGACCCCACCGGGGACATTTTTGTACGCATCGGTCAGGCAGGCGAACAGAGCGACGCGGTTCTCCGGGTAGACGAGCAGATCCCCGGCGAAAGCTATGCTCCCGGCGACCTGATCCGGGTTTATGTGCTGACGGTCCACCGTGCGACCCGTGGCCCGCTGGTGCAGGTCTCCCGTACTCACCCCAACCTGGTGCTGCGTCTGTTTGAGCTGGAGACTCCCGAGATCGCAGACGGTCAGGTTGTGATCCGCAACATTTCCCGTGAGCCCGGCAGCCGCAGCAAGATCGCTGTGCAGGCGATGGCAGAAGGTGTGGATCCCGTGGGTGCTTGCGTCGGCCCCAGAGGTGGCCGTGTGGGTGCTGTTGTGGAGGAGCTTCACGGTGAGAAGATCGACATCGTTGTTTGGAATGAAGATCCCTGCGAATATATTCGCGCCGCATTGAGCCCGGCAGATGTGATCAGTGTCACACCCGTTGCCGGTCAGAAGGCCTGCACCGTCATCGTGCCGGACAACCAGCTGAGCCTTGCCATCGGCAAGGAAGGTCAGAATGCCCGTCTGGCTGCCCGTCTGACAGGCTATAAGATCGACATCAAGCCCGAATCTCAGGCTGAATAATCAAAACAGGAGGGGATCGCCATGCAGAAGAAAATACCCCAACGGCAGTGCATGGGATGCCGGGAGCGGAAAGCCAAGAAGGATATGATCCGTGTGGTTCGGGGTACCGACGGCACGGTCAGTCTGGATTTCAGCGGCAAGCTCAACGGCAGAGGGGCATACCTGTGTCCTGATCCCGCCTGTCTGAAAAAGGCGCAGAAAGCAAAATCTCTGGAACGGAGCCTGGAGGTTCCCATCCCGGAGCAGGTATATGACCGTCTTGCCAAAGAAATGGGGGAATGTCCCAATGGATAAATCATTGGGTTTTATGGCCCTTGCCCGGAAGGCAGGCCGCATTGAGCTGGGGGAAGAACCGGTGGGTGCGGCAGCAAGAGCACAGCACGCGCGGCTGGTGATCGTGGCATCCGATGCCTCGGATCACACCTGGCGCAGAGCCCTGAGCTTTGTGGCACAGACCGAGCAGCTTTGCATCCGGGTACCCTTTGACAAAGACACGCTGGGTCAGGCCATTGGCAGACAGAACCTTGCCATTGCCGCCTTTACCGACCCGGCACTGGCACTGGCGTTCGTAAAAGCCTTGCCCCAACCGGAAAAATACGTCCGGGAGGCAGAAAGCCTGCAAAACCGCACCAAGCGGCTGCAGCAGCGGCAGGCCGAGCGCAAAGCCCATCTGCGCAACAAGCGGAAAGGCAAACAGTAACTAACACGGAGGTGCGAATATGAGTATCGTGAAATATCGGTTAAAAGAGGTCGCAGCGGATTTCGGCTTGGCACCCAAGGAAATCAGCGCGGTCATGGAAAAGTTTTTTGAAAAGCCCAAGTCCAACACCCAGGTGCTGACGGACGAGGAGCTGAATGTGATTTTTGACTACATCTCCCAGACCCACCAGATCGAATCTCTGGAGGTGGTCTTCGCGGTGCAGCCCGCTCCCAAGGCAGAGCCGGAAAAGAAGCCGGAGCCGGAAAAGGCTGCCGCACCGGAGAAAAAGCCGGAAAGTACCAAAAAAGCAGAAAAACCTGCTGCCCCCAAAGCGGAGCAGCCCCGGAAGGAAGAAAAGCCCGCAAAGCCTGCCGAACCGGAGCGCAGACGGGAACGCCGGGTGGTGGATACCTCTGCGGTGCAGGTGAACACCCGCCGTTTCGACGATGTGGACAATCTGGTGGACCAGCGTGTGCAGGATTACCAGGGCGGTAAGCAGCGGATCGGCAAAAAGGGTCAGCAGCAGAATAAGCAAAAGGACAATAAGTTCAAGGGCAATAAGGCCCGTAATGAGGAACAGGAGAAGCTGCGCCGTCTGCAGATGGAGGTGGCAAGAAAAGCTCCCGTTACCGTCAAGATCCCCGACGAAATTACTGTCGGCGAGCT
>JAZNRQ010000005.1:0-7567 GCA_045590735.1 Faecousia sp. | reverse complement strand
TTAAGAATTATGAATTAATAATTATGAATGAACGTGTCGCCTTTGGCGACGATTTAAATCATTTTCCTCAGGAAAATACCACAATTCTTAATTCTAAATTCTTAATTCTTAATTCGCTCGACAGAGCGATAAACCGGAATTAAATTCTCAATTAAAAAGGACGGCGTTTGCCGTCCTTTCGCTTATAAAAATGTAAGGCTTTTGCGCTTGGCTGAGCACCGCCAGATACTGCAAGACAAAAAACTTGTCCGTAGCGACGCAGCCGGCAGTGGGTCGGTCGCCCACGTGGAAGAAGATCGCCGAACCGGCATAGGGTACCGCCTCCGGATTATAGCCGATGACAAAGCCGTATTCGTAAGCTTTCCCGTATTGGATCATCCGCTCCGCAGATGCCCAATCCTTATTCTCCACACCCTCGATCCGCTTATTATAGTGCTGGGACTTCGGGTCGTCCACCCAATAGGTATCCTTTGTGATCTGAAACAGCGGCAGTGCCGTTTCGGGTGCTTCCCCAATGTAAAAGCCTTCTGTAACCGGAAAAAGTCCCTGAGGGGTAGCTTTGTCCCCCTCCTGCTTTTCTGCCTTCGTACCGCTTGCGCCCACATAGCCCCGGCAGGACAGATTTTCCTGCCGGATCCATTGGTCATTTTCCAAAAGGTACAGGTTGATCTGCGCCTCAGTTCCCTGGGCTTCTACTGTGATCAGCTGCCTGCAGCCCAGTCGGCTCAGGGTCTGCAGGTCAGGGCCGTTTTCCGCCAGCAAACCGGTGAGGGTTTCCGGGGCGGTGACCGCCGGCTCTGCAGGCTGCCCGGTGGTTTCCTCCGGAAGCGTTTCCGGCAGTGTTGTAGGCTGTCCGGTGGTTTCCTGTGGAAATGCCGGGATAATTCCTGTACAGGCCGTCAGC
Source organism: Faecousia sp. (assembly GCA_045590735.1). Classification (GTDB taxonomy): domain Bacteria; phylum Bacillota; class Clostridia; order Oscillospirales; family Oscillospiraceae; genus Faecousia. The sequence goes on along the minus strand of JAZNRQ010000005.1, from coordinate 6,663 downwards.
AGCAGTGCCGACAGCAGGAGCATACTCCATATTTTTCTCATTTTTTATAGATCTCAATCACAGGATTTTTGTTCACATCCAGCCGGGAGAGCAGGTCGATCATATCGTTGTAGGAAATATCCACATCGCCATAGGTCGGTGCCAGTGCCGCCCGCTTACCCCGGACACCGATGGCAGAGCCCTTTCCGGGAACTACATTCTCCGAGGTCAGACCGTTGCCGTTATGCTCAATATAGATGGTTGCGTAAACGCTGCCGTTGCTGAGGCTCTTGCCGATCTGATCGAAGGAGGTACCGGAAGGAACCTGTTCTTTTTGCATGATCATATTGTAGTAAGGCGAATTTTTATCATCCACAACACAGGTGTTGCTGGAAACGCTGCGGGTAGGCATATTGGTGTTTACATCGTTTCCGGTCAGCACAACGCCCAGCTTGTATGTACCCTCAGGGGTTCTCCGGCTGCCCTCCGCTGCCGGGCCGATACCGTTTTTGCCCACGCTGGCACTATAAACCGCCACCTGCTTCCAGTTTCCCTGTTCCCAGTTGTACAAAACCGCTGTTGCAACAGAAGAACCCGACGCTGCGGTGACCGTCAGCTTTTGGGCGTAGTCATAAGGACAGGCTTCCGGTCCTTTGGAAATGATAAGCGTTACCGTGTGACCGTCCGCGATCTGTATGCCTGCCGGTACGCTTTGGGAGATGACATTTCCCTCCGCAACCGTATCGCTGAAAGCATATTCCAACTGGATTTCTGCTGAAACACCTGCCTTATCCATCCACTTTTTGGCAGATTCCAGAGATTGGTTCTCAAAATTTGGCAATTCGACCCTTTTCTCCGCAGGTTCCGTCTCTTCGGGGATGTCCACATTCTGCGTAGGCATTTGGATCACGTCGTTTTCCACCGCAGGTCTCTTTTGGATTTCATTTCTCTTGGTCATAAAGACGTTTAGGGGCAGACAGCAGCCGCTCATCGCCACGCCCAACGCCAAAACCAGCAGCAAACACAGTACTTTCTTCATAAACGCACCATCCTTTATCTTCATTTTTTTCCATTTTACCATACCCAATGCCGTTTCGCAATAATAAAAACCCTCCCCCGGCAGCCCGGGAGAGGGTTTTCGCTTTTAAAACCGGTGTTTTGATGGGTTATGCCTTTTTCTTTCGCTTCACAAAGAGGAGCACAATGCCGATCCCGATGGCAACCACAATGCCGATACCAAGGATAATGCCGCCCGGAATGATCAGCAGCAACAACCACCAGGGATCTTTATCATCGTTTTCCGGCGATTGAGAACCGGAAGGCGCAGGTGTTGTATCTTCGGGATCGGTGACGGATGGTTCCTCAGCAACCCTGCTGCCATAGCCGCAGGTATCACATTTCTCACCGCTCATCCGGTGAGCCATCTGCGTTTCCGCAAGAACCTCGTTACACCCGGTGCAGATGCGCCAATGGTTGTTGTCGTCATACTTCCAGTCATCGGAAGCTTTGTGCCCCAGAGGCGCAATCACAATATCGGTAATCTTGGTGTTGCCCGCACTGTCTGCAAAGAAATCAGAGCAGCCGTCGCAGGTGTAATACTCTATACTGCCGGGGTTTACACAGGTGGCATCCTTCTTTTCCACCTTTGTCAGCTTGTGCGTATGATTCTTTGCAGGGGTGATGATATAGCCACAATCCCTGCAAACCACTGCAGTATCGGGTGTACCTGCAGGACCGGCAATATGATCCTGGGTATCACAGTGGGCGCCGCAATCTTTACACAGATGTGCATGATACAGATTTCCGCAGGCCGTCCACTTGGAGGTGTCGGGATTGTGCTTTTCGTTTTCTTCTATGTACGCATAGCCGCAAACCGAGCATTTGCCCTTTGCGCTGCAGGTGGCAGCGCCGCCCTTATGGTCCTCCTGCTCCAGGAAATCACCGCAGGTCGTACAGGCTTTGTAATGGTATGCCCCTGTGATCCGCCACTGGGAGGGGGTATGGGTATGCTGCTGAGAGGATGGATTTGTCGGTTGCGTGGGAGGATCTGTCGGTTGCGTAGGTGGGTTCGTTTCCTCCTTCACATTGTTGAAGGTGTAACGGATATCAATAACCTTGCCGATGATCTGTTCATAGGCCCGGGATGTAGAGCAAGGAAGATTGCCGTTTATAATCGCTGTGGTCTTCATATTGTCGCTGCTGTCCAGCTTGAATTGGTATCCATCCTTGGCAGTGACCCAGACCGTCACCTCGTAGTTGTGACCCTTTACAAACTTCTCACCGGTGTCCAGGTAACGGGAGGCTGTCTCGTCATACCATTCTACAGAGCTTAAATAGCAACTGGTGGGTTTGACCGTAACCGCATCGGACCATACATTGCCCGCCTTTGGCACCGCAAGCTCCAGGTCCACATGGTCAATGACCTTGGGGTCGTTCATATTGGCCTCCAGCAGCGATGTGCCGATATAGCCTACGAAGCCATTGTAATACACCTGGTAATAGCTGCCGCTCTGTCCAACAATATCCAGGCTTGTGCCGCTGGGAACCGTGGCAAGCTTTTCGGATGTGTTGTAAGTGTATCGCAACAGGGAGCAGGCAGACTTCGCTTTACCGGTAGCGATGACAGGGGGCTTTTTGGTGGTCAGGTTAATGGTCTTGGTTTGGTAGACACCTCTGTCCACACCGGCCATAATGATACGCATATTCATTTCGATCTTTACCGCATTGCTGCCAACCGTATAGGGAATATAACTGGTACTGTCTCCGGACACGATATATTTTCCGTTTTCCGTGATTTTAATTTCCCGTTTCAGCTGCACATCAGAATTTTGCAGCATAGTCAGTTGGCTTTCTGTAGTGCCGCCGCATAAAATCTGCACATTGCTGCCGGCATAGGTGCTGGCGGTATAGTTTAAATCATCTTTGGCAGAAAAGCCTGTGACATTCTTAAGGGTTGGTTCATACAGACCGATCCCCTTGTTTTTCATAGCCTGGAGCATACTGGAATAAGGACGAATGTACATATACATCGTCGGTGTGCTTCTGCTCACAGAGCCCTTGGTAACCAGGCAGCGGAAGGGAATTTCATCCCATTGGTCATAGGATGCGTCTGTCTTGGTGTAAAACTGCAGATGATTGGTTTTTGTTCCTTTGTAGGTGGCATTGTCATCCAGATTTACCCAGGAATCAGAGGAAATCCCCTGAAACTGCCAGCGGAAAGTATAATCATCCAGGTTTTCGTCATTCACAAATGCCCACATATCCAAAATGCCGCCGGCATAGACTTCCTCATTGTAGTAGGTTACCTGGAAATCTGCAAAGACAGGCACAGCCAAAAAGCTGATACACAGCGCAAAAGCCAACAGCCCGGAAAAAACACGTCTTTTCATAATGACCTCCTTTGGTGATTCTTTTACTGTCTGAATGCAAACAGTGATCCCTTGATTCCATTATATAGGACGTTTGCCGCTTTGTCATTATGTTTTTGAACAAAATCTGCGAAAAAACCGACAAAATCACCCTTTTCGGGCAAAATCGGACATACGATACACTTGCAAAGCAAACTTCACTGCGCCAGCAACTTCACTGCCGAAGGCAACTTCACTTGCCCAAAGGGCAAACTTAGTTCAACCCCCCAGTGAAATTGATACAATTTCACTGGGGGATTGTGTATTTGGACGCACTTAATAATACAAGGGTGCAAGGATAACGGTTGCACCAAAGGCTCCCTTGTGTAAAGGGACCCTTCTTAGATCGTGCCATATATTAATCCTGTAATTCTTTACCGTCCCCATCAAAAGGAATTTTGCCGTTCTCGCTTTCAAAGTCCCGGATACACTGACGAATCAGATGCAGTATTTGCCCGTTTCCGGAGCGTCCTTCATACTTTGCAATATAGTGAAGTTTGTAATGCAATTCCGGTTCTATCTCAATTCCCAAATGCTTATTGTTTTTGTTCCGCATACTCCACCTCAAAATATCTTAATTTAAGTATATTTTAAGATGATTTTGTGTTATACTTAGCAGAGTATACTCATTATAAGTATACCAAATTTATAAGGAGGGAACTAATATGGCAGAATTTTGCCTGGATTGCTGGAACAAGATCAATGAAACTCACGATTCCAAATGGAGATACGCTTTTTCCCGGGATGAAGATTTGTGCGAAGAATGTTGCCGGTATAAGCGTGTAATTGTTGTGGAACGGTTTTGGTCACGGGCGCAAAGGGTATTGGCAGAGGCATTTGAGAATATTCAAAAACAAAAGAGCAAATAACGATCCGCACAAAGCCCCCTTGTGCAAAGGGAGGCTTTTTAGATTGTACCATCATAACTGAAAAGAAAAATCGAGTGTCCACAACGGTCAAATCCGTTATGAACACTCGATATGGTGCGGATGACAGGACTCGAACCTGCACGCTTTTGGCGTTGGAACCTAAATCCAATGAGTCTACCAATTCCACCACATCCGCATATTAAATAAAGTTATCGCCTTGTTTTTTATTGCAGTGCCTGATTATTCTACCACGGTAAAATTTTCTTGTCAACGCATAATCTGTCGCAGCACCAATAGGGCAGGACTTTTTCCGCATTTTCCCTTGACATTGTCCCCCTGTAGGAGTAAAATAGATTTGGTATGGTGTACGCTCGGGTAGTATTTCCCTTGCGTTTCATAATAACCCGGCATTGACCGAGGTTTGCGTTTCGCGCCACGTGGCGTTTGTATTTGCGCTTTTTCCCGCATTTTCGCGGTGGTTTTGCCAATTAAACATCATGGGCCGATTGCGCTCACCTCTTACTATGTCTATTTTTACAAAAGGAGGTGTGCTTGAGATTTTATGGGACCTTTAGAAGTTACATTGATTGCCGTGGCTGCTTTGGCAGTGGGTTTGGGTATCGGTATCGCCGTTGGTATCGCTGTCCGCAAGGCGACAGCCGAGCGTGAGATCAAATCCGCAGAACAGGAAGCAACCCGTATCATTAACGAAGCGATCCGCAGCGGTGAGAGCCGCAAGAAGGAGATGCTCGTAGAGGCTAAAGACGAGATCCATAGATCCCGCACAGAGCACGAAAAAGAAGTCAAAGAGCGTCGCGCTGAGCTACAGAAGCAAGAGCGCCGACTGCAGCAGAAGGAAGAAACGCTGGACAAGAAAGCCGAAAACTTCGAGAAGAAGGAAGAGGACCTTGCCAAAAAGCTGGCTGAGGTGGCTGCCGCCAAGGAAGAAGCGGAGGCCGTCAAGAAGGCACACATGGCAACCCTGGAGCGTATCTCCGGTCTGACTGCCGAGCAGGCTAAGCAGTTCCTGCTGAAAAATGTGGAAGAGGAAGTCCGCCACGACACCGCTATGAAGATCAAAGAGATCGAGCAGCAGATGAAGGACGAAGCAGACGAGAAGGCACGGGAGATCATCTCCATCGCCATCCAGCGCTGCGCCGCTGACCACGCTGCAGAGGCTACCGTTTCCGTGGTACCCCTGCCCAACGACGAAATGAAGGGTCGTATCATTGGCCGTGAGGGCCGGAACATCCGCACACTGGAGACCATTACCGGTGTGGACCTGATCATTGACGATACCCCCGAAGCCATTCCCGTCTCCAGCTTTGACCCTGTCCGTCGGGAAATCGCCCGTCTGGCATTGGAAAAGCTCATCGTTGACGGCCGTATCCACCCCACCCGCATCGAAGATTGCGTGGAAAAAGCACGCAAGGATGTGGAGCGCACCATCCGGGAGGAAGGCGAGCGTGCCTGCTATGAGACCGGTATTCACGGTCTGAATCCGGAGCTTATCAAGATCCTTGGTCGGCAGAAGTACCGTACCTCTTACGGTCAGAATGTGCTGAATCACTCTATGGAGGTTGCCCACATTGCCGGTCTGATGGCCGCAGAGCTGGGTGTGGATGTGACCCTGGCAAAGCGTGCAGGTCTGCTGCATGACCTGGGTAAGTCCATCGACCACGAGGTAGAGGGCAGCCACGTACAGCTGGGTGCCGATCTTGCCCGGAAATATAAGGAAAATCCTGTCATCGTCAATGCCATCGAGGCACACCACGGTGATGTGGAGCCTAAGACCATCATCGCTGTGCTGGTTCAGGCTGCCGATGCTGTTTCCGCTGCCCGTCCCGGCGCCCGCCGTGAGAATGTGGAAAATTACATCCGCCGTCTGCAGAAGCTGGAAGAGCTGACCTGCTCTTACCCCGGCGTTGAGAAGGCATTCGCCATCCAGGCAGGTCGCGAGGTGCGGATCATGGTCAAGCCCGAGGAGGTCACCGAGGACAATATGATCATTCTGGCAAGAGATATTGCCAAGAAGATCGAGTCCGAGCTGGAATACCCCGGTCAGATCAAGGTCAACTGCATCCGGGAGACCAAGGCCGTGGAGTACGCAAAATAAAAAGTTTTCCCCACCGGGAGGCAACCGCCTCCCGGTATTTTTTTATCTACTGTAATGCCAGTAGGGGACGGGTTTCCCGTCCCGATGGTGCGGTATGCGGACCGATGTGGTCATCGGCCCCTACAGAAACAAATTCGGAGTTTATCGAGCAGTTACAAATTCGCACTGCACTAATACCTTCCCCCGGGGGGAAGGTGGCCGAGCGTAGCGAGGTCGGAAGAGGAATGCGGGCGGAAATCCAATCATTACTGCATAATAGCAGGCTTTTTACTGACTATTGCTGCACGCCATT
>JAZNRQ010000004.1:0-9132 GCA_045590735.1 Faecousia sp. | reverse complement strand
GTCGCCAAAGGCGACACGTTCATTCATAATTATTAATTCATAATTATTAATTATTTAGCGAGCAACTGCTCGCTAAATTGGAATTGGTAGCGGTGGATTTGTATTCTTAGATTTCCATAATCGTGCCGGTTTGGAAGGCTTGGAGGCGATCCCCCATCCTCTCCTTCAAAAAACCGTACTGGCTGCTGCCGGTACAGTGACCGGTATAGTAGACGGTATTTCCCTCCAGCAGCTGCCGGGCAAGGCTTTCCAGCACCGCCTCATCTTCGATCTTCATAAAATGAAAGCCGCCTACCAGCACATCCGGCTGAAACCACCGGAGGATATTCATCACACCCTTGTGGGAACAGCCACTGATGCAGATCCGCTTTCCCTTTTCTTCCACCAAAAGGTATTGCTCGTGATAAAAGCGATCCGGATAGAAATTTTTTCCCCGGCGCACACTCAGACCATAGGTTTGCGTAGGCAGCACTTTCTTTCGGCGGTTGCAATCTGCCAGCCAAATGCCTTCCCCAAGCAGCTGCTTCCCCTGGGTAAAACGCAGCCGGGGGCTGCACTTCAGCTGCGAATCCAAACCGATATATTTCCCCTCCCCATTGTGGCAAGAGGCAAAAGCACAGCGGTGCAGGTAGAGAGGTGCTTTATCGTTCTTTCCCAAAAAAGTCAGCATACCGCCACCGTGGTCATTATGTCCGTGGGACAAAATTGCAATCCCCACCTCTCTCAGGTCGATCCCCAGCTTCTCGCTGTTTTTCCAAAACGCATCGGTCTGCCCTGCGTCGAAAAGGATCTTTTCCCCCTTTGTTTCCAGATACAGGCTTAAGCCGTGCTCCGGCTGCAGTTCTTCCCGACAGGTGGTATTTTCCGTCAATACGGTGATCTTCATAAGCTGCCCCTCCTTTTTCTTTATTTTACCACACCGGTTTTTCCCGGTCAACCGATCCCGCAAGATAAAAGGCGCATTGCAACCGGTGCAATGCGCCTTAATTTTCAATTGCTCCACAGGACGGCAATTACTCCAGGTTGGCTATCATACCCAAAATGCGGCGGGCAGACAGCAGTACCGCGCCTCTGTCCAGCGTTCCCTCCTGCATCATCTGTACCAGATCGCAGGTCTTCGGTGCCTTATCGTAGACAGTAGAGATCTTTTGGGGCATCTTCACATCGCCGCCGGCGTGGACCTCGTCCTCCAGGTTGGACAGAGTTCTCCAGTCGGTCATAACCACACCCTCATAGCCCCACTCGCTCCGGAGGATACCGTTCAGTGCCTCCCAGTTGGCACTCATCTGTACACCGTTGACCGGGTTGTAGGAGGTCATCATTGCCCAGGGCTTTGCCTTCTTCACCACGATCTCAAAGCCACGGAGGTAGATCTCACGCAGCGCACGCTGGGATACACGGGAGTCGGCAATTCTGCGGTTATATTCCCGGTTGTTGCAGCAGAAGTGCTTGACGGTAGCCACGATCTTCTGACTCTGGACACCCTGCACCGTTGCGGTGGCAAACATACCGGTGGTGTAGGGATCTTCGGAATAGTACTCAAAGTTTCTGCCGCAGCGGGGATTTCTGTGAATATTCATACCCGGTGCCAGCCAGATGCCGATGTTGTTTTCCTTGGTCTCCCGGGCAACGCAGACACCCATTTTTTCCGCAAGCTTCAGATCCCAGGTCTGGGAAATCACCGTTGCACAGGGGTAGAAGGTGGGATTCACACCTCTGCCCACCCGGATACGCAAACCGGCAGGGCCGTCAGCGGTGGGCAACAGGGGAATACGCTTTTTATCGACCTGTTCATAGCGGGGCGGAATGCCGATGCCGTTGGTGCCGGACACATTCATCATTGCGTGACCGTAAAGCATCTTTGTCAGATCCTCATCGGTCAGGGTTTCCAGGAATTCTTCAAAGCGGCCGGTTTCCAGGGCAGTTGCCAGGCTCATATCCTTCTCAGGCTTTTCTGCCTTCAGACGGCTGCGGCGAATGGGGTGGGGCAGTTTTTCCGGCCGGGGCAGCTTTTCCATCGTACCGTCAGCGGTCAGACGGGCTTCCAGCTTGGTCGGTGCCATATAGGGCTTGCACTTGCGGAGTATCTGATCTTCCTCCAGCGCAAATTCCATCGCACAGGCAGTATCCCGCACATTGTTGCCTACATGGACAAGGTACTTACCCTTTTCCAGTACAAAGGCACTCTCGCAGATCTTACCCAGATCGTCAAAAGAGCCGAACTGACGGACATCAAAGTGCAGCTTCAGCACCTGCTCCTCTTCCGGCTGCAGCAGACGGGTCTTTTGGAAGGCGCACAGTACCTTCTTTGCCTTGCCCAGCTTGCCCTGAGGTGCTTCCAGATATGCCTGCACCACCTCTTTACCCCCATAGCTGCCGGTATTGGTAACGGCAACCTCCAGCTTTACGGTGTTCTTTTCCAGCACCGCAGACAGGGTCTTGATACCAAAGGTAGTATAGCTCAAGCCGTAGCCGAAGGGATATGCCACCTTCTCCGGCGCAAAAGTCTCAAAGTACCGGTAGCCTACAAAGATATCCTCCTCGTAGTTTACATAATTCTCTCCAACCGCATAGCCGGCAGTGGAAGGATAGTCATCCAGAGTATTGGCAAGGGTGTGCTGCAGGTGACCGGAGGGGCTTACCTCACCCAGCAGCAAGCGGGTCAGGGACTCACCGGCAATACCGCCGCCGTACAGCGCATAGAGCACCGCGCCCACACCGGGATTTTCTTTATATTCCCGGACAGAAACACTGCCGCAGGTGTTAAGTACCACGACCACATTTTGAAAATCCGCGGTCAGACGGTCCAATAGCTCCTGCTCCTCATCCCACAGGTAGAAGTCGCCCTTCTGACCGTTGCGGTCACCGAAGGTATCGCCCTCAGAGGAGTGACGGCTCACGCAGAAGATGGCCACATCGCCAAATGCCTTTGCCTGCCGGTACAGTTCTTCCGGCAGTATCGGCAGCTTCATTGGGTTCAGGCTGCGCCACTTATTCATATCCGCAGGTGTTGCGCTCTGCTTTCTTCCCTCATCCAAAACTGCCTCGACCTTTTCCACATAAAAGTCCACCAGCGGGGAGAAAAATGCGATCTTTCCCTCTGCTGCGGCGGTTTTCAGACCGTCTGCAAGGGTCACATTTTTCTGGGTATACACTCTGCCGCTGCCGCCGCCGCCAAAGAGAAACTCACCGGCGCCAAGACCGAACAGGCAGACCTTTGCTCCTTTGCGCAGAGGCAGCGTGCCGTCGTTCTTCAGCAGAACCGTACCGTCCTCCACAATCTTCCGGGCAACATCCCAGTGGGCTTTACTGTTTGTTACAAACTTGCCGTTTGCGCCCAAAGGCACCGCAGGCTGATAAAGCAATCTTGCAAATCGATCCATAAGAAAACACTCCTTTTAGATTATATTTGCATTATATGTCAAAATGTGCTACCATTCAAGACATAACCACAAAAATTCCAGTCAAAATGTGCGGAGGTATCACAATGCGGCTACTTCATCAGGGCAATCACCAGCTAAAGCTTTACCGATCTCACAATCTGGATTATCCGCCTCACCTTCACGATGCGTTGGAAATTGTATATCTGACCGCCGGCAGCTGTAATATTCAATATGACCGGCAGCGATTTACACTTATGCCCGGTCAGTGGTTTGTGTGCTTTCCCAACCGGGTCCACGGCTATGAAGCCAGCACCAATGTGGAGGGCTATGTGCTGATCATTCCCACATCCCCCTATCTGACACCTTATTATAATACTTTGGAGCAAAAAATGCCGGATTCTCCGGTACTTCTCAAAAACACCTGGGAGCATACCGGGCTGGATACAGTGCTACAGCTGAGCTTTCAGGAGGAGGTGGACGGGAAAGACCCGGTGCTTTTAGGCTATATCCACGTGATCGTGGGAAAGCTTTTATCCTTAATGACCCTGCGGGATGCTCCGGTGACTGGTGGCGATGCGCTGCAGGCACTGCTTTTGTATCTGCACAACAATTACACACAGCCTCTGACCCGCAGGCAGATCGCAAAAGCCGTAGGCTACAACGAAAGCCACATTTCCCACCTGTTTACCGACACCTTTCATATGACCCTGAAGGAATACTTAACCACAATGCGGCTTTCTGACGCCACGACGCTTCTTGCCCAAACGGAGCAAAGCGTCAGCCAGATCGCCCTTTCCCTGGGATTTGGCTCTATCCGCAGCTTTAACCGGGCCTTCGCGCAGCATATAAAAATGTCCCCCTCCGCCTACCGCGCCGCAAGAAAGAAATAAATTCCAATTTCTCGAGCTGTTTCGATACACCTTGTCATTCTGAGCGAAAGCGAAGAATCCGTTTTCTCCTTAAGATTGCCACGCCAGTGTGCGCACTGGCTCGCAATGACAATTGGGTTGTGCGAGTTTGAACAGCTCGCTAAACCGGAATTTGAAGCGGTGGGCTGCGATTTTGTGTAGCGGGGGGCTTTCGTTTCCTTCCTCTTGCTTTTTACTTTTATAAATAGTATAATAAGTAATTGGAGATTTATAGGAGGCAACCCTATGAAGCAGTATTTAAGCTATGTTGAAACGCATCGCAAGCTGATATTGGATGCGTTCGATTATATTTGGAAGAATCCGGAAACCGGATATAAAGAATGGAAAACCCACGCTTATTTGGAAGAAGCTTACGCAAAGCTGGGTTACGAGCTGACTCTGGCAGGTGACATCCCCGGCTTCACCGCCGAGATCGATACCGGCAGAGAAGGCCCCACCATCGCTATCTTTGGCGAGCTGGATGCCCTCATTAACCGTACGCATCCGGAATGCGACCCGGAAACCGGCGCGGTACACTCCTGCGGTCACTGCTGTCAATCCGCTGCCCTTTTGGGTCTGGCGGCTGCCCTGAAAGAACCGGGTGCGCTGGACGAAATGTGCGGTAAGATCCTGCTGGTTGCGGTGCCTGCCGAGGAGCTGATCGAGGTAGAGTACCGGGAGCAGCTGCGCAAAGCCGGCACCATCCGCTACATGGGCGGCAAGCCGGAATTTATGTATCGGGGTTTGCTGGACGGTGTGGATATGGCATTTATGATCCACACAGGCGGCAGCTCCCTCCCCAACTCCGGCAGTATTAACCGGGGCTCCAACGGCTGCATTGCCAAAGCCTTTACATTCCAGGGTGTTTCCGCCCACGCAGGCGGCAGCCCTCACCTGGGCGTCAACGCACTGTACGCTGCCAATTTGGGACTTAATGCCATCAACGCACTGCGGGAGACTTTTAAGGACAGCTCTCACATCCGGGTGCATCCCATCGTTACCGCAGGCGGCGACGCTGTTAATGCCATCCCCGACACCGTAAAGCTGGAAAGCTATGTCCGCGGTGCTACTATGGAGGAGATTCTTGCGGTCAACACCAAGGTAAACCGGGCACTGGCCGCATCCGCTGCCGCAATGGGTGCCAATGTGCATCTGCGGGACATTCCCGGCTACTGGCCCCGTATCCATCCGGAATCCGGCCGGAAACTGGTGGTAGAGGCTATGGAACAGGTGCTGGATTCTGCCAAAGCTACCGAAGGCTGGGGCACAGGCTGCTCTGATATGGGTGATGTAGGTGCGGTTATGCCTGCCCTGCACCCTGTTATCAGTGGTGCTACGGGCGAATTCCACGGCAACGATTTCTACATTACCGACCCGGAATGTGCCTGCGTCAAATCCGCTCAGGTGCAGCTTATTCTGCTTGCTATGCTCCTAAAGGACAACGCACTTCGGGCAAAAGAGATCCTCTCCGAATATACCCCCGCCTTTGACTCTATGCAGGAATATTTTGACTTTGTGGATAATATCAATATCGACAAGGACGCCGTTATCTATGAAGACGGAAAGGCAACACTGACCTATGGAGGATAACCTATGAAAAAAGAAGTAAATGTCTGGGACTATGCCGGTCTCATTATGAAGCAGATCGACAAAGGAATCCTGCTGACCACCGCCGCTGAAGGAAAAACCAACACGATGATCATCGGTTGGGGACATATCGGTGTGCTGTGGGGTAAGCCCACCTTCTGTGCCTATGTGCGGGAGAGCCGCTATACAAAGGAACTGCTGGATAAAAACGGAGAATTTACCGTCAATGTCCCGCTGGGTCCGGTGGACAAAGAGATCGTTGCGGTCTGCGGTACCAAATCCGGACGGGATATGGATAAATTTCAGCAGTTGGGTTTGGAAACGGAGCCGGGTCTGACCGTATCTGTACCGGGAATCCGTCAGCTGCCTTTGACCCTGGAGTGCAAAGTGCTGTATCAGCAGGATCAGGACCCGGCCTCCATCGACGAAGGCAGTCTTGCCCGCTACTATGCAAAAGGCACCCACAATGAGGGCGACTATCACACGGCATATATCGGCGAAATCACTGCCGCATATATCATTTCTGAATAAAACAGTAAAGGAATTTGCGTATGAGTACTATCGGAGTTTTGGGTGCCGGCACCTGGGGTGTTGCACTGGCAAAAATGCTGAGTGTTTCCGGCCATCAGGTGATGATCTGGTCTGCCATCGAAAAAGAGATCGATGATATGTCCGCCACCCGCAAGCACCCCAATCTGCCGGGTATGGAGATCCCGGAAAACGTTGCCTATACAAAATCTATCCAAGCCGTATGCGAAGGTAAGGACGTTCTGCTGTTTGCTGTGCCCTCCCCCTTCGTTCGGGCCACCGCCCGGAAGGCTGCCCCCTTTGTATCTGCCGGACAGGTGATCGCAGACGTTGCCAAGGGCATCGAAGCCGATACCCTTATGACGATGACCCAGATCATCCGGCAGGAGATCCCGGACCCGGCGGTCAAACTGGTGGCTCTGTCCGGTCCTACCCATGCGGAAGAGGTGGCAAAGGATATGCCCACCACCATCGTTTCCGCCAGCAGTGACCCGGCTGCCGCAGAACTGGTACAAACGGTTTTCACCAGCCACTGTATGCGTGTTTACACCAACGACGATGTACACGGTGTGGAGCTTTGCGGTGCGCTGAAAAACGTCATCGCTCTGGCATCCGGTATTGCTACCGGCGCAGGCTGCGGTGACAACGCAAAAGCTGCGCTGATCACCCGGGGTATGGCAGAGATCGCCCGTTTGGGTGCGGCAATGGGCTGCCGGGAGGAGACCTTCGGCGGTCTTGCCGGCATCGGTGATCTGATCGTTACCGCCACCAGTATGCACAGCCGCAACAACCGCTGCGGTATGCTTTTGGGACAAGGTATCCCTGTGGCAGAAGCCACCGCCCAGGTGGGTATGGTGGTAGAAGGTCTGAACGCACTGCCTGCTGCCCTGCGCCTTGCGGAAAAGTACGATGTGGAAATGCCTATTGTGGAAACGGTGGATGCCGTTGTCTCCGGAAAAACCACCGTGACAGATGCCGTACACCAGCTGATGACCCGGGGACAGAAGTCAGAGCTGAGCCGTTCCGCCTTCGGCAATCGGTACGACTAAGCGTTTGTTATAAAAAATAATTTTTTACGCATTTGTTAACATTTATGTTTGTGTCTTGACATTATGCCCGCTTGTTGCTATAATGCCCCGGGACGTGGGAAATACGCCCCTTTTTGGAGGATGCTAAATGGATTTTTGGCAATTACTGATCACTGCCCTAGGTGTCAGTATGGACGCTTTCGCCGTTTCCCTTTGTAAAGGTATGTCTATGAAGAAAGCGACCCTCGGTGCCAGCCTGACCTGCGGTGCCTGGTTTGGCAGCTTTCAGGCGCTGATGCCGCTGATCGGTTTCGCGCTGGGTTCCCTGCTGTCCTCACTGCTGAGCATAGTAGATCACTGGATCGCCTTCGCTTTGCTTGCCTTCATCGGCGGCAATATGCTCAAGGAAGCGTTTCACAAAGGCTGTGACTGCTGCGAGGAGCACGATGCAGACCTGTCCTTTAAAACTATGTTCGTTATGGCCGTTGCCACCAGTGTGGATGCAATGGCAGTAGGCTTTGGCCTTAGTCTTGGCGGTGCGGAGCTGATCACCACAGTGCTTCTCATCGGTGTGATCACCTTTTTCACCTCCGCTATGGGTGTACAGATCGGCAGTGTTTTCGGTGCCAAGCTGGAAAAGAAAGCGCAAGTCCTGGGCGGTGTGATCTTGATCGGTATGGGGCTTTGGATCCTCATTGAACATCTGATCGACCACGCAAACGCCTGATATCCTGGAAAGGATACCGATCCTGACGGATCGTTTATATATCCTAAAATACAAAAACAAAAGAACAAATCAATTTTTGGAGGAAACATATTATGAAGAAGCTTATCGCTCTGCTGCTGGTTCTGACCATGGCTATCGGTCTGGTCGCTTGCGGCAACACCAACGAGACCCCCGAGACCACCACCGAGGCAACTACCGAAGCCACTACCGAAGCTACCGGCGTTGCACCCGAAGATGGCGACATCGACATCTCCCTGGAGGACGAGACCCCCGCTGCTTCCAACGGTGCTTCCGATCTGATCAACGCTATTTGGAATGCCGTTCCCGAAGACAAGAAGTTCTTCGCTATGGGCGGCGATATGAACAATATGGCCAACAACGCTGCCGGCGTTTACAGCCTGGAGGACGAAGGTCTGACCTCTACCCTGCTGATCCCCGCTGATCAGATCGCAAATGTGGACGAGGCCGCCTCTCTGGTTCACGCTATGAACCTGAACAACTTCACCTGCGGTGCTTTCCACGTGACCGGCGACAAGGCTGCTTTTGCTGACGCTATGCACACCGCTATCTCCAGCAATCAGTGGATCTGCGGTATGCCCGAGAAGATGATCATCGCTGTGATCGGCGACTACGTCCTTGCTTGCTTCGGCATCAACGACGCTGTTGCTCCCTTCGAGGCTGCACTGGGCACTGCTTACGCAGACGCTGACGTGAAGTACAACGAGGCTATTGCCGGTTAATTAATTTCAAAACAAAATAAAAAGCAGCGATTTCGCTGCTTTTTATTTTGCCTTTCCCTTTGTACATTTTTGTGTTATACTATTAAAAAATCAAATTCCGGTTTATCGAGCTGTTTCAAATTATAATTTGCACCCATTATACCCTCTCCCGGGGAGAGGGTGCCCCGAAGGGGCGGGAGAGGAATGGCGTGCAGTGATAGTCAGCAAAAAGCCTGCTATTACGCAGTAATG
>JAZNRQ010000003.1:0-3395 GCA_045590735.1 Faecousia sp. | reverse complement strand
GCTGACCGTTACTGTTTTCATCACTCAATATAAAAATATTTCCTTCTTCTACTCCAAGGAATTCCAATCGCGAAGAGTCAAAAGCGATGCTCATACTCATAGCCGGGTAACGAGCCTCACCCAGCGCGGACACAGATACATCCAAAGAGAATTCCTCTGTTTGGCATGCAGAAAGCTTTTGGGGTGTTTCCACAATGAGGGTCGGTGTGCCGGAATCTCCTTGATAGAAGTAAAAATAATACAATGCAGCTGCGGCAATCAGCAGCAGGCAGATTGCTAAGATCCACGGCCATTTCTTTCTTTTCTTTTTTTCGGTGCTTTCATATTTTCCAGCCATAGAAACACTCCTTTGCAAGTGGGCGGGGATGAACCCCGCCCATAGGTTAAGTTACTGGTTTTCGGTAATGGTTGCGGCCTTAGTCACAACAATGTAGTCGGTCTTATTCACGAATGCTTCCACGATACCCAGCGCATCGTAGGTGTTAATGCGGCTATCGCCGTTGACGTTCATAGTGAGGATCTGAATGTCAGTGGGTTCTTCGCCCTTGCGCAGCCAGGTATCTACTGCAGCCAGCGCATCCTGGGCATTTACAACACCGTCACCGTTGGTATCACCAAAGGTAATGGCATTCTCTTCGGAAACTGCGGCGATGGTAAAGTTCTTTTCGTCGATGAACTTAGCCATATCGATCTCGGCATCCACCAGCGCGACATAGGTGGAAACACCGGTTTTGTCGGTAATTTCCTTGCTATACTGGAAAACAGTCTCGGTCTCGCCATCCTTAAAGGTCAGCTTTGCACCCTTGACAATACCGGTAATGGCTACTGCAACGGCCTTCTTAGTGGAGGGGATGATATCTACATCGTCACCGGTGTACAGACACTTTGCGCTGAAAGAAATGCCCACTACCACATTGGTGGTATCCTTGGCGGCGTCGGTATTAACTACCACCATAGAAGCGTCATCTTCAGAATCGGAGGTCAGCTTGACGGACATACCGGAGATTGCCACATTCACCTTGCTGCCACCGGCAACGCTGTCTGCCTTGAGACCGATGGTAAACAGTTCAGCGGGGAACTCTTCGCCGGTGATGGTCAAGTCAGTATTTTCATTGGCATCGAAATAAACAATGCGGAGCTTGCCTGTTTCTTCTTCCACATTCCAGCTGACTTCGCCGCCTTCCAGACGGTTAGAAGCGGTTACACCGGTAACGGATACACCTTCGGGAATGTTTACGATCAGGTCAATCAGCTTGTAGGCAGCCTCGTTATCCCATTTGTTGATGTTGATGGTGGCATTAAATGCTGCACCGGGGTTGATCTCGGTGGGCAGACCCAAGGTGGCTACCATTTCCTCACCGCTGGGAGCAGCAGGACCGGCTACCACATCAGAATAGTCATACAGTGCGGTTTTTCCCTTCACCAGACGGTCATAAGCGACGAGACCATAAGTTGCCTGGTCGGTAGCCATGGCGTTGGCACCTGCGCCTCTGCCGTGTTCAAACATAGCCTGATCTTCCAGGTAGTAAGTCAGCAGATTATCAATGGCGGAATTGCCGTTCTTGATAAAGCGAGGATCAGTATCGGGATTAATGCCCCAAGTGGTGCAGGCAACGATGGCCCATACGCAGCTTTCGGAGGTTTCGCCCTGACCATAGGGGAAGCCACCATTGTCCAGCTGGCTTTCGGACAGCCAGTTAAAAGCAGTTTCGCATGCTGCGGCTACCGCAGGCTGATCCCGATAGGGATACAAAGCAGTCAGGGTCATGCCGGTAATGTCCACATTGGAGGGCTGTGCCGTTGCGGTGACCAGAGACCAGCCGCCGTCATCGTGCTGTGCTTCCAGAATAGCGTCCACGCACTGCTGACGGATGGTGGAGTCACTGGTTTCGTAACCGCCGCAATCCAGTGCAATCAGTGTCCAGATAGTGCCGTTCATACCCTGCTTCTTGATCCAGTTGATGCCGTTGGCGCTGTAAGCCTCCACCAGATCCCAGTTACCAACGGAAGTAGCATCCTTGCCAATAGCTGCCAGCGCCATAATCAAGCGAGAGTTATCGGTGGATTTGTTGCTGTCCAGCGCGCCACTCATATCGACAGTTGCGGCGGTAGTGTTTACATACTCTACGATGCGATCATAGTAGTCAGCAAAATACTGGCTGTCATTTGCATAGTAGCCACCACGGGCCAAGCCGAATACCGTCCATTCACCGGCGTCGGTACCGAAGGCAGGTGCAGTAACGGTAGCTGCCAACTTTGCCATAGTTGCATTCAGCACAGCGGATACATCCTGTGCCTCAGAAGGTGTGCTGGGCTGCTGGGGTGCGTCTTCGCCCTTCACGGTGACTACCGCATAAGCAGGTGCAGAAACGATACAGGGTTCGCCAGTTTCAAAGTAATAATCGCAGGAAGTATGTGTATATTCATCGCCGTGACCTCCATAACACCAGAGATAATAGGTGCCGGGTTCATCAATGATAATTTCAGCGTTGCCCTCGCCATCAGTCGTGGCGATTCCTTCTTCTTCGCCGTAGGCCTTGCCGTAGTAAATCTCATAATCGGCAGCGCCCTTCAGCCAGGATTGGCCGTACATCAGGTCACAGAAGGAGTGCATCAGCTTGAAGGACAGAGGGGAACCTGCTTCTACCTCAAAATCATGGAGGAAGTTCTCGTCCTCGTCGGCAAAGAAGTGGAAGCCACCCAGCGTATCCCACAAGAAGGAATAGCAACTGAAGCTGGCAACATCCAGGAAGTCACCTGCTTCCAGCACAATCCGGTCAGAGGTGGCACCGACGGTCATATAGTCACTCGCCTGGGATTCATCCACGGGGAAATCGCCGTTATGGAAATACATCAGGTTTTCGGTAAAGCCAAAGATGCCGCCAGCAAAATAAGAACTGCCGGGCAGTGCGTCAAAGTTCACATCGCCCCAATCACCGCCGTAAAGTTCTTCGTGGGCATAGATCAGCAGCTGCAGCGCTGTTGTTTCATAGTCACCATCGCCATCTGCATCGAAAAGCATATTATCTAGACCGTATTCGGTCAGGTCAACAGCCTCAATTTTATCCAGAGGAACGGGCAGGTAAGCAATATATCGGTCATTGAGGTCCTTGATATACTCTCCGTCAAAGCTGATAGAAAGATACACAACCTCTTCCTCAGCACCGGTTGCAAAGGCGGTGGCAGGCAGCAGACCCAGCACCAGTACAAAGGCGAGGATCATACTTAAGATTTTCTTGGTTGTTCGCATAATAGAATCGTCCTTTCTTATGCTTGTGGGTTACTTTTCCTTGGGCTTCTTTAATCCGGCAGACTCCAGTGCGCGGGGCCACGGCCCAAGGTAAGCCTTGATCTGGGCGCAAGTTGCACTATCGAAGTCTTTTTTTGTGGGCATT
>JAZNRQ010000002.1:0-14734 GCA_045590735.1 Faecousia sp. | reverse complement strand
GCTACGATCCGACTTCTGCTATAATAATTGCAGAATGTGCTAAAGGAAGGACAACCTTTATGGATGTTGAATTAACAAAGGCGCTGCAAGGACAGAAAAAGCGTTTATGGCAAGCGTTTTTGGAAAAGGCGGGCCTGGAACCCGATGCGCAGATCGAAAGTACGGTTCTGATTTGGGAAGATGGTGAGATCATCGCCACCGGTTCCCGTACCGGCAATCTGCTCAAGTGCATTGCTGTGGACGATCTGCACCAGGGAGAAGGTCTTACCGGAACGCTCCTGACCCAGCTGCGGCAGGATGCTTTTCAGGCGGGGCATACCCACCTTTTCCTCTACACCAAGCCTAAAAACAAGTTTATGTTCTCTTCCCTTTTCTTCTACCCCATCGCGCAGACCAAAGATGTGCTGCTCATGGAGAACAAGAAGAACGGTTTGCAGGAATTTTTGGATACACTGACTCCCGCTTCCAAGGACGGTACGGTGGGCGCTGCGGTTATGAACTGCAATCCTTTCACCAAGGGGCATCGGTATCTGATCGAAACCGCTGCCAGGGAATGTGACCGGCTATATGTTTTTGTTCTTTCAGAGGACAAAAGCGCATTTTCCGCAGCAGACCGGATGGAGATGGTAAAGCGAGGCACCGCAGACCTTCCCAATGTGACGGTGCTGCCTACCGGCCCGTACCTCATTTCCTCTGCCACCTTCCCCACCTATTTCCTCAAGGACCGGGAAAATGCAGAGGCGGTACATTGCCAGCTGGATATTGAGATTTTTTGCAAATACTATGTTCCCAAATTCGGGATCACCCAGCGGTATGTGGGTACAGAGCCTCTGTCCCCTATGACGAATCAGTATAACGAGGCGCTGAAAAAACATCTGCCGGGTAAAGGCATTGAACTGCGAGAGATCCCCCGACTGGAGATCGGTACACCCGTCAGTGCCAGCAAAGTCCGTAACTGTCTGGAAGCGGGCGATCACGTCACCCTCCGTCAATTCCTGCCGGATACCACTTACGAATATTTAAAAAATCACTGCGGCTACTTACTTCCCTAAACTCCAATTTATCGAGCTATTTCGATACACCTTGTCATTCTGAGCGAAAGCGAAGAATCCGTATTCTCCTTGAGATTGCCACGCCAGTGTGCGCACTGGCTCGCAATGACAATATAGGTTATACGAATTTAAAACAGCTCGATAAACCGGGATTTCACAAACTTTAAAATACCAACAGGAGGCATTATTATGGCAAAGAGCAGACCGACCCATTTATTGAGCAGCTACTACGCACCCAGAGGTGCACACCGTATGCAGGATCTGGGACAGCAGCTGGCTCAGATGTACTTAAACCCCAACGACAAATTGATCGGCATTATCGGTGAAGCCGGTTCCGGCAAAAGTGCGCTGATCCGGGGTATGTTTCCCGGTCTGGAGCTGACCAACGACGATAACGGTGTCTACATCCGTCCCTTGCCTATTTTGGAGCAGGATCGGGGTTTTGCCTTTTTCTCTCCCCATACCTACCATCTGGATATCCGTTTTGAAAACGGTTTCACCCAGATGAACGATCTGGCAGATGCCATTTCCGAAGCCCTGAACAAGGGCAAGCGGGTAGTTGTGGAGCACTTTGATCTTGTATACCCCTTCCTGGGTGCAAATGCCAACCTGCTGATCGGCGTGGGTGAGCAGGTTTTGGTGGCACGGCCCAGAATTTTCGGACCGGAGCCCGACGAGATCAAGGAAGAGGTTTATAAGTCCCTGCCCTACCGTTTGATGGCACACACTGCCGAGGACATCTGCGGTATGTTCATCTCTGATGACGATAATGAGCGTTGCGGTCACTCTGACCTGCGCCACGGTTTTGTGATCACCTTCCCCCATACCGCGCCGAACTTAGACATTGCAGAACTGGAGCGAAAGGTTAAGGAGGTAATCGCCCAGGATCTGCCTGTGACTTATGTGGACGATCATCACATCAGCATCGGTGACAGCGTGCAAATTTGCGACGGTCCCCGGGTGCACGTTCACCGTACCAGTCAGGTCGAGAATTTCCGTTTACTGGACCATTTGTTTTACGACCGCTTCAAGGATCGCTATATGTTGGTGGGCTGCGTAGGCGAAAAATCCGACGAACTGCTGGCAAAGATGGACAACCGCCGTCAGATGCCCGGTTGGTGTTAATCAACCAATACATAAGAAAGGATCCAAAAGGGGCAACCATTATGCCCCTTTTGTCTTACTATGGAAGTATCATTACAGGAGATTTTGGATGCCCGTGAGATGCGGTCAAGCACCCAAAAAGCCCTCCTTGCCAAATATCAAAAACCGCTGATCAGCTTTACAATGAATATCCCCGGCCCGGAAAAGTATAACCGGGATGTTGCCATCGGCTTCGCTGTAGGCAACTGGATGCTCCGGGATACTTTGACCGGTCGCTGCCTGCACCGGGAAATTCATTATCGAAACACCGGTTGCGAAGCTTTCTATGTGGTGGATATGCCTGCCCGGGATCTGAAGCAGCTAACCGTTTCGCTGGAGGAAACAGATCCCATTGGGCGGCTGTTTGATATGGATGTGCTGGATACCGACGGTTCCGGTATCACAAGAGAGCAGATGGGTTTTCCCCGCAGAACCTGTCTGATCTGCGGGGAAGACGCTTCGGTCTGCGCCCGCAGCCGGGCACACGGGTTGGACGCACTGCAGGATAGAACAGGCTTTTTGCTTTATTTGGCTGCCCGGCAATGGATGACGGAGTACATAGCCGTCCGGGCATATCTGGCACTGAACCAGGAGGTTTCCACCACTCCCAAGCCGGGACTTGTGGACAAAAACAACCGGGGTTCTCACCCGGATATGGGTATAAAACTGTTTTTCGCCAGTGCCAATGCCCTGCGGCCTTACTTCTGCAAGTGTGCAGAAGCAGGATTCTTGACCCGGGATCTGCCACCTGCTGAGACCTTCCGCCAAATTCGTCCCATCGGTTTAAAAGCAGAGCAGACAATGTATCAAACCACCCGTGGCATCAATACCCACAAAGGCGCCATCTTCAGTATGGGACTTCTGTGTGCCGCTGCGGGACGGCTTTCCCCGGCACAGTGGACAGCAGAAAGCCTGTGCAGCGAATGCGCCAAAATGGTAAGCGGCATTACCAAGCAGGACTTTACCGGCATTACTTTGGAAAATGCCAAAACCGCCGGAGAGCGGATCTATGCCCAATACGGCATTACCGGAATCCGTGGGCAGGCAGAAGCAGGCTTCCCGGCAGTTTTGCAGGCAGGTCTGCCAACGCTGCAGGCGGGAATCCGGCAAGGTCTTTCCTTTAACGACGCCGGCTGCGCCGCGCTTTTGCATTTGATCGCTGCCACTGACGATACAAACCTGATTCACCGGAGTGACCGGGCTACCCAGCTGCAGATAAAAGAGGACATCTCCCAGCTGCTTGCGAAAGACCCTTATCCGCAAAAGGATATGATCGAGCAGTTGGATCAGGAATTCATCGAGAAGAATCTCTCCCCCGGCGGCAGCGCGGACCTTTTGGCAGCCACTTATTTTCTGCAATTTATCACCGCCTGATACAAAAATGCGAGGTCTTTTGACCTCGCATTTTATCATTCAGCTTCGGTAGCTTCGGCGGTTTCCGTAGTCTCAGTGCCTTCGGTCTCTTCTGCAGGTGCGGTGGTTGCAGGGGGTGTGTTCGCCAGCACCTCCGCCTCACTCATACCGCAATTTCTGCACACATCTCCCTCAAAGCTATGACCCAGGGCAGGCTCTGCCTCCTGTCCGCAGGTGCCACAAATGCCCGGTTCCTCACAAGTTGCGGGATACGCATCGTGTCCGTAAGCCGGAACATCTTCCATATAGGAAACATCACATTTGCTGCAGATATACAACACACCGCCGCTTTCAGAACAGCTGGCATTTGCAATCACTTCCTCGGTGAAGGTGTGGGCTTCTCCGTCAACACACTCCTCCGGGATTTTACTCAGGTCAACACTTGCCTCCGTTTGCGTTGTTTCACCGCTGGTTTCCACCGTCTCTTCTTCGTCACCGCAAGCTGCAAGGCACAGCAGCATTGCCAATGCCAGTAAAATTGCCAGTAATTTTTTCATCTCTATTGTCCTTTCTTATTAACCGAACAAACCTTTTTTAATACCGATGAGCTGCCGCACTTTGTCACCGTTGGGATAACCGTTAGCCTCTGCGATTTTCAGCAATTTCTTGGCCTCATCTTTTCTCCCCAGCTTACCCAGTGCCACCGCACAGTTGGAATGGGCAATTGCATAGTCACTTTGGGTATACTCATTGCGGTTTTGATTCATCAGGTAAATACCCCGTCTGCCGCATTGCTCTGCCTTTGCAAACTGATTTGTAACAACATATACGGTGCACAGATTGGTATAGGCATTGGCATAGTTGGGATTGATCGCTATGCATTTATCATAGCACTCCTCTGCCTCCTTGTGCATATTGTTATGACGGTAAGCCCGACCCAGTTTCACCAGATACATCGTATTTTCCGATGCCCTGTCATAGATTTCTTGCAGGCAACGCAGTTCCTCATCATACATACCCTGATTATCAAATTTAGCAGCTCTTTCAAATACCTGCATAATATCGGCTTCCGTCAGCTTTGTTTCCTTGATCTCGCCTACCTCGTTGGTAAAGAATTCACTGCCGCAATATTCGCATATGTAATGACCGGGTTCCAGCCGTTTCAGCTGTGCGCCGCAGGATTCACACTTATTGTCCAGTTTTTTTGCAGCCTTCGGTTCTGCGCTGCTGCCGACTTTTGTGCCACAATTGGAGCAAAACTTAGCACCGTCTGACAGCTTTGTTCCGCACTCCATACAAAACATTTTTCTGCCTCCAAACACCTTGATTATTAACTTTAATACTGTACCAAATTCGCATCCGGTTGTCAATCCTTTTCCCCGGTACTGATTGTTGACATTCCTTTTCTCCCTAACTATAATATGGATAAAAAAAAGGGGGGCATTTTATGCTGAAAGAATGGACACGCATTATGTTTGACGACATTGGGAACAAGATCAAAAATGTTGCCGTGGCAACAACCTGGGCCGGCATCTTCCTTAGTATCATAGAAGGCATCATTACATTTTTCTGCGGTATTATTTATTTTGACGATTACGGTTATCTGTTGCTGGTAGGACCTGTCAGTGCTGTAATCGGGTGCATTGCCGCCTGGCTAGGCAGCCTTGTGCTGTACGGCTTCGGGCAACTGATCGTCAATACAGACAAGCCGCGAAAAGAAGCTTCCGTTGAAGAGTCGGTCCGGAACCTGAATATAAAGGCCCCATTTGTAACCCGGAATACCCCGGTTGCCGCATCCTCCCCCGCTCCTCACAGCTGGCGCTGCAGTACCTGTGGGCGAATGATCGACAAAAATCCCTGTCCCTTCTGCGCCGATACAAAAAGCGAAGAAATTGTAACGGACGAATCGGGCTGGATCTGTCCCCGCTGCGGCAAACGAAACCTGAACAGCCGCTCCAATTGCTGGAGCTGCGGCTTCAAGAAATAGTCACTACATAAACAGAATTAAGGAGTGTCTGAAACAAGACACCCCTTAATTTTTATCCTTTTTTGCGCTTTTCGATGTAGGCGCAAACATCGCCCACCGTCTCAAACTGGACGAACTCATCGAATTTAAAGCCGTAATTGTCTTCGATCTCCATCGACAGCATCATCAGTGCCAAGGAGTCAAAACCCAATTCTTCCATCAGCTTTGTCTCGGCAGTCACCTGAGACATATCCACCTCAGGCAGTACCTTTGCCAGGATCTCCTTTAACTGTTCCAGCATCCTCATTCTCCTATCGTCTTGATATAGGCGCGTCTGCGCTTATGCTGCCGGGCCGTAAAATGCTTCCACTGCGCCTGCACAGCCTTGTTATCTTCCAGATTCAGGTTGGTTTCGCAGGATTTGACATCTCCTTTTTCCAGCATATCCAGCAAACTGTTCAGAATCACCGCATTAACACCGGTTTTCTGATACTGGGGACGAACTGCCACCAGACCCAAATCGATCACCCGGGGATTTTTCACCAGCTTTAAAAGCCGCAAAAGCGCACCGGGTGTCAGTTTGCCGCCGCTTTTCTTCACTGCATCGCCCATACCGGGGAAGCACAGGCCGAAAGCCACCACCTTTTCCTGCTCGTCACAGATAAACACCAGATATTCCTTGTTAAGGATCATCATAAACTGATCCACCAGCTCGTCCTGTGCCTGTCTGGAAATAGGCACTGTGCCGTACAGCTCCCGGTAACATTCATCCAGGCAGTCGAAAAATCCGTCTCGGTATTTTTCAATATATTGCCGTTTGGACATATTGGTGGATGCCACGTGAAGCTTATTCATCTGCAAGGTACGCTCTGCCACCCGGGAGAGCATTTCATTACGCTTTTCCGGCTTGGTCAGGGAGTATTCCAGCCAATCCACATCCTTCTGATAGCCGCATTGCTCCAAAAGGCTGCCGTAATAGGCATAATTATACTGTTCCTCGAAGGTGGAGTTTTCTTCAAAACCTTCAATCAGCAAGCCTTCCCGATCCAGGTCGCTATAGCCCAGCGGACCGCAGCAGGTATCCATTCCCCGGCTTGCTCCCCATTTTTCCACCGCATCAAACAGTGCCTTTGCCACCTCCGGATCGTCAACACTGTCAAATCTGTTGAAGCGAACCTGATTCTTTTGGTGTATCTCATTATACTGCTTTTGGATAATGCCCTGGATTCTGCCTGCGATCTTACCGTCCTTTTCCGCCAGATAGAAAACAGACTCGGCAATGTCGCTGTTACCGCCGGATTTTAAAAGCTTCATCTCGTCGCCGTAAAGGGGCGGCACGAACCAGGGGCAATCCTTATACATTTTTAAGGGAAACTCGATAAATGCCCGTCTGTCACGGGATGTAACGACTTCTCTTATTGTAATCATTTTATTCCTCCACCGGTTCATCGTCCCGGCGCAGCAGTGCAAGACCATAGCCTGCCAGCCAGGGACCGTTGTGGCTGCCGCTGACCGGAGACATGATCACAGCTTCGTGGTTGGTTTCAATTCCATACTTTCCTTCGATGGTCTTCAGGGTCTCCAGTAGAGACGGACCGGTATAAACGTGCCACAGCACATAGTCTGCAGGATCCCGGTCGCCGATAATCTCTTTCAGCAGCTCACAGGTACGGGCAAGAGCTTTCTTGGGTGTGCGGACACTTTCCAGTGCCACGATCTCACCCTCCTTGGAGAAATGCACCACAGGACAGATATTCAGCATCTGACCCATAAATGCCTTGCCGCCCTTTAATCTGCCGTTGTAGATCAAGTAGTCCAGCTTGCCGTCCACGCCGATAAAGACCTGGCGTTTCATCATCCAGCGAACCTCTTTCAGGATATCCTCGGAGGACATACCCTTAGCTGCAAATTCCGCTGCCTTGATCGCCAGGAAGCCTTCACCAAAGCAGGTGATCTTGGTGTCGATCACGTGGATCTTGATCTTACTCTCGTATTCCTTTGCCAGCAGGCAGATCTTATTGTAAGTACCGCCCAACGCAGAAGACAGAGCAAAAACCATTACCTCATCGTAACCCTCTGCGATGGCCTTTTCAAAGCTGCCGCAGATATCCTCGGTATCGGGCATTGCGGTGGTGGGCAGATGGTTTTTAGGATCCTCCAGGGTCTCCAGCTGCTTGTAAAAATCAACCGGATCCAGATCCAGGCCTTCCTTATACTCCTTGCCGTTAAAGAATACGTGGATACGCAGGATATCGATATCCAGCTCTCTGTAACGGGCAGGTGCGTACTCAATACAACCGGTAGATGTGCAAATCACTTTGATCTTTCCCATTCTTATTACTTCCTTATATATGATTTCTTTCAGCGTCAAAAACAGCCTTGTTCTGCGCCATATTCAAAAGCATTTCCGAAGTATTCACGATGGCGGCCTCACCGGCATTGCCCCGGAGCTTGATCACGGGCTTTGCAATGCCCAAAATGCTGCCGCCGCCAAGGGAACCGATATCGTAAATTCCCATCAGGTGGGCTGCCAGGGTCTTGATCTCGCTGCTACCCGTCCGGTGGGCATATTTCATAATGTCCGTAATGATCCGGGTTGCCGTTCCCTCTGTGACCTTCAGTACCTGATTGCCTGCGAAGCCATCACAAACCAGCACATCGCACTGACCGGAAAGAGCATTGTTGCCTTCAATGTTACCCACAAAATTCAGTTCCGGATCCGCAGCCAAAATAGGATGGGTCTCCTTGACCAGCTTATTGCCCTTGCTGGATTCCGCACCGTTGGAAAGCAGTCCTACCTTAGGCTTTTCAATGCCGTACATATCCCGCATATAGGCAGATCCCAGCTTTGCAAAATGGTGCAAAATAGGCGGTGTGCAATCGATGGTTGCACCGGTATCTACCAGGCAGGTAAAACCGCCGTTCTGAGCCGGCAGTACTGCCGCCAAAGCGGGACGCACCCGCTCCTTGCCGGAGAGATAACGCATCGCACCGGTGAGCAAAACACCTGTGTTGCCGGTAGTCAGCAAGCCGAACAGGTCTTCCCTTTGGGAAAGGGTAGAAAGTGCCACCAGCATAGACGAATCGATCTTATGAAAAAGTGCATCGGCAGGATTGTCGTAGTTGGTGATTTCCCCCGGTGCGTTCAGAATTTCCACCCGGTCTGCGGGCATATTTGCCTTTTCGACCATCTGCTGCAAAGCTGCCTCATCACCAATCAACAGGAAGGAAAGGTTGGGGAATTTTTCCAATGCCAAAGCTGCACCTTTGACCATTACTTCAGCGCCGTTGTCGCCGCCCTTGGTATCCAGAACGATCTTCACTGTCTTTTCCATAATTGCTCCTTATTCCACAGCAAGGTAGTAAGCGTAGACATCCTGACCACCGTCGTAAAGTGCAACTTCACAATCCGGATAAGTCTCCTCCAACTGCTCTACCAGCTGCTCCTTGGCTTCTTCTGTAACTTCCTTACCGGAAAACAGGGTAATGATCTCGCACAGATCCATATCCACCGTCTCCAGCAGGTCCAGCAAGGCTTCTTCTGCCGTTTTTGCCACAGCCGCAATACTGCCGCCGCTGATTGCCATATAATCGCCCTTGCGAATCTGCTTTCCGTCGATCACCGCATCCCGAACCGCCATAGTGATCTCGCCATCGGTAACACTTTGGGCGGCTCTTTGGGCACTGTTGGTCAGTGCCTCCATATCGGTAATACCCGGAGTGATCACATTCAGTGCGCTGTAGCCCTGCATCAGGCTCTTGGTTTCGATCACATAAACCTTTGCGCTTTCATACATCTTTGCTGCCTGCTGTGCCGCCAGCAAAATATTCTTATTATTGGGCAGCACCAAAATATTTTCTGCCTCGCACTGATCAAATGCCCAAATAAACTCCTCAATGGAGGGATTGGCTGTCTGTCCGCCGGAAACGGTGCAATCCACACCCATTTGGCTAAACAGTGTGCCGATGCCCTCACCGGAGGTCACTGCAACCACAGCAAAAGGCTTTTTATTCTTCTTGGCGGCCTTCGGTGTTTCCGAATGGCCAAGGGACATATTTTCCACCTTGACTGTCAAAAACTCACCATAGGACTGCATCTGTGCCATCACCTGACCGGGATGGAAGGTATGTACGTGAACCTTAACAATATCGTCCTGCTTATAGGCGACAACACTGTCACCGCCCAAGCTCTTCAGATCATCCAAAACGGTCTGAATTTCAAAGGTGTCCGGATCGACCTTTTCATTGGTCAGCCGCAGCAAAAACTCCGTGCAGTAGCCAAATTCCAGCACACTGTCCCGGGTAAACAGGTCGATATTCACCTTCTCCACAGGTTTTTCCTGAAGGAATACCGCTTCTTCCTCTTCTCCCCGCAGTGCCGCATACATACCCTCCGCAATGCGGACATAGCCGGCAGCACCGGAGTCGATCACATCTGCCTCAGCCAATGCCGGTAAAAGCTCCTTGGTCTTGGTAAGAGATTTCTGAGCCTGTTCAATGAGCAAACGGTAGAAATCCTCTACAGCAGAATCCTCCCGGATCTGGGAGGCCGCATACTGGGTGCTTTCCCGAAACACAGTTAAAATAGTGCCTTCCGTAGGATTCTGCACTGACGCATAAGACTTGGTAATTCCCTTCTGATATGCCTGCACCAGCTCTTCTGCTGTAACGGTTTGCCGGTTGGACAGTCCCTCGTTTATACCCGCAAAGATCTGCGACAGGATCACGCCGGAGTTGCCTCTTGCACCCAGCAAAACACCCCGGGCAAAGGCTGCGGAAACAGTGCCGATCCCGCTGGCATCGTTGGGAATATCCCCAATGCCGCCTTCCATTGTTTTCAGCATATTGGTACCCGTATCGCCATCAGCAACCGGGAACACATTCAGGGCATTGAGCTCCTCTGTATACTTAGAAAGCCGTACGGCACCGCCTCTCAGCATCCGCGCATAACAAATTCCGTCAATGGTTTTCATATTCATATCTATCACCGATCATATTTTCTTTATAGTGCCGATCATATACCGGGATTATACTACATATTTCGACATTTGAAAAGGTATAATTACAAAAAAATCAAAAAATTGTACAATTTTAGGAAATATTTAAACTTTGGTGCTTACAGCCAGCAAATCAGCTGCTCCACCAGAAAAACTGTGCCGCAGCTTGCCAGTGCCACGATCAGCAAGTCTTTGTTCGTAAGCGACAGGAATATCCCCACCGCAAGCCCCGCAAAGCCGCTGACCGGGTGATCCGTTGCGTAGAGGATCGCCGGGAACGTCATCGCCGCCAGGCAGGCAGAAGGCACATAGTGCAAAAACGAACGCAAGAAGCGGTTGCGGATCGGCTTTTTCAGCAGCGTCAGCGGCACAGCGCGGATCAGATATGTGGTAACCGCCATATCCAAAATATAAAGGTAAATGTTCATTGGTCCGCCTCCGTTTCCACTGGAAATACCAATGCACAGATGGCTGCCGCCGCTACCGTGCTGATGACGATGGCAAGTCCGGGATCAATGCTGTTCAATCCCGGCACCCAGGTGAACAGGCAGGAAAACACCACCGCTAAGATAACACTTAGCAGCACAGGCTTTTCCGCTCTCGCCTGAGGGACTACAATGGCGATAAACATACCGTAGAGCATAACGCTTAAAGTGGCACGGATCGCATCCGGCAGCACAGAACCTGCCAGCGCACCCATTGCCGTACCGGAGATCCAGCCGATAGCCGCTACCGTACCGGCACCGGTAAAGAAACTGACAGTCAATTCCTTTCCCTTCGCCATACCCAATGCAAATACTTCGTCCGTATTAAAAAAGGCGGCCAGCAACCGTTTTCCAATACCCACATTCGGGCCAAAACGCTGTCCCAGGGACAGGCTCATCAGTGCATACCGGCTGTTGATCACCAGTTGGGTCAGTACCATTTCCAGCAAAGTCGCACCTGCGGCAATTACAAGCACACCGGCAAACTGTCCTGCGCTGGTCAGATTTGTGGCAGAGATCAAAATTGCCTGCCAAGCCCGCAAGCCTTCTTCGATCGCCTTCACTCCGAAGCCGAAGCTCACCGAAAAATAGCCGATGCACACAGG
The DNA here is from genome assembly GCA_045590735.1 of Faecousia sp. Taxonomy (GTDB): domain Bacteria; phylum Bacillota; class Clostridia; order Oscillospirales; family Oscillospiraceae; genus Faecousia. The sequence goes on along the minus strand of JAZNRQ010000002.1, from coordinate 3,133 downwards.
CAGACCCAAGCGCATTCCTTCCAAAAAATCATTCCGTTTCAATGGCTTCCGCTCCTTCCTTACAATATCTAATCAATGATATATCAGAAGCTATAAAAAGTCAAATTCCGGTTTAGCGGGCAGTGCCCGCAGACAAATTCTCTCTGATACTCTGGTGATAATCGCTACAATGAGTTTCGCTCGGTAACGTTCCTGCACAGCAATTTTTCGGTGCGAAGAATCCTGTTGCGGTACCCGGCAATGCCTGCGACGACAAGTGTCTTGGCATTTGCCGACCGCGCTCCCTTCGCTCCCCCTCGATTCCGCTCCACTTGGGATGACAGGCGCAGTGGTTAGTTTGAAACAGTTCGATGAACTCTGAATTTGACAAGCAGTTGCAAAGGCAGAAAAGCCATGGTATAGTTTAGGTGATCTCTTTTAGGAAGGATGGCACTTATGCAAGTATATGAAGCACTGGCACTGCGGCGGTCGATCCGCAAATTTTTCCCCAAGGAAATTCCCCTCAACGTTTTAACCAATATAGTTGAATTGTCCCGCCTTTACCCTTCCGGCGGCAATTTACAGCCGGTTCGTTTTGCCATTGTCACCGAAAAAGCTTTACGCAATGCGGTATTTGCCGATCTGAAATTTGCAATGTATCTTCCGGATTTTACCATTGAAGAACAGGAAAGACCCACCGGTTACATCATTTTACTGCGGGATTCGCGTGTAAAAAACAAGTGCGACTACGATATCGGTGCCGCTTCCACTTATGTAATGCTGGCAGCTGTGGAGCAAGGACTTGCCTCCTGCCCTGTGGCAAATTTTACCAAAGAAAAGCTTTCGGCACTGCTGCAGCTGGAGGAGCATTTGATTCCGGAGCTGGTGATCGCACTGGGTTACCCGGCGCAGGAAAGCCGCACCGTTCCTATGACCGATTCTGTACGCTACACCGAAGCACCGGACAAAACCTTACAAGTTCCCAAGCACCGATTAAAGGATGTGCTTGTATTTTCCAAATAAATCATAACCAACAAAAAAGAGGTGTTGCTACCGCAACACCTCTTTTTTGATTTCTTATTAGAAAAGCAGAGAAGTACCTAATGTAAAGATGGCAAGGATCACTTCCAAAACCAAGTCAATCGCACCGACGCACACGCCGGCAACCGCCATACCCTTGCCGCTGTAATTGCCGCACATACCAATAATACCCAGCACAATTGCTGTAATGCTCACTGCGCAAAGCGGGTCGCAAATAAAGAATGCAACCAAACTGCACACTAACGAAGCTATACAAATACCGCTACCTTTATTCTCCATAACTCTTACCCCTTCTTTTTGTCTTCAGCAATTCATTTCTCAAATCTGCCTGTACAGACGGTTTTCCGCCCTAATTAGCAAAACCGAGATTAATTTATCACACCGTTCACAAAATGTCAACAATTATCGACATTTTGCACAATCGATACAGCGATATCGCATCGATCGTTATTTTGAATAATTCCACCAAAGCTCCAGGGTATAGCTGCCGTACTCCACACCGTTTTTCAGGTAAACTCTCGCTCCGTTTTCCATATTCCAGGTATGGGTCGTCAGCTCCTCTTCTGTGGTTACCTCCGGTGTACCCAAACGCTCCGTAAAGTAATTGACCACAAACTCTGCGTGTTTTTGCAGCAGCTGCATTTCTTCATCGGTAATTCCATCCTCACCGAAATAGGGACCGTCAATATCAAAAGTAGCAAAGGATAAAATATTTTTTTCTGTATTTATATAGCAACGAAACCGCATTTCCACACCGTCACTCTGCAGGATCATATAGGTGTCGCTTCGGTAGTCGTAACCCAGAACATTGTCCTTTGCTTCTTTATATTGGAAGCTGCTGTCCGCAACCTTTACCCCGATAATTTCCGCAATTTCCTCGGAGGTCATTTGAGGTGAAAACTTTTCAAAAGGCGGCACAATAAAATCTCTCTTTTTCTTCTGTCCGCAGCCTGCAAGCACCATACTCAGCACCACGCAAAATGCCAACACCAACGCAATACTTCTTTTTTTCATCGCAATCGCTCCTTTTGTTTTTTCTTAACTATATCACTTGCCGACACAGCTGACAAGTTTATTTTTCTATAATGTGGCAGTGCCCAGATTCACCACAGACAATCCCCAGGATTTTGCCCGCTTGGTAAACTTATAAGCTCCGCCCCAGGTGTGGTTAATATAGCACAGACAATAGTCAGAGGCATCAATCATCCACTTATTTCTTCGCTCGATGGCAAATTTAGGCAGACCATCTTCGATCTCCGGGTACATACTATAGCCCTCATATGGGTCAAAGGTACTGTTTTCCCCAGGCAAATATGCCAAAACCACCGAAATCGAAATATGCGGATACACTTTCTCCAGCTCTATCAAAATGTGAAATACCATACTGTCAAAATCTCCCTGATTGCCTACATAAAACCTATCTGCCCCTTTGCCAATCAGTTCCTCTATTGCACCCTTTAAAAGATTTCTATCCAGATCACGGCACACCCTATGCCCAAAAAAGGTACACGCCGACATAAACAGCTCTCCTTATTTACGATATATCGTAATTATATCACACTAAAACAAATTTGCGATATATCCCACACGATTTGTTGCAAATTTGCGTAAAATATTTTTACGACATATCGCAAAGGAGGAGTAGACATGTGCACAAAAGAAGCCATTGCCAATAGAATACTTCAACTTTGTGACGAAAGGGGCATTGCCGTAAATGAGCTGGCAAACATCTCCGGTGTTTCTCCTTCGACTGTATATAGCATCCTGAACGAAAAGAGTCAGAATCCCGGTTCCGTTACCATTAAAAAATTGTGTGATGGTTTAGAAATTACTTTGGGCGAGTTTTTCGGTACACCTGAGTTTGATGCGCTGGAGCAAGAAATCAAATAATCTTGTACTTCCCTCGATGGCGATTGCTGTCGAGGGATTTTTACATCTCAAAATAAAAGAAAGTGCTGTCATAAGACAGCACTTTCTCAGAGTGTCAAAAAAGCCGCCAACCGTCAAAAAGCAGTATGAAGTGATAAATTCAAATAAAGCCTTCCCCCTTGGGGGAAGGTGGCAAAAATCTCTGATTTTTGACGGATGAGGGGATAAAAATGCTTGCTGCGCA
>JAZNRQ010000001.1:0-10061 GCA_045590735.1 Faecousia sp. | reverse complement strand
TGATCTTCCTTGCTATCTGCCGTCCCGCCCGGGAAACCATGCAAAGAAAGCTTTTTATTTAAATTTCAAATTCCAATTTATCGAGTTGTTTCAAATTTGTATAATCCAATTGTCATTGCGAGCCAGTGCGCACACTGGCGTGGCAATCTATTGGTAACACTTGGTTTTTAGATTGCCACACCAGTGACATCGGTCACTGGTTCGCAATGACAACGAAAATTATAATCGCTCGAGAAATTGGAATTTGAAGATGCAGCGGCAGGTTGGTGCAAAAAAATAACCGCATCCCAAACGGGATGCGGTCAAATCTTTTATTTCAGTTTTTCCTTGGCTACTGCCAGCATCAGCTTGATCCGGTTCTCCTGATTGACCTTTGTGGCACCGGGGTCGTACTCAATATCCACAATGTTCAACCGGGGATCGATCCGTCTGACCTTGTTGATCATACCCTTTGCCGCCACGTGGCAAGGCAGGCAGCCGAAGGGCTGCACGATCACGATATTCTCATAACCGTGGTCTGCAAATTCCAGCATTTCCGCCGCAAGATACCAGCCCTCGCCCATACTGTTGCCGATGTCGATGACGCCCTCTACCCGCTTTTTCAGGTCATTGACCCGCTCCGGGGGCACAAATGCCGGGTTTGCTTCAATGGCGGAGATCAGAATATCCTCCATCTTGAAGAAATACATCATCATAATTTCCAGAATCAGTCTCTTGATTTTGCTGCCGCCGTAAAGCCGCAGATCCTCCAGAGCACCGTTGGTCTTATAGGCACCGAAGCTCAAAATGCTGGGCACATAGACCTCGCAATCCTGCTCCGCCAAGAACTCCTCCAGGTGGTTGTTGCCCGGTGCGGAGTATTTGAGGAACAGCTCACCGATCATCGCCACCTTCACCTTGGGCACTTTGTTCACGGGAATAGCGGCAAAATCGTCAGCGATCTGCTTCAGATTCTTCTTGATCTTGCCGAAGCTGTAGCCCCGACCCTTGGAATAGGTGCTTCCCAAGTGCTTGATCCACTTGTCAAGCACCCGGTCCGTCTCTCCCTTGTTGACCTCGTAGGGGCGAACCTGGTTGCTGAGGATCATCAGCATATCACCGTAAACCAGTCCCGAAAATGCCATCAGAAGGGTCACGGGGGTCAGGTTCAGACCGGTATTCAGCTCCAAGCCCCATAAATTGGCAGAGATAAACGGCACATCCGGATAGCCTGCCTTTTCAAAGGCTTTTCGCATCAGATTGATGTAGTTGCTGTCACGGCAGCCGCCACCGGATTGGGTGATGACCATTGCTACCTTCTTGGGATCGTACTTGCCGCTTTTCATGGTGGCAAGCATCTGACCGGTGGTGAGCATTGCCGGATAGCACAGATCGTTATGGAGATATTTCAGCGCAAGCTGCAAAACCTCAGGGCCTTCATTCTCCATAATATCCACGTGGAAGCCCTGTCTTTGAAATACCGGGCGCAGTAGCTGAAAATGAATAGGAGCCATACTGGGAGAGAGGATGGTATAGTCCTTTTTCATTTTGAGAGTGAACTTAATGCGCTCCCTGTAATGCGAAATCCTTTTCATTCTCTTCCCTCTTGTTTTCCTGTTCTATAGCCGCAATCAGGCTTCTCAAACGAATTTTAATGGCACCCAAATTGGTAACCTCGTCGATCTTAATCTGGGTGTACAGATTGCCGCAGACCTCCAGAATGCTCCGCACCTCGTCGGCAGTCAGCGCATCCAATCCGCAGCCGAAGGACACCAGATGCACCAGGTACATATCCTCCTGATCTGCCACATAGCGGGCAGCGGAGAACAGTCTTTGGTGGTAAGTCCACTGGCTCAAAAGATTGACCTTAAAGGCAGGCTCCAGCGGTGCCACCGCATCCTCCGAGATCACCGCAAAACCAAGAGCGGCGATCAGCTTATGGATACCGTGGTTGATCTCCGGATCTGCATGGTAGGGTCTGCCAGCCAACACGATGATCCGCTTGCCCTGCTGCCGGGCCTCGGCAACGATCTTCTGACCCTGGCTGAGCACATCTGCCATATAGCCGTCGTAGGCGGCATAAGCCTTCTTACAGGCGGCAGCCACCTCAGATTTGGTAAAGCCTCCAAAGTGCTTTTGCAGCAGCTTGTGCATCCGTCCCGGGAACTCCCGCTTAACGTGGGGACCCACGTAATCGTGGATATACTTAATATTCCCGAAATTCAGGGTATTTGCCTCAATGACCTCCGGATAACCGGCGATCACCGCACAGTTATAATTGTTTTTCGCCTTCTTCTCGTCAAAGTTATAGGTCTGGCAGGGATAGAAGATGGCATCCACACCCATTTCGATCAGCTGCTGGATGTGTCCGTGGACCATTTTTGCCGGGAAGCATACCGTATCGGAGGGGATAGTTCCCTGCCCCTTCAGGTACAGCTTCCGGTTGGAATAGCCGCTCATTTTCACCGTAAAGCCCAACTCCCGGAACAGGGTGTTCCAGAAGGGGTACATTTCGTACATATTAAGCCCCATCGGCAGACCTATGACACCGCGATTTCCGGTTCCCTCCGGGAATTCCGCCAGCTTTTTGAGCTTATATTCATAAAGATTCAAAGAATCGTCCTGTGCCTTATTGGTCACCGGGCGCTCGCACCGGTTGCCGCCGATAAACTTACGGCCTTCACCGAAATCGTTGACCGTCAGCTGGCATCGGTTATTACAGCCACGGCAGGTGACGCTTTTAATGGTATACTGAAAATCCTTCATCTGCTGGTAGGACAAAATACCGGAATAGCCGCTGTGCTTTTTCATCTGCTTGGCATAAAGTGCCGCACCATAAGCACCCATCATACCGGCAATGTCCGGGCGGATCACATCCACACCGATCTCCTGCTCGAAGGCACGAAGCACCGCATTATTAAGGAATGTACCGCCCTGCACCACGATCTTCTTGCCCAGCTCCTCTGCAGAGTGGACACGGATGACCTTATAGAGGGCATTTTTCACCACGCTGATAGAAAGACCGGCAGAGATATTTTCAATGGTGACACCCTCCTTCTGCGCCTGTTTCACAGAGGAGTTCATAAACACCGTACAGCGGGAGCCTAAGTCCACCGGATTGTTGCCGAAAAGACCCAGCTCCGCAAACCGGTCGATGGGATGCCCCAAAGAGTTTGCAAAGGTCTGCAAAAACGAGCCGCAGCCGGAGGAGCAGGCTTCGTTTAAGAAGATACTGTCAATGGCACCGCCACGGATCTTGAAGCATTTCATATCCTGGCCGCCGATATCAATGATAAATTCCACATCCGGCATAAAGTACTTGGCCGCCGTAAAGTGGGCAACGGTCTCCACCACACCGATGTCGATGCCCATAGCGCAGCGCATCATATCCTCACCATAGCCGGTGACGGCACTGGAGACGATCTTCACATCCGGATACTGTTCGTACATTTCGAGCAGTGTTTCCCGTGCCACCTCCACAGGCTTGCCCCGGTTAGACTGATACTTGGAGAAAATGATGGAGCCTTCCGCATCGGTCAAAACCACCTTCAGGGTGGTAGAGCCGGAATCAATGCCCAAATACGCGTCGCCGGAGTATGGAATGCCCTCTTTCCGGGGGACCCGGTGGGCATTGTGCCGCTCCATAAAAGCATCATACTCCGCCTTGTCGGTAAACAATGGCTTCAGTGCCGAGCTGGCAGTAAACTCAGACTTTTCCCCGATCCGCCGGTAAGCCTCTTCCAGATCCACCGTTTCCTCTGCGTAATATGCCGCACCCAGTGCCACAAACACCAAAGAATCCTCCGGACAAGTGCCCACACAGCCCAATGTATTGTCAAAAGCCTTCCGCAGCTCCGACAGGAAGGTCAGCGGACCGCCCAGGTAGACAATATTGCCCTCAATGGGGTGACCCTGTGCCAGACCGGTGATGGTCTGATTCACAATGGCATAGAAAATGCTTGCGGAAATGTCCTCTTTCCGGGCTCCCTGGTTTAATAGTGGCTGAATGTCCGTCTTGGCGAAAACACCGCAGCGGGAGGCGATGGAATAGATCTTCTCCTGCTTCTTTGCCAGTTCGTTCATTTCCCCGGTATCGATCTGCATCAGACTTGCCATCTGATCCGCAAACGCACCGGTACCGCCGGCGCAGGTGCCGTTCATACGAACCTCCAGGTTGCCCTTGAGGAACAGGATCTTTGCATCCTCACCGCCAAGCTCGATCACCACGTCCGCATCGGGCAGGCGGCGGTTCATTGCCACCTTGGTAGCATAGACCTCCTGCACAAAGGGCAGACCTGCCTTTTCCGCAAGGCCCATACCCGCAGAGCCGGAAACGGCACATACAACAGGCTCAGTAATATGAAATTGTTCAATGAGACCCCGAATTACCTCTCTTGTTTTTTCCGTGATCATCGCAAAGTGCCGTTCGTAGCTTTTATGGATCAGGTTTCCTTCCTCATCCAAAACGACACATTTGATAGTCGTGGAGCCTATATCGATACCAATTCTCATAGTTTGCCTCTTTTATTTGATCTTATTTGCAAAATGCAGATACCGGATGCCGATCTTCGACCACCGGAATCCCAGCTTTCGCAGTTCCTTCACCGTAAAGGTATTATTAATGGGAATACTCTTGGATGCGGACGCAATGGTATTGTAGAACGAAAGCACCGCAACCTCTTTATCGGTGATCAGTTCCCGCACTGCCTTTTCAAAGGTCTCACGGGATACCTTTTTAATGCCCCAGTAGAAGCGTTTGACCAGTCTGTCCACGCTGTACATATGGGGATTATACAAATTGTAAATATTGTTGGCCCGGTGATTCAGCGCAAGCCGTGTATACGCCTCGGCACATTCGTCCACAGGGGTAAAGTCGATGGGATAATCCGCCAGCTCCGGGCTGTACATACCCACCTTCACCAAACCTCTGAACCGGTCCAGGAAGCCGTTGTCCTGTGCATTGATCTGGAATTTGCCGTCGGACTTTCTCCAGGTCAGGTTACCGATCCGTAAGATATTGACCTTAAGGCCGCTTTCTCTTGCCAGGAGCACCAGCTCCTCTGCCTTGTACTTGGAATGGATGTACACATTCTGAGAATAGTTCTGACCGATATCCAGCACAAATTCGTCGAACATCGCATCAGGATTATTCTGTTCCACCGTACCGGAGCCGTTGACGCTGGCGGTAGAGGTGTGCTGCAAAATAGCACCGGCATCCTTACAGAAATCAATGACCGTCTGGGTGCCTATCACATTGGTCAGCTCCAGATCCTCATAGTGACCTGCGTGCTTCACATTTGCCGCCGTGTGGATGACCATATCCACCTGCTCTGCCAAACGCTGATATTCTTCCTTAGAAAGACCGAAACGGGGCTTTGTGATGTCGCCCACAACTACCGTATAGTCAAATGTTACGTGACCTCTGGGGAAATAATACTTTAAAACGTTCTTGAGCTTTTCTTCATTACGGACAAGGCAAATGACCCGCATACTTCTTCTCTCCAGCGCACGCAGGATATGGCTGCCCAAAAAGCCTGTAGCACCGGTCAGCAGAACGCAGGAAATTTCCTCCTCATACCGCACATTTGCGTTGTGGGTAATGAAAGCATTGACATCGGTGTCGCTCTTTTCCTGCTTTACCTCTTCCTTGTTTGCCAGCAGCACACCCTCCAGCAGTTCCGCAGAGGGGTACTCGTAAAGGTCCTGCGCCTGGATGCCCAGGATCGCCGCTACCTCAAATGCCGCCAAGCTGTCGCCGCCAATATCAAAGAAGGATTCCTTGATGCCCAGATCCTTGCAGCCCAAAACCGATTCAAAGGCACTGACGATCTTCTTCTGCGTCTCGGTCTTGGCAGGTACGTGGGGTACTTTCTTCTTCTCGATGACCTGCTCGATCATCTGCATAGCTTCCTTGCGCTTGATCTTCATTGTGGTGGTCTTAGGGAAATCCCGTGCCACAAAGTTTAAGTTCACCACGCGCTTATAGGAAGGCAGGCTGTTATTGATCTCTTTGACCTTCAGCTTGATGTTTTTCAGAATCACTTCATCGTGAATATCCACAGGCTGGAAGGCCACGGCAATTTTACCGTTGCTTTCGTAAACCATAACATCCTTGACGCCTTCAATGGTAGCAAAGTGGCTTTCCAGCTCCTCGGGATAGATATTCTTGCCATTGTCCAGAATGATCAGGTTCTTGGAACGGCCGGTAATGTACAGATAACCGTCCTTGTCAAAGTAGCCCAGGTCGCCGGTACGCAGATAGCCGTCCTCGGTGAAGGCTTCGGCGGTGGCTTCGGGATTCTTATAGTAGCCCAGCATCACACCGGGACCCTTGACCAAAATCTCGCCATCTTCGATCTTTACATCCATATAGGAAACCGGCTTACCCACAGAGGCAAACTTGTTGCCCTTGGGGTAGTTGGCGGAGATCAGCGGGGCGCATTCGGTCAGACCGTAGCCCTGGTACATATTGATACCGAACTCCTGGAAGGCTTCCGCGACCTCCGTCCGCAGTGCCGCACCGCCAACGATCACATTGGTCAGGTTGCCGCCGAATTTATTCAGCAGGCTCTTGTAGAGCAGACGGCTGATATCAATGTGGAAGAACCGCAGAAAGCGGTTGATCTTTCGGATCACATAGAAGAAATAACGGGTCTTGCCCTTATTGATGCCTTCCAGCACCTTTTTGTAAAACACTTCCGCAATGGCAGGCACCACCAGAATAACCGCCGGCTTAAACCGCCGCAGATTCACAACGATATTTTCCAGCTTATCGTTGATACAGACCGTTGCACCGCAATAGATCACGCCCAGGTTGTCCACCGTCAGCTCGAAGGTATGGTGAATAGGCAGCACCGACATAACCACCGGCTTGCACCGGAGATTCTGGGCATAGTCCAGCCTGTAGATCTCGTTAATATTGGCAACAATATTTCTCTGGCTGAGCATAACGCCCTTGCTGACACCGGTTGTGCCGGAGGTGAACAATATTTCTGCCAATCCGTCCGGGTCGATGGAAGGCAGCCGGGTATGCTCCGTAAGCAGGATCTGCTGGTATGCTTCTCCGGAAAAGTCGACGATTTCCGTCACCTTGTTGTCCGCATTGCGGATCTGGGATGCCAGATAGGCATACTCCTCCGAAAGAAATACCGCATCCACATCGCCCAATAAAAGCAAATTCAAGATCTCATCATCCGGCAGCATTTTATCAATGGGTACCACCACATTGGCACTGCAGGTAATGCCCAAAAAGGAAGTCATCCAGTAGTAGCTGGAGGAACCGATAATGGCAATATGCTTCCCTTCCCAGCCTCTGCGGACGAACCAGGAAGCAACGGAATTGATATCCTGTTCAAAGGTTTTAAAGCTCTTGTTTACCACATAACCGTCAACAAGATAGCGATATACCGCACGATCGCCGTAACGGGTGGCGATCTGCTTGACAAAATCCTGTAAATCTACCAGTGTTCTTTTCATAAAATTACTCCGATTTTAAGAAAATACGTTAATTATGCAAGGCACAGAGATAAGATATTATACTGTATTTTCTCTTTCCGTTTATGAACATTTTATGAACAAAGCCGTTTTTTCTCAAAAAAAGTCGAAAAAACTCCCCGCAAATTCCGTAAAAAATGGGAGGATTTTACCACGCTGACAATTTCGTTCTGAGACCCCGGTGGGATATCGATACGATAAATGTCACTCGGTCACGATCTATCGCTCAATAAATTCCGGTTTATCGAGCTGTTTCGATGAGGAATGTAGGGGCGACCATTGGTCGCCCGTCCAATAATTTGCTCGCAAATTATTGGAATTTCCGTAGGAAATCATTGACTTATCGCCGATGGCGATCCCGATTTGTTTTACAAATCGGGCGGGCGAGCAATGCTCGCCCCTACGTATTCTATCGATAGACTGCTCGATAAATTGGAATTTGAAGGTATAATAAAAACCAAGCGTGGGTTAACACGCTTGGTTTCTATCAAAACTTCTCTTTGCAGTTTTCGCAGTTTGTGCAGTTGCCTTGGGGCTTCATCTGCAATTCCTGACTTTTGATGCTGACGGTGGTGCAGGGCGGCACGGACTTGGTGATAAAGGCAGATGCGCCGATCACACATCCCTGTCCGATCACCGTTTCACCGCCCAAGATAGAGGCGTTGGCATAAATGGTCACATTGTCCTCAATGGTGGGATGACGACGCTTGCCCCGGAGGCTCTGTCCCCCACGGGTGGAAAGTCCGCCCAGGGTCACGCCCTGATAGATCTTCACATTTTCACCGATCACCGTGGTTTCACCCACCACAATACCGGTGCCGTGGTCGATAAAGAAGAATTTTCCAATGGTGGCACCAGGGTGAATATCAATTCCAGTAATACTGTGGGCATACTCGGTCATAATTCTGGGAATCATAGGTACACGCAGCGCATACAGCTCGTGGGCAAGCCGGTAAACCGTAATAGCAAACAGTCCCGGATAAGAGAAGATCACTTCTGCCATACCGGTGGCTGCCGGGTCACCGTCGTAAGCTGCCTGTAGATCCGTCTGCACCATCTCCCGCACCGCTGGAATCCGGCTTAAAAATTCCAGGCACACATTCCGGGCATCCTCGCCGGTTCGTCCATCCTCCCGGAATACCAGCTCCACTTGGTCACTCAGATGGTACATCACATCCTCAATAAGCGTGGACAGGTTGTGCTTTAAATTATATGTCCGGTAATTCTTCTCCCGGAAGTAACCAGGAAACACAATGCGCCGCAGCTTTTCGATCACATCAATGATCACATCTTTGTCCGGCTGGGCAGACTGCTCCATCCTATCAATATCCCGGCTGCGGGTATAATCCTCCAAAATGGTATCTACTACGGTTTCAATTCTCCGCTCGATCGCATCCATTCTCTCTCCCCCTTTTTAAAGATTTATATCACAATGTTTCCCCCTTGTCAACGCTGCCATTGACAAGGGTGACTGCAGGTTTTATAATTTTACTATATTCTCCCGGAGGTATGCATATATGGGCCATATTTACCAATCAGCCCAGCAGCTCATCGGCAATACACCGCTGCTGGCGTTGCATAATATTGAAAAAGAAAATCAGCTTTCCGCCCAACTGTTGGGCAAACTGGAAGGCTGGAATCCTGCCGGTTCTGTAAAGGACCGGGTAGCACTTGCTATGATCGACGAAGCGGAAAAGCAGGGACTTTTAAAGCCCGGCAGCACCATCATCGAGCCCACCTCCGGTAACACCGGCATTGGACTTGCCAGCGTTGCTGCCTGCCGTGGCTACCGTGCGATCATTGTGATGCCCGACTCTATGAGTATGGAACGGCGGCTGCTGATGGGTGCTTTTGGTGCGGAGCTGGTACTGACGGAAGGTGCAAAGGGTATGACCGGTGCCATTGAAAAGGCAAATCAGCTGGCTTCCCAGATCCCCGGCAGCTTTATCCCCTCCCAATTTGAAAACCCCGCCAATCCTGCTGCCCACGAAGCCTCCACCGGCCCGGAGATCTGGCGGGATACCGACGGCAATGTGGACATTTTTATTGCCGGTGTAGGCACCGGTGGCACTCTGACCGGCACAGGCCGCTATCTGAAAGCCCAAAACCCCAACATTCAGATCATTGCGGTAGAGCCTGCCGGCTCTCCCCTGCTGTCCAAGGGACTTGCGGGCAGCCACGGTCTGCAGGGCATCGGTGCCAATTTTATCCCGGCGGTTTTGGATACCGCAATTTATGACGAGATCATTACCGTCACAGAAGAAGAAGCCTATGCTGCCGGACGGCTGATGGGTAAATCGGAAGGTGTGCTTATCGGTATATCCTCCGGTGCGGCACTGCACGCAGCTATTACCGTTGCCCAGCGTCCGGAAAATGCAGGCAAGCGGATCGTGGTTCTGCTGCCGGACTCCGGCGACCGGTATCTGTCCACACCGATGTTTAAAGAATAAATTCCGGTTTATCGAGCAGTTCGTATAACGCACCGCATCAATACCTTCCCCCGGGGGGAAGGTGGCCGAGCGTAGCGAGGTCGGAAGAGGAATGCGGGCAGAAATCCGATAATTACCACATAATAACAGGCTTTTTGC